>JAHEFT010000028.1 GCA_024640025.1 Chromatiales bacterium
ATGGCTTTTTCAGCTTCGGCATGAGTTGGGGTGGCGGCTGGGGCGGCGCATACCGGCCCTGGGGCTGCTGCGGTGGCTGGTATGGAGGCGGCTACCGCCGCCCGGTCGTGATCAACACCGGTAACATCAACATCGGCAACAACGTTAACATCGGCAACCGGAACAACTTCAATAACAAGATCGGTGGCGGTAACCGGCAGCGAGACAATGACCTGCAGAACCGGAATTTATACAACCGGGCGGATAACCGTGCACGCAATGCCGACCGGGCTGCCGTGAACCGGGACCGGCAACAGGCGCGGCCGGCCAACCGGGCCAACAATGTTTACGCCGACCGAAGCGGCAATGTTGCCCGGCGCGACGGGGACAAGTGGCAAACCCGCCAGGATGGATCGTGGAAGAATGCGCCGGCAAGCAAGCCATCATCCCGGCCAGCAACTCAGCCGGCAACACGTCCTGCGGCCAGGCCGGCAAACCAACCGGCAACGCGTCCTGCGACCAGACCGGCAACTCAGCCAGCGACACGGCCTTCGAGCAGGCCTTCCCAGGGTTCTATCAACCGCAATGACCTGAACCGGGCGCACCAGTCCCGCCAGGTCGGCCGGTCACGGGAAATGGCGCGACCAACGCCAAGGGGTGGAGGGAACAGGAGGCGCTGAACAAAATGGGTTAACCGGGCCGCTGTTGATGACAGCGGCCCGGCACAAATTCATTTGAAAACACTAATCAGTACTGATCTTTCGGAAACATCATGAATATCTTGTCCATGATGCGCTGATTGCCATTACGCGCCGGTTGCTTGTACACCGTCTTATCGCTGTTGACCCAATAGGGTTTACCCTTGTCGTCCAGAAACACCTGCCAGGCGTTGGCAGGGCTCATGTCCCGCTCCATGACCCGGGCCAGGTCTTCGGCAAGACCCGGGCTATTCACGAATGCACCGGCCTCGGTGTTGATATTGATGGAACGCGGATCGAAGTTCATGGACCCAATAAAGACCATTTTCCTGTCGACGACCATAGCCTTGGTATGCAGGCCCACGAACCCGCCCTGAACGGGCGGCACGTCGACAATTTCCTGGATTTCAGCATCAGCACGGAGTTCATAAAGTTCAGCACCGGCGTTGATAAAATCGTCCCGCCATTTCTTGTAGTGGCTGTTTACGGCCGGCACATCGTGAGACTCCAGTGAGTTGGTCAGGATTCGAACCTTTACCCCGTTGTCTGTCATGCCCTGGATGAATTCGATCCCGGGCGGTCCGGGGATGATATAGGCATTGGTGATCAGCAGCTCCTCCTTGGCCAGTCCCATGAAACCAAACATTTTCCCGGCAACATTCTGTTCAATTCCCTCGGCGGTGGTTGAGTCAAAGACCAGGTAGCTGGTGCCCGGATGCAGTTCTTTTGACACGGCCGCCAGCTCTTCACTCCAGTCGCGCACCTCTGTACCAAACGGCTTCAACTCCTCTGCGGCGAGGTTTTTCTCCCGGATCTGCTGCCACTGCTGCTGGGCGAATTCCGCATCGTGCCCGGTATCCAGGTTATCGGCGGACACCACCCATTCGCTGTTCCAGAAATGGTCGAACATGCCATTGGCCTGTTGGGCGATTTCTCCAAAACCCAGCAAGTCGAGATCATGAAAATTATAGTCGTGGCTCAGACCAAAATAGTGATCCCCGATGTTACGCCCTCCCACGACTGCGGCATTCCCATCAGCAATCATCAGCTTGTCGTGCATGCGCGTATTGAGCCTTTCAAACTCGGCAACCATCTGTCCGCCCCGCGCGAGCATGCTGCGTTTTTTCCACGGATTGAACAGCCTGACTTCGATATTGGGCGCATTGTCCAGTTCATAGATCAGCTGGTCCATTCCAATGGTCAGGAGGTCATCGACAACCAGTCGCACATGGACCCCGCGGCGGGAAGCGTCCACCGCTCGCTGCAGGATCAGTCGCCCGGCGTTGTCCGGATACCAGAGGTAGGCCTGGATATCCAGGGAAGACACGGCGGAATCGATCAATGCCAGGCGCCACAAAAGGCTGTCATAACTGGAATCCAACAGCCTGAAACCCGAATATTCCTGCCCGTAACGGCTGGATATATCGTTGGCCATCTCTGCGAGGATCCCCGCGGTTGCGACCGGTTTGGCAAATGACGGCTCGGTCTTTTTAATCTCATCACGCAAGGACGGACCTGCACAGGCAAAAAGTATCAATAGCATCGAGGCCAAAGAAGCTCTTTTTATGGCGAAGCCTGCCAAGGATCGGACTCGATGGTAGATATTCAAGTTTGCGGTTCCTGCCCCGAAAGTAACCCGATAATATCAAAAGACTTTAACGCTTTGGCAACCAGTCTGGAAGCAGACCAGCGAGGCCCCATATATGTTACGCTGGAATTCTGCCAAATTTTTGTACCCGATCATGACCACGTCCAATTCAGAATCCGCACACATACAACCCCGTTCCTTGCAGGAAATTTGGCTCAATCCCCGAAGAAAACGGTTCTGGGCCATTCTGCTTGTCCTGTTGTATACCGTTTGCGGTTTTTTCCTGGTACCGGTGCTGGTCAACAAGCTGGTCGTAGACACTGCCCGGGAGAAGTTCGGACGTGAGGCTTCACTGCAAAAGGTCCGGTTCAATCCCTATACCCTGAGCCTCCGGGCCACAGGCTTCGGCCTGATCGATACCGATGATGTCAAACTGGTTGGTTTCGATGAATTTGTCGTCAATTTTCAGCTCTCGAGCCTGTATCACCGCGCCTGGACTTTCCGTGAAGTCCGCCTGGATGGCGCCTACTTATATTTCGAGCGTTTCGCGCTGGACGACACGCGCCTGAGCCGCCTGCTGGCCGATGCGGACTCCACGCCGGATGCGGAAGAGCTTCACTCGAAGGAAGATAGCGGCCTGCCCAGGCTGCTGATCCATGATCTGAGCCTGAATGGCGGAAGCCTGGATTTTCGTGACCGCGTGCCGGCAACACCCGTCGATTTAAACATCGGGCCGATCAACGTATCAATCCAGGAACTCAATACCCTTCCGGACCAGTACGGACAGCAATCGGTCATGATCCAGTTGCCCGGCGACACGACCCTGAAATGGCAGGGAAACCTCAGCCTGGCGCCGCTGGATTCCGAGGGTGAACTGGCCATTGAGAACTCCCACCTCAGCCAGACCATTGCCTACCTGGAAGCCGTGTTGCCGTTGGAGTCGATGAATGCCACGATGTCGATGAGCACACGCTATCGCGTCAAGGCCCGGCAAGATGGAAACATTGCAGTGGCACTCGATGACCTCGCCGTTAATGTGACAGACGTTGCTGTTTCCGGCCTGGATCCGGTCACGAAATTCTTTTCGCTCGGCTCACTGGAACTCAGCGGGGGCAAATTGCGCTACCCGGAAAATGAAATCCGTTTCGCCCGCGTACACGTTTCTGAACCCGGACTGGTTGCCTCGCTGGACCAAGCGGGTCGGCTCAACCTGCTGGACCTCAAGGCAGAAAATTCAATAGCGGATTCCGGCAATGACGATACGGATTCGGCGTCTACCGCCTGGCAGGTGGAGATCGAGAAGTTTGTCCTGGACGGTGGGCAAGCCGAGTTTGCCGATAACAGCATTTCACCGCCGGCAGCAGTGTCGCTGAGCGGACTGCAGTTCAGTGCTGAAAATATGGGCAATGAAGAAGGCCGCCGTATACCGCTCAAACTGGACGGCAAGCTGTCCGGGGACGGATCGTTTGGCTTTGCAGGCGAGGTCGTGGCGCTTCCGGAATTTTCCATGGCCGGGCAGGCCAGTGCCAGCGACATCCAGCTACAGCTGGTGCAGCCTTACCTGCAGCAGGCGCTCAACCTCCGGGTCGAAAACGGTAGCCTGAACTCAGTGCTTGACGTTGCGATCGACGCCGATAAGACATTGGAAATATCCGGCGAATTGGCAGTAGCCGGCCTGGACATTACCGATACCGTCCAGGAAGAAAAACTGCTTGGCTGGGATCAACTGGAAATCGACCGGTTTGAGCTGGATGGCATCGCAAGAAAACTGCGGCTCTCGAGTATGAAATTTGAACGCCCCTTTGGACGCTTCAAAATCTACCAGGACATGACCACCAACCTATCCGGCCTGGCGGTACCTGGAACCCCCGATGAAAATGATTCAGTGGACACCAGCGGGCCTGCCTGGGCGTTCGTTATCGGCGGCATCAACATCAACGATGCCTCGATGGATTTTTCCGACCTGTCACTTCCCTTGCCCTTTGCCACGCACATAACTGCTATGGATGGAACCCTTTCCACCATGGATACCTCGAGCAGCGAGCCTTCGAATATTCGTCTGGAAGGCCAGGTGGATGAGTACGGCCTGGCCAGAATTGAAGGCGCCATGAGTGTGTTCGAACCGGTTTCGGACACCGACGTCACGGTCGAATTCCGCAACCTGCTCATGTCCAATCTCTCGCCGTATTCGGCTCAATTTGCTGGACAAAAAATAGACGAGGGCAAGCTGAACCTCGACCTGGAATACATCATCAAAAAGGGCCAGATGCAGGGCAGCAACCAGATGATCCTGAGCGGCCTGGTGCTGGGCGACAAGGTGGATAATCCTGAGGCGGCCAGCCTGCCGCTTGGCCTGGCGGTGGCGTTACTGACCGACTCTAACGGCGTCATCGATATCGACCTGCCCGTACAGGGCGACATTAACGATCCGGAATTCAAGATCGGCGGTGTGATATGGAAAGCATTTTCCGGGTTGATTACAAAAATCGTTTCGGCTCCCTTTCGGCTGCTCGGCAACCTGATCGGCGTCGACTCCGAAGACCTGGGCCAGTTCCAGTTCCTGGCCGGACGGTCGGATCTGACCCCGCCGGAGCTGGAAAAGATCGCCCAGTTGCAACAGGCGCTGCAGCAACGCCCGGAATTGCGCATCGAAATCAAGGGCCCGTACGATTCTGAAGTCGATACACCAAAATTGCAGTTCTTCAGCCTGAGAGAGCAGGTAGTCGCCCGCCTTGATGAAGAGGCAGCCAATCCCGCTGATGAGAGCGGTATGCTGGATGAGGAAATCCGGTCGGTACTCGAATTGATGTTGGTAGAGCGCTTCCCGGAGCAATCGCTGTCAGACCTGAAGGCAGCACAAACCCGGCCACCATTGGATGACCCGGAGGGTAAGCCCGTTCTGGACGACCTGGCGTATGCTGCCGAACTGCGCGACCGCCTGCTGGCTGCAGAGGTTATTTCTACCCAGGATCTTGAACAGTTGGCAAATAACCGCGCAGAGACCATTCGCTCTGCATTCCTGGCTGACGGGAGTTTCGCCGCTGACCGCGTGGTGGTTACCGGAACGGCGGAAACGGAATCCGACGACGGCGAATGGGTGGTAACCGAATTGGGAGTAGCCGCGGACTAGGCACTGCCGTGTGTAGCCGCGGTAAAACAAGAACGTGCCTCCAATGGACTCATCTGGTATAAACCGGAAAGACAGCGACTCTTGAGATAGCACCATGAGAAAGATTGATTTGGCGGACGCCAGCTTCCTTTACCTGGAACGGCGGGAAGTTCCGATGCACGTTGGCGGATTGTTCCTGTTTACCCCTCCGGAGAACGAGGACCGGGAGGTATTCCTGGCCAATCTTTACGATACCCTGTGTTCATCGGAAGAATTGCGGCCGCCTTTCGGCGAATACGTTACAACGGGCAGAGCCGGCCCCGTGGGTGGTCTGTACTGGGAAAAAGACCGGAACATCGACATGGATTATCATGTACGGCACTCCGCCCTGCCGCAGCCCGGCCGCTACCGGGAACTGTTCGCCCTGGTGTCCCGCCTGCACAGTACCTTGCTTGACCGCAACCGACCGCTGTGGGAGGTATACCTGATCGAAGGCCTGGAGAGCGGCCAGATTGCTTTGTACATGAAACTCCATCACGCCACCATCGATGGGGTCAGCGCCCTTAAACTGGTGGAAGCAATGTGTTCGACCAGCCCGAAGACACGCACCCCACATTCCCCGCTTTCTCTCGCGGTTTATCAGCAGGTCAAAAAGGAGAAACACGCCCGGAAAGTCGTGCCGACCAAAAGTGAGCTCAAAGTCGTTACCGATTTCCTCAAACAGCAATACGGCACCTCAATGAATTTGCTTGGCGTCGTTAAAGATTACGCAAAAACCTGGCTTGGCGCCGGCGGGGCACTGGCCGTGCCATGGCGAAATATTCCCCGCACGACCTTCAGCTCCAACGTGAGTGGATCCAGGCGTTTTGTCGCGCAGTCATGGAGCATGGACCGTTTCCACGCGATTGGCGAAGCGCTGGACGGAACTGTTAACGACGTGGTCCTTGCGGTTTGTGCCGGCGCGCTGCGCAGGTACCTGGTCTCCCAGGAGAAATTACCGAAGCGTTCCCTCAAGGCAATGGTTCCGGTGGCGCTCAAAGTGGATGATGCAGAAGGCTCCGCCAATGCCATCAGTTTCATCACGGCGGACCTTGCCACCCAGATCAGCGATCCGGAAAAACGTTTCAGACAGATCCATCAATCCATGCTCGCCGGCAAGGAAATGCTCAAGGGGCTTTCGGCCCGGGAAGCCACCCTGCTGTGGCAAATCATCCAGGCCTCCGGGCTGCTGGTTTCACTGGCCGGTGTGGCGAACCGCATTCCCGCCTTCAGCGCCACCATCTCAAACGTCCCCGGGTGCCAGAAACCGCTCTACTGGAACGGCGCCCGCCTGGACGGGATTTACCCCGCCTCCATACCCTTTGACGGGATGGCCATGAACATCACGCTGGTCAGCTACAACAACATGCTGGACTTTGGCATCATTGCCTGCCGGCGTTCCATACCCGGTGTGCAGCGCATGGTCGATTACATGGAAGAGGCGCTGGTCGAACTGGAAGACATGATCGGTTCAAAAGCCCGGCCTGCGGCCCGTCAGCTGGTGAAGAAAACCGTCCGCAAGACCGGGAAAAAGAAAGCGCCAAAAAAGAAAACCGTGCAGAAAAAGGCCGTAACGAAGAAAATCCTGAAAAAGAAAGCCCTGAAGAAGAAAACCCTGAAGAAGCCCGCAAAGCAGACCGCGTAGCGCCGTTCGCCCTTCATTTCCCGGGCCATAAGGGCCCAACATCCTGTTACCCCAAGTTATAGTAGAATATTCTAATATATTCATTTTCATATTAGTAAATGCTGATATAATGGTCAATTGACGGAATTGAAGCGCAAGAGAGCGGGCATGAACATCGGATATTACGAAACGGGAACGGCCAAAACGAAGCGAACGCTGCGGATCACCCTGACCGCCATCCTCCTGGCAGCCGCCATTGCGGCCCCGGCGCAGACCCTGCGGGCGGCCGGCCTGCCGACCATTTTCGCGGAATGGTCAAGCGTAAGCCGGGAGCGCAGCTTCGACGGTATTGTAGAGGCCCAGTACCGCTCCACGGTGTCCTCGCAGGTGGCGGCCCGGATCGAGGAAATTCCTTTTGACGTGGATGACTACGTCGAACGCGGCGACATCATCGTGCGTTTCCGTAATCAGGCGGCCGCGGCAGATCTGAAGCAGGCGGAGGCGGCTTCACAAGAGGCCCAGGCCCGCCTGGATGAAGCACGGTCCGGCTACGACCGGATCGAACAACTGTTTGGTCAGCAGCGGGTGTCGAAGGCCGACATGGACCGGGTCAAAGCCGACCTGCAGTCAGCCGAAGCGCGTGTCAGTGCAGCCGAGGGCGCCCTGAATGGCGCCCGCGAACAATTTGAGAATACCGTCGTTCGAGCGCCATTCAGCGGAATGTTGGTTGAGCGCCATGTAGAACTTGGTGAGATGGCTACCGTCGGCATGCCGCTGATGACCGGACTGTCGCTGGAGCACCTGAGAGTTGCTGTTGACGTGCCGCAGTCCGACATAGGCGCCCTTAGGCGGGACGCCGAGGCCTGGGTGGATCTGCCCGATGGCGGCAGCCTTGCGGCACAGGAGCTGAGGGTCTTCCCGTATGCCGATCCCTCGACACATACCTTTCGGGTGCGCTTGCGACTCGCTGAGGGGCAACATGGCGTCTATCCGGGCATGTGGGTCAAGGTGCGTTTTCTGACCGGGGAAGAACAGGTGCTGCTGGTGCCGGCTTCCGCGCTGGTTCAACGCAGTGAACTGACGGCTGTATATGTGCTCGACCCGGCAGGGATGCCACGGTTGCGCCAGGTTCGCCTGGGACGCGCACTGAATGATGGCAACGTAATCGTGCAGGCCGGACTGGAATCCGGCGAGACCGTGGTCACGGATCCCGAGGCCGCCCGCATCGCACTGCTCGATGGGCGCGAGTGAGCCGCCGGAGGAGAGGGGCATGAACCAGCAGCAATCGTCACAGAAACTGGGTATCTCCGGGTCGCTGGCAGCGCGTTTTCTGCAAACTGAAATCACGCCCTTGCTGGCCCTGGTGGGTTTGTTGCTGGGCCTGTTTGCCGTCCTCATCACGCCGCGCGAAGAAGAGCCCCAGATAGACGTCACTTTTGCGAACGTTTTCATTGCCTACCCCGGGGCTTCCGCTTCCGAGGTTGAGCAACTGGTCAGCACGCCGATGGAACGCATCCTGTCGGAAATCGACGGCGTCGAGCATATTTACTCGGTTTCCCGCCCGGGCAACAGCATCCTGACGGTGCAGTTCGAGGTCGGTGAGCGGCGCGACGATGCCATCGTGCGCCTGTACAACGCGGTTTACTCCAACCAGGACTGGATGCCCCCGGATATCGGCGTTCTGCCTGCACTGATCAAGCCCCGCGGGATTGATGACGTGCCCATTGCTACCGCCACGCTGTGGAGCGAAAACCCGCAGGTCGGCGCGCATGAGTTACGGCGGGTCGCTCACGTGATCGAAACGGAACTGCAACGGGTGCCGGGAACCCGGGACATCGACACCATCGGCGGCCCCGACCGGGTCGTCAGCGTGCGACTGGACCCGGAGCGGCTGGCGGGCTTCGATATCGACCTGGCGCAGCTTCGCAGCGCCCTGGCCAGCGCCAACGCCTCGGCCGATGCGGGGTCATTCGCCTCGAACAACCAGGATATCCTGGTCCGGGCGGGTAACTTCCTCGGTACGCCCGAGGAAGTAGCGGAACTCGTGGTCGGTGTCAAAGAAGGCCGCCCGGTATTCTTGCGCGATGTGGCGAGGGTGACTCTGGGGCCGGATCTGCCGGATATGCGGGTCAGTTTCGGGCTGGGGCCGGCTAACGCGCTCGGACTGCCGGCCGGCACGCAAAATCCGGCGGTAACCATGGCCGTGGCGAAGAAGCCGGGGACCAATGCCGTTGACGTGGCCGACGCGGTCATCGCGCGCTTTGAACACCTGCGCGGCTCGGTACTGCCGGACGGAATGCGCGCCACGATCACCCGGAATTACGGGGCGACTGCTGACGACAAGGCAAAAACGCTGATCAAGAAACTCGTTTTCGCCACCCTGTCCGTGATCATCCTGGTTGGACTGGCGCTCGGCCGGCGCGAGGCAATTGTGGTCGGGGCCGCGGTGGTCATCACCCTGGCCATAACGCTTTTTGCTTCCTGGGCCTGGGGCTTCACGCTGAACCGGGTGTCGTTGTTCGCGCTGATTTTCTCGATAGGTATCCTGGTGGACGATGCGATCGTGGTGGTGGAAAACGCGCACCGCCACATGCACATCAGCGGCTTGCCGCTGTTCCGGTCCATCCCGCTGGCGGTCGACGAAGTGGGCGGGCCCACTATCCTTGCGACCTTCACCGTGATCGCCGCATTGCTGCCAATGGCCTTCGTCAGCGGTCTGATGGGGCCATACATGGCGCCCATTCCCATCAACGCCAGCATGGGCATGCTGATCTCCCTGTTTGTGGCCTTCGTATTCACGCCCTGGCTGTTCTACCGGGCGTTTTCCAGCCAGGACCATGCACACGGCTCGGAAGAGCCGCAATCCGGCGAGCAGACCGATCGTTTGTACCAGGTTCTTTACCGTGCTTTCGACCGCCACCTGCGCCCCTTCCTTTCGGGCCGGGCCGGACGCAAACGCCGCCTGGCGATGCTGGGCGTCGTACTGGCCCTGATCACCGCTTCCGTGGGGCTGGTGGCCGTGCAGTGGGTGGTAATGAAGATGCTGCCGTTCGACAACAAGTCAGAATTCCAGGTGGTCCTGGACATGCCCGAGGGCACGCCCGTGGAGCAGACACAGAGGGTGCTGGATGCGCTGGCGCTCGAACTGACCAGGGTACCCGAGGTGATGAACTACCAGACCTACGCCGGCACTTCCGCGCCCATCAATTTCAACGGGCTGGTCCGCCAATACTACCTGCGGGCCGAGCCGCACCAGGGCGATATCCAGGTCAACCTGGTGGATCGTAGCGACCGGTCACGGCAGAGCCATGAAATTGCCATGTCCGTTCGCGGACCGCTACAGGCTATCGGCGAGCCTTTCGGCGCCAACGTCAAAGTGGTCGAGGTCCCCCCGGGGCCACCGGTCATTGCACCGCTGGTCGCCGAGGTCTATGGCGCAACTGCTGAGCAGCGTGAGGCAACAGCCCGCAGCGTGCGCGCGGTTTTCGAAAACACCCCCGATATCGTAGACGTTGACGACACCCTGGAGGCGGCGCAGGAACGGTTGCTGGTTTCCGTGGATCGCGAGCGCGCGGCGCGTCTGGGCGTTTCACAATCCAGCATCGTGGCGGCCATTTCCACAGCCATCCGGGGCGAGGATGCTTCCTATCTGCACGACGATACCAGCCGACGCCCCGTGCCCATCCGGCTGGAGCTTGAAGAAAGCGCCAAGGCCGACCCGGACGCTATCGCCAACCTCAGGGTGCGTGGCTCTTCCGGACGGCTGGTGCCGCTCTCTGAAGTTGTTCAAATCACTCGCACAACAAGGGAACAGTCGATTTACCACAAGGACTTGCTGCCCATGGTGCTGGTCACCGGCGATCTCAGCGGCAAACTGGACAGCCCGCTGTATGGCATGGCTGAAATCGCGGGTGACTTACCCGGAGCCGGGTCCACGGATGGAGGCATCACGCAGTACCTGATCCGCCAACCAGCCGATCCGTATGCGCCGAGCCTGAAATGGGACGGTGAATGGCAGGTGACCTATGAGACCTTCCGTGACATGGGCCTTGCTTATGCAGTAGGCCTGATCCTGATCTACCTGCTGGTCGTCGCGCAATTCCGCTCTTACCGGGTTCCGCTGGTCATCATGGCGCCCATCCCTCTCACGCTGATCGGCATCTTACCGGGACACGCGCTCCTCGACCGCCAGTTCACGGCGACCTCGATGATCGGCATGATCGCGCTGGCGGGGATTATCGTACGCAACTCCATCCTTCTGGTGGACTTCATCAGGGGGGAAGTTGAGCGCGGTGTGCCGCTGGCTGACGCCGTGGTTAAAGCCGGTGCGGTACGTACCCGCCCGATTGCGCTGACGGGACTGGCCGCGATGGCGGGGGCGTTTTTTATCCTGGATGACCCGATTTTCAGTGGACTGGCGGTCAGTCTGATCTTCGGTATCCTGGTGTCTACGATCCTGACCCTGGTCGTTATACCGGTGGTTTACTACGCTTACGAATATAAGAAATAACGGGGTCAGGTGTTGATGCCGGCCAGGGTGATGTACTTGATCTCCACGTACTCATCCATGCCGTACTTCGAGCCTTCACGTCCGGTGCCGGATTCCTTTACCCCGCCAAACGGCGCCACTTCGGTCGACAATATGCCGTCATTGATGCATACCATGCCGTATTCGAGGCCTTCGGCCACGCGAAACACCCGGCCCAGGTCGCGGGCATAGAAATAAGCCGCCAGGCCAAACTCCGTGGCGTTGGCCGCCGCGATGGCTTCGTCCTCGGTCGAGAATTTGAAGATCGGCGCCACCGGCCCGAAAATTTCTTCGGTCGCGAAAGCCATATCGGCCGTCACGCCGCTGACAACGGTCGGCTGGTAGAACAACCCGCCGAGGGCATGCCGGTTGCCGCCCTCTATGACACTGGCCCCTTTGCCGCGGGCATCAGCCAGCATCGTTTCGACCTTGTCGATGGCGTCGCGGGAAATCATCGGCCCGATATTGACGCCCGCTTCTTCCCCGCGACCGACTTTCAGGTTTTTTACGGCCGCGGTGAACTTTTCAACGAATTCATCATAAACGCCTTCCTGGACGTAGACCCGGTTGGCGCAGACACAGGTCTGGCCCGCGTTACGGTACTTGGAGATGACCGCACCGGTAACCGCGGCGTCGATGTCGGCGTCATCGAAGACGATAAAGGGGGCATTGCCGCCCAGTTCCATCGAGACCTTTTTCACGGTTGAAGCACACTGGCGAATCAGGATCTTGCCCACCTCGGTAGAACCGGTGAACGAGAATTTCCGGACCAACGGGCTTTCGGTCAATTCTTTACCCACACCCCGCGAATCCGTCGTGGTCAACACGTTGAACACACCGGCCGGCACACCAGCCTGTTCGGCCAATACGGCCAGCGCCAATGCCGACAACGGCGTTTCCGAGGCCGGTTTAATCACAACGGGGCAACCAGCAGCCATGGCCGGGCCGGCCTTGCGGGTGATCATGGCGTTAGGGAAGTTCCAGGGCGTGATTGCCGCCACCACGCCGATACCCTGCTTGATGGTGAGGATACGACGGTCAGGCAGGTGGGTTGGAATGACATCGCCGTAAACCCGCTTGGCTTCCTCTGCAAACCACTCGATGAAGGACGCGCCGTACATGACTTCACCGGCGGACTCGACCAGCGGCTTGCCCTGCTCTGCCGTCATGATTGCTGCCAGGTCGTCCTTGTTTTCCAGTATCAGGTCAAACCAGCTGCGTAAAATAGCGGAGCGTTCCTTGGCTGTTTTTGAACGCCAGGCTGGCCAGGCAGCATCCGCTGCTTCGATGGCCGTTTTCGTATCGGCCACATCCAGTTGTGGAACCTGTCCGACCAGCGAGCCATCCGCCGGGTTGGTGATGTCGAAAGTCTGCCCATCCCTGGCGGATACCCACTCGCCATTGATATATGCCCGTTCACGTAAGAGGGCCGGATTGTTTAGTTCCAGCTGTGTTTTGAGTGTATCCAGCATGATGAGGTTCCTGTCAGGTCGACTGAAAATGATATGGGATAATTTTAGTAGACTGGCGGTTCCGGCACCATTATTCAATCCCTTTGGTCAATCTGCGCGCAGGAATCATGATTAAGAAATCATCCGCCGCGAAAACACGGGTAAAATACCGCCCATGAACACGAATTGCTCCCTGGATTTTGATTTTCTCCGCACCCAGATAGTGGGTGCCGACGCCGCAGTCAACACACCGTTCGGCGAGCGCCTGATGGTCTATGCCGACTACACTGCGTCGGGCCGCTGCCTCTCGATGATCGAAAAATACATCCAGAACCTGCAGCGCATATACGCCAACACGCACACCGAGGACGACATCAGCGGCCGCTCGATGACCCGTTTACTGGAAGATGCGGAACACGCGATCAAGCAGTCGGTCAACGCCGGACCCGATGGCCGGATCATCTGTATTGGCACCGGCGCGACGGGTGCGATCGACAAACTGCAACAGATCATCGGTGTGGCCCTGCCGCCCGCCACCCGGCAGAATCTCACCCGGATGATGGAGGACGCCCTGGGCGTTGATGCCCATGCGGCGTTCAGCGAATACCTGCTAAACCAACAGCCGGTCGTTTTCGTCGGCCCTTACGAACACCATTCCAACGAGATCTCGTGGCGCGAAAACCTGGCGACGGTTGTTGAAGTGCGCATGGATGCGAACGGCTGCGTGGATCTGGATCATCTTGAATCCCTGTTGCAGGAACCGGCCTACCAGGGCCGCATGCGTATCGGTTCATTCTCTGCTGCATCGAACGTCACCGGCATGCTCACCCCGGTGCATGAAATCGCCGCCCTGCTGCATCGCCACGGTGCGATCGCCTGTTTCGACTACGCGGCCAGCGCACCCTATGTAGAGATCGACATGAATCCGGTCGAAGGGAAATACCCGGGCGATGCGTCCCTCGACGCTGTGTTCATCTCACCGCACAAGTTCCTGGGCGGCCCGGGCGCCAGCGGCGTGCTGGTCTTCAATAAGCGCATTTACCACTCTGAACTGCCTCCCAGTGTCAGTGCCGGAGGAACAGTAGATTATGTCGGCCCGACCAGCCAGGATTTTATCGTCGATATCGAGGAACGTGAAAAAGCCGGAACGCCCGGTGTCCTGCAAATCCTCAAGGCCGGCCTGGCTTTCCAGATCAAGGACCGGATCGGCGTTGCAGCGATCGAAAAGCGGGAACGTGAATTGCTGCAGCGGACCTTTCAGCGCTGGCAGAGCAACCCAGGTATCGAGATTCTGGGCAATTCGGATGCAGAACAACGCATCAGCATCGTTTCGTTCAACCTGAAGGATCGTCGCGGCAAGTACCTCCATCCGAAATTTGTCACTTCCCTGCTCAATGACCTGTTCGGCATCCAGTCGCGGGCCGGCTGTTCCTGCGCGGGGCCCTACGGGCACCGCCTTCTGGACATTGATTTCGAGAAATCCGAGCAGTACCGCAAGTGGATTCAGAAGGGGTTTTGCGGCATCAAACCCGGTTGGTGCCGGATCAGCCTGCACTACACCATGGATGACATCGAGGCGGATTTCATCCTCGACGCGATCGAGTTCGTTGCCGAACAAGGCCACCACTTTCTGCCGCTGTACGATTTCGACATGCAAACCGGCGCGTGGCTGCACAAGGCAGACTGCGGTTGCATGGAGGGATTTTCACTGGACGCGGCGCTGGAATGCGGCGGCTACCAGTCACGCACACTCAGTGTCGGCGAACGCACGATGTTGTACGGCGCATTCCTGGCCGAGGCCAATAGCCTGGCCCAGGAACTGGCCGGACAGGCGGCGCCTGCGGAACACCGATCTGACCCGGAGATCGAGGATCTGAAATTTTTCTCGGTTCCGCAAGCCAGCGTGACTGATTAGGCCGGGCCGCAATTAACCCGGCTCATATCCCCGTCCACCAGGGCCATCACCTTCGGATCCATTACCCGGCGCCACAAGGGCGGAACGTAGGACAACAGGAACATCCCGAAGTAACCGCTCGGCAGTTGTGGAACATCCTCGAAATGCCGCAAGGACTGGTATCGCCTTGCCGCAAACGCATGGTGGTCTGAATGCCGTTCGAGATGAAACGTCACCAGGTTGGATGCGATGTGGTTAGCGTTCCAGGAATGACGCGGCTGGCAACGCTCGTAACGCCCGTCCGGATCCTTTGCCCTGAGCAGACCGTAGTGTTCGATGTAATTCGCGCTGGTCAGCTGCCACCAGGCAAACGCCGTCTGGATCAGCAGAAATGGCAGGATAACGGTACCAAAAGCCAGCAACAGGCCGCCGTACAGTAAGACCGACACTGCGTACGACTGCAGGATTTCGTTGCGCCAACTCCAGGCCCGGAATCCGCGCCGTTGCAGGCGTTGGCTTTCCAACCGCCAGGCGCGCTTTATGCCGCCCGGCACTTCCCGCAAAACGAAACGGTAGATACTTTCCCCGAAACGCGCGCTGGCGCTGTCCTCCGGTGTGGCCACCGCAGCATGATGTCCGGCATTATGCTCGGAAGAAAAATGACCGTACAAAGGCACCGCCAGCACCAGCCTGGCCGCCAGGCGGTCCGACGCCGCTTTCTTGTGCCCCAATTCGTGCCCCGTGTTGATGCCGAAACCACTGATGGCTCCGACGGTGAGGCTTATGGCGAGCAACCCCGACCAACCCAGCTCATGGTTGGCGACAAACCAGGCGCCGGCGATCAGGATCACGAAATGCAAAGGAACCGTCAGATGATTAAGTACGCGGTAGTAAACATCTGCTTCCAGTTGCGGCACCACCTGTTCCGGCGGATTGCTGCTGTCGTTGGGAAACAGGTAATCGAGCAGCGGAATAGCCACGTAAAGAAAAACCAGCGGAATCCACAGCGTCCATTGCCGGCCGCTCCAGTTCATCAGCCCCATTCCGATCAATGGGATCAGCGGAAACAACACAGACAGCATCCAGAGATAACGCTTTTTATCCCGGTAGCTGATCCGCCCCAGTGCGGGATCGTCAAAGGTATAGGTTTTCATGCATTCATAATGCACGCCTGGAACCGGTTACAACAGCGTCAAAGTTGACACTTTATGGTCATAAAGTGTCAATATACTTAAATATGAGCATTAAAGACCATAATCAGCACTGGCATATGCCGGCGACATACCTGAAAGTATTCCTTCAGCATGCCGCTTCCGAGCAGCTGCCGTTGCAACCCCTGCTCTCGGGAACCCGCCTTTCCGTTGCAGATCTGATGCAAGGAAGTCACGTTGTCAGCTTCCTGGAAACACGGCGAGTACTGGCTAACGTCACTCAGCTCCTGGGGCCGGGCTGGCATCTGTCATTGGCACAGCGGCTCACTGTCCCATCCCACGGTCCGCTGGGTTTTGCCGCCGTAACGGCGCCGGATCTGCGCGGCTCGGTGGATGTGTTATTGAGGTTTATCGGCATTCGTGGGCCTTATCTCTGGCTTGCCGGCGCCATGGAAGGTGATCAATTCGTCATTCGCCTGTATGAGACGACCGACATGGGGGATGAGCGGCTTGCTCTCGTGGAACTGGCCCTGCTGGCGATCCAGGGCATGCTGGAAAGGCCTTTAGGGAGGGCGCTCGAAGGTGCGCGCATTTCTTTCGCCTATCCGCCGTCTGCGTATCGGGGACAGCTGGAACGGGCATTTCACCCGGACCTGGAATTCAACGCGAGCGGACACCAGATCAGTTTTCCAGGCGCCTGGCTTGATGAACCCTGCGTCCTGCATGACGAAGCCATGCATCGATATCTCGTTATGCGGTGTGAAGAAGACTTGCGGGTTGTTTCAGGGGTCCTGCCGGCCGAAATCGCGGTTCGCCAGGCGCTTCTCGCGAGGCCGGGAAAGCTCCCCGGGCTGGCAGATATTGCCGCATCCCAAAACGTGTCGCCCAGAACCCTGATCCGGAAATTGAAGCGCGGGAAAACGTCTTACAACGTCATCCTGGAGGATGTCCGTAAAACCCTCGCGAATGACTACCTGTTGCGCTCCGACATGAGCGTTACCAAGATCGGTTACCGACTGGGTTATCAGGACCCGTCAAATTTCGGCAGGGCTTTTCGCGGATGGTTTGGCGTCTCACCCGGTCGTTACCGGGATGAGCATCGTGATACCCCCGATCGCCCGCAAGCCGGGCTCCTAAAACCTGAAGCTTAAGCGCAGCCTTCGAAGCCTTCCGAGGCCATCTTGGCTTCGTAAGGTCCGGCGACGTCGCTGCCCGGTGTGAGACCGGCTTTCACATTGTCCCAGTCATCCGGCTGAATTTGCACCAGCCAGGAAGCATAGGGATCCGCGTTGGCCGCGCTGGGATTGGAAAGCAGGGCTTCGTTAACACCAACCACTTCGCCGCCAGCGGCTGATTTTGCCGGACCGACCCACTTGCCTGACTCAACCGTCGCGCATGACCTGCCCGGCTGAACCTTGCGGCCCACTTTCTTGGGCGTGAAGGCCACCAGTTGTCCGGCCATGGCCGTTGCGATAGCTGTCATTCCCATCTTAACGGTGCCGTCCCCGACTTCAGTGAACCAGGTATGGTTGTCTACGTCATAGAGCAAATCATCCGGAAGGTTGCATCCTCGAACCGTTGGCATATTCTGGGCCTCCTAAAAGTAACTGGTTAATTTATTCTGACAATTTCTACTGGGCCTTGGCCTCTGCGTCAACCGTTTCCCGCAAAGGTTTTGACGCACAGCAGAATTCGCCCAGTTGTTCTGTTTCCATCTTGCCGCTGATAAACAGGTAAAGATGATTGACCACCCACCCCATCATACGCGCCCGCTGGCCGGATTCTGGATGTTCCGGCTGAAGTGTCAACAGGTTGTAGTGATAGACCAGCTCGCGGCAGGTTTCCCGGCAGGCATTGAAGCTCGGATCCTTTTCCGCGCCCTGTCGATGCAAGGCCAGTATCCGGAACCCCTCACGTTTGTCCTGCGTGGGCTGCTTTCCCCGGGCAATCACCCATTGTTCAAGGGCCTGCTCGCCCAGGACCAGCAACTCACCGGCATCTGCAGGCGCCGGCGGCCCGGCGATGAGTGCGTCGAGGCGCACGCCGATGTCGATGAGAGACGTCACGCCAACCCTTTCTGTTTCACGAAATCGAATGAGTCCGAAACATTCTCGTGCAAACCCACTTCCTTGGGCTTGAGCCCCATGGCCATGCCCAGCAACTGCGTGAAATAAATGATTTTCACATTGGTCTTGATGCCCAGGGTTCTGTTGGCGCGGATCTGGTGCATTTCCAGGCCGCTGTGGCAGGTCGGGCATTCCGTGGCGATTACTTCCGCGCCCGCCGCTTCGGCCGTCTGCAGAATATTGGCAACCAGCCGGGTCGATGTGTCGCTGTCAGACAGGGTGTGGGCCCCCCCGCAGCACGCGGTTTTCAGTGGAAAATCGACGTTTTCGGCGCCGGCAGCGTCCAGCAGATCATCCATGAAGTGTGGCCGGGAGGTGGACTCGCTTCCGGGACCGGAATCTTTTTCAGGGAAAATATGCCGCGGCCGGGTATACATGCAGCCGTAATAATTGGCAATCTTGATGCCGGCCAGCGAGTTTTTGACGCGTTCTTTCAGGCCTTCCTCACCGATGGTATCTTTCACCCAGTCCAGCGCGTGAATGGTTTCCACCTGCCCGGCCTGGTAGGTTTCGTGCCCGGCCTTTTTCGACAGGCGATCCACTACCTGTTTCGATTTTTCGTCATTCTTCAGATCGTATTCTGCTTTCTTCAGGTTGTGATAGCAGCCGTTACAAGGCGCCATCACCACGTCCATCTTCATCTTGTTGGCGGCAATCGACATCACGCGCGAAGAAAGATAAGTCTGGAGTTTCGGGTCAATATTCTTAACCTCCATCGCCCCGCAACAATTCCAGTTGTCAACTTCCTTGAGTTTCAGGCCGAGCTTTTTACCCAGGGCCTTGGTCGACCGGTTGTACGCGTGGCCGCTGCCCTCGAGCGCACACCCCGGGTAATAGGCGACTTCCCGGTATTTCTCGTTTTTTGACTCTGTTTTCTTGTCGGACATAGGTTTGTTCCTGCGTTCGGGCGGCACTTATTTGGCCGCGCCGGCTTTCAGTTCAGTTTCAGCCATCTTCACCAGTTCGTCGAGACCCAGTGCAGTGCGGTGGTGCGCTTCCTGCTCAGCAACGTATTCTTTAATGGCGTCGCGGGCGCCCGACCAGCCGCTGGTTTTCGGCGCGACCAGCGTTGCCAGACCCATGCGGGTGAGCATGCTGATTGGCAGGTTGCGCAGCAAGCCTTTGACCAGGTCTTCCAGCCACGGTTGCCGCAAGGCCTGGCCGGTTTGTTTGAAAAAGCGCTTGAGCACCCGGCCGTCTTCGATTTTGCCGGTCTCGATAACCTGCTCGCTGAAGATGTCATCGAAAATGGTCGAGTGGGATTTCGGCGTGTGGCCTTTGAGCTCCAGCCAGTGGGCGGTGGCCTTCATGACCGCTTCCGGAACCACGTCACGCGGACAGGCGTAGGTGCACTTGTTGCATGAAACGCACTGCCAGATGATGTCCTTGTCCCGCAGCAACTCCGATTCCATGCCGGTCCGGATCAGGTAAATCCAGTAACGGGGATTGAATTCCGGGTTGATCGCATGGACGGTGCAGGCGTTCGTGCAGGAACCGCACTGCCAGCAGCGATGAATGAATTCACCGCCCGGAAGAGCGGCAATTTCCTCTTCCATGGCTTCGTTGTAGTCGGTGACCACACGGCTCTCGATAAAGGTGCTCCAGTGACCGGAAACGTCAATACCTTCAACTTCGAGGTTTTCCTGAACTTTCAGGTTCTCCGGGCGGATCAGGGATTTTTCATGAATGGGCATCGTTCAATCCAGCAAATTCGTATCATCAATCACAAAAGCCTCACCACTGATGGCTTTCAATCGGGTGCGGCCGCTTCCGGCCCTTACACCATCAAGGCCCAGCAGTCTTCGGGTATGTTCCATCGGGTCGCCGGGCGCGGAGAAATCTGCGCGCAGGTAAACTCCCCCCTGGGCGGCTATGTAGTCTGCGTACACCTTGGCGCACAGCATATCCACGTACCAGATCACATCACGGAAAACGCCATTGTCGGTGAGGAACTGGCTAAGCTCTTCCCGCAGCATGAGGTAGGTAGCAAAACCATCGTTGACCTTGATGGTGATATTGTCTACTTCATCATCGAACCAGATCTCACGGATCACCCCGGTATTGGCCTTGCGGTCCCAGACCCAGCGGCACATCAGTGGATAGCGCTCCGGATCGACGCCGTGCAGAATCTCAGTACCCAGGTCACGCACCCAGCGGTGCTTCTTATCCTGCGGAAAATGCGAGCAGAATGCGGCGAGCCTGGCATCGGTGGTGGCCGTATCCTTCAAGCCATCGAGTAACTCAGCGATCGCAGCAACCGTCTCTTCATAGGTGTCGTGTTCGAGGTAGGGACCGATCCGGCGGCGCACGCTGGCCATGAAGGCACAGAGTCCCTTGAAGGTTTCGAGCGGAAGATCGGCCGGATGACCCTGCCCCAGCGCTTGCTGAAACATTCGGCTCTTCAGCTTAAGCGCGTCGGTCCAGTGCTCTATTCCGCCCTGGGCTTCCGTTCCCAGGACCAGGGTCTCGAAGGCACGCTTCAGAATGGGGCCGCTCAAGTCCAGCACGGGCCGCTCCAGCACCGGAACTTCCAGCTCCGTGGAAGCGGGGGACTGCCGTTGTCGGAATAACGAAGCCAATTTACCTACCCAACCAGCCGTGCGGCGAGTTGTCGTTGTTCCAGCACCGCCATGGCTGCGGCCTTGCCCTGCGCAATGGAGTCGTCGATCGTCTCCGGCCCGGTCGCTGCACCGGCCACGAACACGCCGGACTTGTTGGTCAGGCCTGAGGCACTGTAGCTGTTGGCCTTGCCGATATAGCCGTGTGGTTCGAGGTCGACCCCAAAAACGCTGGAAAGATCGGGATTATCGACATTCGGATCCATGCCAATGGCGTGCACGACCATGTCGAAAGGAATCGTGATCGGCCGTTTGACCAGCGTATCTTCGCCCTTGACGATCAATTTCTCACCATCGGACGTCACCTCGGCGATACGTGCCTTGATGTACTTCACCTTGAACTCTTCCTGGCTCTTCCAGTAGTACTTGGTTTCATAGAGGCCAAACGTGCGGATGTCCATGTAGTAGATATACACATGGCAGTCCGGCAGCTCCTCGCGGATTTCCATCGCCATGTTGGCGGAAACCGTACAACAGATTTTCGAACACCATTCGCGCCCGATTTGCCGGTCGCGTGAACCCACACACAACAAAATGGCTACCCGCGTGGGCTTGCGGCCATCGGAAGGACAACGAACCCCCTGGCCGGAAGAAATCATTTGCTCAACCTGCGAGGTCGTCACCACATCGGGATAGGTGCCAAAACCCCACTCCGGCTTGTTGGCCGAGTCGAAATGGGTAAAGCCCGTGCACAGGATGGCGGAAGAGACTTCGACTGAATCGCCGCTGGAAAGAACCGCGGTAAAGTTACCCGCCTCGCCGCTGAACGAGGTGACCGAGGCGCCGGTTTTCACCTCCACCAGTTCGTGCCCTGCGGCCCGCTCGACCATGCCGCCGATTGCGTCCCTGGCCCATTCTCCGGAAGGAACCAGTTTGGCGTACCCCTCCAGGATGGGCGCTCCGCCCAGCCGGTCTTCTTTTTCAACCAGGATGCAGGCCTGCCCGAAGGTGGCCAGTGAGTGTGCAGCGGCCAGTCCTGCCGGTCCGCCTCCTACAATCAGGATTGGTTTTGACATGGTTTTTCTCAATCAGCTCTGTTCAGTGTTTTCAAGTTGCTTAGGCGCTTTAAATCCGGGGCCGGAAGTGATCGCAAGCCGCGGGTCGTACAGGCTTTCGAAATTTCCCGCCTCCACTTCGACCAGGTAAGCCTCGAATTCCGCTTTCCTGGCTTGCCAGTCAATACCCATTTTTTCCATCAGCGTTTCGGTAGCTGTTGCATGCCAATGGGATTGGACAATTTTGTAAGGATGCGCTCCGCAGGCCAGGGCCGCGAACTGGACATCCGCGAGTACCGGCAGGTTGTAGTCCTTGCCGGCAGCCTTGCCGATCCACTGGTTCTTGTCCAGCGTGGTGATGCATCCGGTATCGTGGCCGATCATCACGTCAGCATTGGCCTCTTCCACTGCGACCTTGATCTTGCGGTCCAGTGAGAATGAACGGGTAAATTCACGCTCGGAAATGATGTGCCTGAACCCGAACCCGCAGCAGTCGTACCAGGTGGAATAATCGATAACCTGCGTACCCAGCGATTCCATGATTCCGGTGGATACAGCCACGCGATTGCCGCCCAGGATGTTGTCATCGTAAATGGCATCCTGCGGCACCATCTTGTACACATGGCAAGCCGGGTGGATGGTTGCGCGGATATTGCTCACATCGATCGTCTGGCGCTCGGCAATGTCGCCGCGCATCATGTGCACCCACTCGGAGTAGTGCACGATTTCTTCGGGAATCAGCAGTTTGCCGTCAACCAGGCGGCCCAGCTTGCCGAGGATTTTCTTGACCTTCTCACGCAGTTCAGGTGAGTGCAGAAGATAGGCGCGTACTTCCTTGTAGTTCCCAAAGGATGTGCCGCAATGCACCAGCGGGAAAAAATAACCGTCGGGCAAACCCTGGGCACGCGACGATATATAGGCCTGGTGGAAATTGCGCAGGAATACAGCGGCGAGGCTTTCTATGTTGCCGATACCCGAACCATGATAGTTCCAGGCGGTGCAGGACGTCTGGTCGGTCTCATCCAGGTACTGGATGTCCATTTCGTTCATCAGCCACAACAGGGACGCCGGGTAACCCGGGATGTTGCCGCACTGGCCGCAGGATTTATGGTGCCACAACTGGTTGGTGGGAATTTTCTTGTCCCAGCCATAGATGGTTTTGGCAACCCGGGGCTGGTGCTCGTCATTGATGCGGTGAACGACGATCTCACCTTCCTTTTCCAGCTGCCACATCGCGTCGCGAACGTCTTCCACGCGGTCCTTGTTAACCTCCATGGAACGCTTGTTGATGACCTGTTCCACCCAGGCTGTCGCTACCTTCGCATCTTCCGGGCTCAGGTTGGAGTCGCGCCATTCCGGGCCGTGGCCAGTGAAGCGTTCTCCGTTGTTGCTGTTTCCGCTATTCATTTCATTCTCTCCAATTTGCCGTCTTTGCGGCTGAGGGCGTTTATCGCTCTCTCTATGTATCTTTCATTTTTCATCGCGGCTAAAGCCGCTCCTGCATGCGCTTTCTAGGATTGTTCGTCTTCCCAGTCGGCGAGGTCTTCGCGTTTCTCGTCCATGATGTCGAGGATAACGTCATACAGGTTTTCATCGATGGTTTCGAGTTGATCAAGAACGCCGGTTTCTTCCCAGATCGTATACAGCTCTATAGAGGTCGTAAGATTGACCTCCCAGGCGGTTTCGGTGGTGTTCAGGGTCGGCATCGGGATCGCCTGGCGCAGCACTTTAAGCGGCGCATTGATCTTGGAAATATTGGGGCCCCAATCGGGGAAGCCATCGGCGTTGATCATGTCCGGTGACAACTGGTTTCCGGTGGAAATCAATTTCAACATGACCCGGCTAAACGGCCGGAGCACATTCTTGGCTGACTCCATGCCATGCTTGATCGCGGCTTCGCGCATCAGCATGATGAGACCGCCGGGCGAGTTTTCGAAAGGGCAGCGCGCTGCACAGGTGTAGCACTGGGCGCAGGCCCAGATTTTTTCCTGCATGGCATCGTAAATGCCTTCGAGATTTTCTGTCCAAAGAAGCTGGACGATCTCACGCGGACTGAAGTCGTAATAGTGGGCGGCCGGACAGGTTGCGGTGCAAATGCCGCAGTTCAGACAACCATTGAGTTCGTGATCAAAACGGATATCTGCCTGGATGTCCTGGAAAATTTCTTCCATCTCCTCACGACCGATAACCGGGCTGTCGGAAACCGGATCGCCGATGAATTCCTGTATTCTGCTGGTATGCGCGTGCGTCATGATTCTCCTGTACCGGCCATTCGGGGTGAATCGCCCGGCCTCGGTAAATTAATAGGTCAAAACCCTGCAGTCTTCTTCCATGACCTGTTCGATCAGGTGCGCACCGCCGACAATACCCTCGCATTCGGGGATCAGGTCGTCAGTGGTCATATCGAACAAGTCGAGGTTGGGGGAGCAGCAGTAGAATTTTGCGCCGGCTTCATGGGCGTCCTTGATGAAGTCATAAACTGATTTGGGAGATCCTTCTTTTACGAACAGCTTCTCAGCAACGCCCTTTCGCATAAGACGCCCGGAAGTGGCGGTACAGATAACATCGACTTCATACTCCATGGCAGCTGCAACGGTTGCCTGGAAAATCGGGGCGCCCAGCTCCTCTCCGTTTCTGGGATCCGTGTTGGCCATAACGATGATGAGTTTTTCTGCCATGAAATGATTCCTCTCAGTGAATTTTAACTATATTACAAGAGTCTAATGTAAAAGACTATATTTAAGCGAAAAACGTTATAGTCGGCCGTGATTAAAACTCGCGGGGACGGTTTTGCCAAAGGCAAAGAAGAACCCGCGAGTTTTAATCACTACTCTAATTTTAGCGGAATTCTTCTCCGTGTTTTCATCAATCCCGTTACCTTGATGATTCCGGTCATGATCGGGACCAGGGCGTCCTCTATCTCGCGTACCGTCACCTGCAGGCGCTCGAGCATTGGCGCCGGGTTTTCCGGTGACTCTTCAAACTCCATGATCAGGTCTTCGGCCATCGCGGTTTTAAAGCCGGGATGCCCGATAAAACCGAGAGCGTTATTTCCAATTTGAAATACCGAAGGACGTTCTGCGTCATCGATGGAAAGGACGGTTGCGTCTGCAGGCAATACCGGACGATCCCGCATGTAGACGGCGTGGGGGAAGCGTTCCGGCATGAACCCGCCGAGCGCATCCTGTTCAACGCGGCGGGAATACCCCACTGAAAATTCCAGGTCAGACGATTCAGAGCTGCCACCGGCCGCGAGCGCCAGGATCTGCGCCCCCAGGCCAATCCCGATCACTGGTTTGCCCTGGTCCAGCATGTTCCGGGTCAGCGCGATTTCAGCTTGAAGGGTTGGCACGTCCCGCCCGCCGGCGCTGCCCCAGGGGCCGCCGCCCATCAGAAAAAGCCCGTCACAGACATCCGTGGCCTGCGGTATCGTCCCCTGCTCGGTAAACGGCCGAAAATACCGGAATCGGATTCGTCGCCCTTCCAGGTGATCTTCCATCAGGCCGAGGTAGTCGGCGGACGTATGCTGAACCACGTTGAGAATGTTCATTGATCGGCCAGCGCGTTCTCGAGTGAAGCGATGAAATCATCCGTTGATACGGACAGAACCTCGACCCCGGCTTCCTGGAAAAACGCTCGGACAACTTCTGCAAGGTCATCAAGGTAGACACCTCGCAAACGCGACTCCAGATCGTAAATGATGCGCGGCGGAGTGACAAAAAAATCACCGGTGATCAGGGCGCCGCGCACCCGGTTCTGCGCCGGCCCCTCCAGACGAAGATAGCTGGTTATGGTGCCGCCGGGACAGGTTTGGCGGCCGGTGAGATCACCGCGTGCGGCAGACGGCTCTTCGATGCCGCCGACAAAATCCTCTGTACCGATTTCCTCGTGAAACAGTTGATCCGCTTCCGAACGTTCTTCTCCGGTCAACTCCCCCTGCACGATTTCCAACCCGAACCGGTCGGAAAAAGCTGCCGTCAGTGCAGACTGGATCTGTACCAGGCCCGGGGTCTTGTCGCCCAGCAATTCCCGCAAAGTCACGACACGTTGCTGCGCCGAATCGAGTTGACGTTTCTCAAGCTTTGCCTGCGGTACGCGCAATGCCGAAACCATCACCGTTGGGTTCATGTCGACCAGCACCGTGCCCTGGAAAAACAGGGTGTCGCCATCAAAAAAGCCGCCGGTGCCGCTGATTTTGCGTCCATCCACTTCGATATCGTTGCGCGGGCGAAACCGCGCAGCAACGCCCAGCCGGCTGATGCCGTCTGCCGCCGCCTCGCAGAGTTCGCGGGTCAATTCCGGCAGGGACTTGACCCCAAGGGTTTGGCGGTGCAATGCCAGTTCCCAGCCCAGCAATCCGGGCTCCATGAAAATAGCGCCGCCGCCTGTGATTCTCCGTGCCACCCCGATACCGTTTTCCCTGCAGTAGTCCAGGTTGATTTCCTGCCCCAGCGCCTGGTGGCGGCCGACCAGTGCGGTCGGCGGAAATCGCAGAAAACGCAACGTATCGGCAACCCGCCCTGCCTGGTGCGCCTCGACGATGGCCTGGCCGATGGCGATATTCAGGCGCCCTTCCATAACGCCGGTGTCGAGTACGCGTAATGTCTTTTGTTCAGACAAGACGATGCGGAATCTCCAGTTGCTTGCGTATTTTCCTGATGTCTTTCCGGTCGGGTTGGAACGGATAACTTGCAATATCACTGGGGGGTGAATCGCCGTAGGGCCGGTCGCAGGCGGAAATATCATCCTGGAACTTACCCGGGCAGCCGGAGGTTCTGAACGCCAGGCCATCGTTGATGATGTCGTCCATTTCGCCTGTGGGCAGGCCGAAATCCGTCACCCTGCCATGGTCATCGAACTTCATATGGTCCACGCGGGCGTCGCAATAGTCGATCAGGTAACGGCCAAGCTGCACGCGCCGCCACTGGTCGCGCGGCGTGGCGGGCAGGTGATCCATCAGCGAGCCCTGCTCGGGGAAGAAACAGAACATGTGATTGTGACCGCCCATGTCGACAATTTTCTGCACCAGGTTCAGGACATCATGTTCGGTTTCCCCCATGCCCACGATGATGTGCACGCCGAACTTCTGCGGCCCGAAAATATCCCGGGCATCCTGCAGCACCTCCCAGTATTTGGACCATTTATGGGGTGATTGAACACCCTTGCCGCGGGTCCGGTCGAACAGTTCCGGGGTCGCTGCGTCCAGCGCAACGGTAAAAATATCTGCACCCAGGTCCTTGAGCTTCTGAACATCGGCCCGGCCCATGGTGGTGGGGTTGGACAGAATGGATACCGGTATCGCCTCGGGATCTATGCGATCGGTCCACTTTTTCAGCACGGCAACCGTGTCGGCGTCTGAATTGGGGTGGGTGATCATCGAGATGCACATGCGGTGGAAGGGGCTGTTCCCGCCGTCACCGGCGACTTTGTCGATGACAACGTCCATCGGCACCGCAGGCCAGTCCACGCGGATGAAATTGCGGTCTGCGTAATTCCGCTCGGCTTCACGGTGACGGGCCAGTCCGCAATAAGCGCAATTGGCACGGCAGCCTTCGGGATAGGTCAGGAGGAGGTTCAGACACCGGGTGCAGGAGCAGCGGTACATGCGGCCGGTGGTGACACCCAGCGTTATGGCCGCGGCGGTGGACATCTGCACGTACTCCGGCGAACGCATGTTCGGTGTCAGGATGTTGTAGTCCGGGCGGTAAACCCCTTCAGGCTCGAGATTCCGGTTCTTGACCTCGGCGCCGTTCTTCCTGTTTTTGGGCGTTTTACCCGGCAGTCGCGGCTCCATCATTTCATAGGGGTTGAAATCCAGCCCGTCGCGGCCTTTTTCGGCCGGTTGGGCGCCTTCGGTTTTTACACAACTCATGAGTCTTGCTCCGTCATTATTTGATCAGGCCGCACAACTGCTTCTGGCCATTGTCGCGATGCTGCTGGTGCCGCTGGTCTGCCCCAACTTGATGGAGCAACAGGCATGCGCCTGGTGAAACGGCCTGCCGGCCATGTCAGCGACTGCCACGGCGCCATCCGCCGGAAAGGCGATTCCATCCAGGCCCGCCATCACGGCGTAGGCATCGGTCACCCGTTTATGCATGCCGGGAGGCCGTGCACAGCCCAGCAGAACCTGGCGGTCCGGCAGTCGCCGGCGCGACTCGAGAAATATCCGGCCCACATCGCGGGTATCCGGGGTCACGAAGGTGCCGGGCCTGGCATAGAACGGCATGATCACCACCAGTACCAGGGCCTTCGTATCATGCCGGCTGAGAATATCCAGCGCATTCTCCTCGCCGAGGATGCGACCGTAATGCAGCCCGATAACGATATGCGGGGATATCTGCATGGATGTGGCACACAGGGCCTCTACCGTGGCCTCGAAATCGTCGACCGGGCGATCCAGGTGATAGACCTCCCGGATGGTTTCCTCGGCGCCGATAATGTCGAGCATCGCGACATCGACCCCGGCCGCTTCCATTTCTTTCGCTCCGGCGTGGTCGGTCAGCGCCGTGTGGATGGCGACGCGTAACTGGGGAAAATCCCGTTTCAGTTTTTCGATAACCGGGTAGAACCGGGAATAGTTGATTTCGTTGCGTTTGTTGGAGCCGCCCGAGAGCAGGAAACCATTCAGATCCTCCGTTTCAATCAGGTGGCGGACTTTGCGGTCAAGCATTTCCGGCTTGATGGCCGGAATCATCGGTTCAAGAATCTTGGCTTCACAGTGATCGCACATCAAGGCGCAGCCCGCGGCCGTTATGG
>JAHEFT010000106.1 GCA_024640025.1 Chromatiales bacterium
TCTACGAGACGATCTGGGAGAAAGTAGTCGCTGCCGCTGAGCAGTTCAATGATCCCGGTTCGTTCACCGCTTTTATCGGTTTTGAATGGACCTCGCTGGTCGAGGGCAACAACCTGCACCGGAATGTTATTTTCCGCGATAACGGCGATAAAGCCGGCCTGGTCGTGCCGTTCACGACCCAGCCGCCGGTCGGCTCGACGGATCCGCTCGATCTTTATGCCTGGCTGGAAAACTATGAAGCCAAAACCGGGGGGTACGCCCTGGCGCTGGCGCACAACGGCAACCTGTCGAACGGCCTGATGTTCCCGGTTGACGCCCAGTACACCGGCCGCAAAATCGATCGCAATTACGTTGAAAAACGCGCGCGCTGGGAACCAATGTACGAAGTTACCCAGATCAAGGGTGACGGCGAAGCGCACCCTTTCCTGTCGCCGGATGACGCCTTTGCCGACTATGAAACCTGGGATGCCGGCAACCTCGATCTTTCAGAGGCGAAGACCAATGACATGCTGCAATACGAATACGCCCGACAGGCGCTGCTGAACGGCATGGTGCTGGAGAAAAAATTCGGCACCAATCCTTATAAATTCGGGCTGATCGGTTCGACCGACAGCCACACAGCGCTATCTGCCGTGGAGGAAGAGAACTTCTTTGGCAAGGCCACCAACGCCGAACCGTCACCCCGGCGCATGAATCACCCCTTCACGGAAACGCCGAACGGCAAATTCGAGGGTTATGAACTGGTCGCCTCCGGCTATACCGGTGTCTGGGCCAGGGAAAACACCCGTACAGCGCTGTGGGATGCCATGGCGCGCAAGGAAGTGTACGCAACCACCGGCCCGCGCATCACGGTGCGCTTCTTTGGCGGTTGGGACTACAACACAGAGGACCTGAACAGCCGTGCCCCGGCCTTCCGGGGCTATGAAAAAGGCGTTCCGATGGGCGGTGACTTGCGCCCGCGTAACACCGACGGTGCTCCAACCTTCATGGTCTACGCACTTCGCGATGCCATCGGCGCCAACCTTGACCGCATCCAGATCGTCAAAGGCTGGCTCGACAAAAAGGGCAAAACGCACGAAAAAGTCTACGACGTCGCCTGGTCAAACGGCCGTGAAATGGATGCCGGCGGCATGCTTCCTCCGGTCGGCAATACGGTCAACATCGCGGCCGCCAACTGGACCAACACCATCGGTGCATCTGAGCTGGGTACGGTCTGGACCGACCCGGACTTCGATCCGGATCAGAGCGCCTTCTACTATGCACGCGTGCTGGAAATCCCGACCCCGCGCTGGGTGGTTTACGACGCATTCAGGTTTGGAATTGAAATACCCGAGGGCGCCGAAACGATTCACCAGGAACGCGCTTATACTTCGCCGATCTGGTATACGCCGTGACGCTTTGAACCTGTTCGCCAATATCCCGAACGAGCTGCCCGAAGAACTCTTTGAAACGCTGGTTCAGACTGAGGATGTACAAATTGAGCGGATCGTTTCCCGCGGCCATACCTCGCCGGATGAAGGCTGGCACAACCAGGACAGAAACGAGTTCGTGTTGCTTCTGAAGGGAGCGGCAAGGCTTGAATTTGAGGATGGCCGGTTGGTTAGCCTGGGGCCCGGGGATTGGCTGGAAATCCCGGCGCACGTGAAGCACAAAGTGATCTGGACAGAGGAAGAGGTGGGGACGGTCTGGCTGGGCATTCATTACCGCCGGAACCGTTAGGCCGGGAACCAGGGCGAAGTCGAAAGGTACCGAATTTTCTGGCCTTGCAAATCCGATGGTTGATGCCCATCATGTGCGGCTTCATCAGGAGCACAATTGTGCCGCACAGACTGAAATTTCCGCCCGAAAAGTTCGGCACCTTGCTGGGCCATGCCCCCGGAGGCGTGGCCATCTATTCCTCCCATTACCCCAGTGCGGACCAGCAGGAATATCCGGACCGGGATTCCTACCACAGCACCCTAGACGGGTATTACATGGGCTACAAGTGGCAGTGCGTGGAATTCGCCCGGCGCTGGCTGTACCTCAATTACGGCTACGTGTTTGACGACGTCGCGATGGCCTATGACATTTTTCGTCTGCATTCCGTCACCCACCTGGGGGACGATCGGCTGCTGCCGCTGCACTCTTTCCTGAACGGCTGCCTGCGCCCCCCGGAGCCCGGCTGCATGCTGATCTGGAAAGAAGGCGGCGAGTTCGAAGTGACCGGGCACGTGGCCATCGTGACCGAAGTGCTGGCCGACAAGGTGCGCTTCGCGGAACAGAACATCGAACACAGCAAATTGCCCGATGGCCGGCACTGGTCACGGGAACTGGAGCTGACGCGCACCGATGAAGGCGGTTACTGGATCGAGGCGGCTTTTGAGGATTCCTACATCCTGGGCTGGGTGATCCAGACCGCGGATGCTACCCACGCCGAAATTCCCCAGCCCCGGGATCCGGCTCTGTACAACCTCAACACCCGCCTGGCGCAACAGCAAGGCCAGCATGAGGATGAATGGCTGAACACCGGGGATCCGGCCGAAGCGGCTTTTGTCAAAGCCATGAAAGGGCACCGCCTGGCCGAAACCGAAGACCTGGTTGAAAACTACCGCTACTTCCGCCTGTCAGAGACTGCGGAACAGGAACTGAGGCGGGCCACCAACGAGCTTCACCTGATGTTCCTGCACGCCACCCAGGCGGTGCTGCAGGATGATGCCTTGCTGGCCCGGTTCAATATTCCCAGGGCCCTGTGGCCAAGGCTGAAAACCTCCTGGGTCAACCGGCGCGGACAGATGATCACCGGCCGCCTGGATTTCTGTGTGTCGGACCGGGGAATCAAGGTCTACGAATACAATGCCGATTCCGCCTCCTGCCACATGGAAGCCGGACGGGTGCAGGGAAAATGGGCCCGTCACTTCGGCGTCACCGAGGGGGAAGATGCCGGCGCTGAAATTGCCGGTGCGCTGGTATCCGCATGGGAGGCCGCCGGTGTGGGGGGAACTTTGCACATCATGCAGGACGTGGATTCGGAAGAAACCTACCACGCACAGTTTATGAAGACAGCGGCCGAATCCGCCGGTATTCCCTGCAAAGTGATCAAGGGACTGGGCGGCCTGAGCTGGAATGAAAACGCCGAGATCATTGACCCGGACGGCACGCCGATATGCTGTGTCTGGAAAACCTGGGCCTGGGAAACCGCACTGGACCAACTTCGCGCCGAGTGCGAGGACGAAGACTGCCGCCCGGTCCTGCGCGCCGCGGTCGATACCCGCCAGGCGCCCCGCCTGATGGATGTTCTGCTGAGGTCTGAGATCAAGGTTTTTGAACCGTTCTGGACGCTGATTCCCAGCAACAAGGCGATACTGCCGATCCTCTGGCAGATTTTTCCGGATCATCCCTACCTGCTGAATACGCAGTTCGACCTGACCGAGGATTTCAACCAGCGAGGCTATGTCAGCAAGCCCATTGCGGGGCGTTGCGGGCTGAATATCAGCCTGTTCGACAGGAACGATAATCTGTTGAAGGAAACCGCCGGGCGTTTCGAAGATCAGGACCAGGTCTACCAGGAACTATGGAAACTGCCGGCGATTGACGGTTACCGGACCCAGGTTTGTACGTTTACGGTGCAAGGCAAGTACGCGGGCAGTTGCCTTCGTGTTGACAAGTCCCTGGTGATTACATCAAAAAGCGACGTCTTGCCGCTTCGCGTGGTCGAGGACGATACGCTATAGGTTGGGTTGCACCAGCCGCCCCGCCACGGGCTGTGCAGCCAGCTCGCCGTCGATTCTGTCTTCCATCCAGAACTTCATGCCCGCCCAGTAAAGCAGCCCGGGCACGAAAAAGGCGGCGATCGAAGCGGGGATGAAACGGAACAGGGTATAAGCTTCGTCGGTAAAGGGGTTATAAATCCCGAAATAGGCCAGTTGCCCGATGACCACACAGACGAGCGCCAGCAGGTTGAATCCCTTCGTGTAGTAATACAGCCCGGACGGAGCGTCCTCGAAAATCGAGCGCAGGTGCAGGCGTTGCTTCCTGAGGAAAAAATAATCCACCAGCAGGATGCCGGCAACCGGCGCCTGCATGGTGCCGTTATAGGCCAGGAAAGCGCCGCCGAGGTCGTACAGTTCAGCGGGCCAGACCACGAAAAAGGCGAGCGGAACGCAGGTCAGTATGATGATCAGCTTCCATCCCCGCTTGCGCAGGCCCGGAATGTGCCGCAGCGCCAACCCACTGGCGAACAGCGACACAGAGGTCGAGGTGATATTGGCCAGCGCGACGAAGGCCAGCGCCAGCACCCCCATCATCACACCGCCCAACGGCACCATCCAGCGGGTTGGATCATCCGAGCCGATCACCAGCCCGGAGAACAGGGCGATGGAGCAGACGGCGCCGTTGACCAGGCCGAAATGCAGGATTTCCGGATAAATGGCATTGCGGCGGGTTTTCGTGTTGCGGGCCAGGAAACCGATACCGCCCCACCAGGAAATGCCGGAGGCGATGCCCAGCTCTACTGCAATCGCGTAATTCAGCCAGGGCGTGGGCAGGGGATCGAGCGGCGGCGCCGCCAGGATTTCGCTCCAGCCGTGCGTGGTGATCAGCATGTAAAACATGAACACGACGATGACGATCAGCCCGGGCGTAATGATTGCGTTGAACAGGCTCAGCAGGTGAACGCCGCGGGTGGTGATGATGTAGCTCAGCCAGATGCCCAGCGCCACGCCGGCGCCCGCCAGCCACCAGGCCGCGTGAAAGCCCATCGCTTCGACAATGTTCACGATGCCGTTGCCGAACATCACCAGGATCAGGCCGGACCAGCCGATCATGTTGATCAGGTAAAAAATCAGCACCACGCGGGCGCCGTTCTGGCCAAAGGACGGCTTGCAGAAATCGATCTGTTCGAGGCCGTAGCGATGACAACCTGCCGACAGCGAAGCACTCACCAGGAAGGCGCCAAGCAGGTTTCCGGCGATCAGGCACACTACGCCCTGGATGGCCCCGACATATTGGGCGGCAATTCCCCCGGTCAAAAAACACCAGGTGGCGATGGAGTAGGCAAAACAGGTCCCGTGGGCGCCCCAGGTCTTGTACTCCCGCTCCTCGGGCAACATCGGCTCGCGTCCGTAAATACTGAGCAAGTCGCCGTGAAACGGTTCATTGAGGGCCGATGACTCTTTGTCAGGCACTTCGCTCATCGCGCCATCACCATGGCGATGACAGGAAGCACGATGGCAAATACGACCAGGATCAGCCAGTCCAGCCGGGTGAAGGTGCCCAGTTCTGCATCCCCCAGGTTCTGAATCCTGTCGATGCGATCTTCCAGATCCTGCGCCAGGTCTTTAACATGTTCCTGTTCCAGCATGGGAAGGAGGTCCTTTCTTTTCAGTCAGCCCGGGTGGAGCTTACTGTAAGGCAAAACGGGCCTGTCTCCAATGATCACGTCGCGAATCCATCCCGTTCGGGATCTTTTCGCAGCCATCCCGGCGCGATGCTGTTGCGCAGCCGGTCAATAAACGTGGCGCGAGGCGATGTTGTGGCAGAATAGCGGTCTTACCACTCGGGAAACATCGCCGCCACATGGGCCTTTACCAGGAACTCAAACGCCGCAACGTCTTTCGCGTAGGCATCGCCTACGTGCTGATCGCCTGGGTGTTGCTGCAGGGTGCGGATTTCGTACTCGACCTGATCGATGCGCCCAACTGGGTGATCCAGGCATTGGCGCTGCTCGCGGTGATCGGCTGGCTGGCCGGGCTGATCTTCGCCTGGGTGTTCGAAGTGACACCGCAAGGCATCAAGCGTGAGTCCGAAATCGACCGCAGCCAATCCATCACTCCGCACACCGGGCGTAAGCTGGACCGCGTGATTTTCATGTTCCTGGCGCTTGCAGTAGTGCTTCTGCTGGCCGAGCGCTTCTACGGGTCGCGTGAAGGCGCGGACAGAGCTTTGGTGGCGCCGTCATCGGCCGCGATATCCGATGCAGCAAACCAGGCGGAACAAGACTCCATGGCAGAACCGACGACCATTGCTGTGCTGCCTTTTATCAACATGAGTTCTGATCCGGAGCAGGATTACTTCAGCGACGGGATCACCGAGGAAATTCTCAACCGTCTGGCCGGTATCCGCAGCCTCCAGGTGGCGGCCCGCACCTCGGCGTTTTCTTTCAAAGGACAGAACCTGGATGTACGCGACATCGCGCAACAGCTGGGTGTGGGCAACATTCTCGAGGGCAGCGTTCGCAAGTCCGGCGACCAGGTGCGCATCACCGCTCAGCTGATCCGCGCCAGCGACGGCTTCCACCTGTGGTCGGAAGCGTATGACCGCAAACTGGAGAATATCTTCGCGATCCAGGACGACATCGCCAGCCAGATCGCCGACGCGCTGGAAATCTCCCTGGGTGTTCCCGTTCAGCCAGCCGGGCAATCGTCCCAACGGGTCAACCCCGAGGTCTATGATCTGTACCTGCGTGCCCGTGCGCTGCACCGGGCGCGGGGGCAGGGCCTGCTGGAAGCAATCAGGCTGTTCGAACAGGCGCTGGCCATCGATCCGCAATTTGCACCGGCCTGGGCCGGCCTGGCGCACAGTTACATCGTGGTGATCAATTACATTTCAGAAGAACAGCGGGCGCAACTTGGCGATGTCGGGGCAAAGAGCCTGGCCGCGGCGGAAAAGGCGCTCGAACTGGACCCGAACCTGCCCACCGCATTACACGCCATGGCGAATAACCTGTTCTTCCGGTTGGAGTGGAAACAGGCGCAGGACTATTACCAGCGGGCGCTGCTGCTTGATCCGGATTCGGCCGATATCATGGAGGATTACACTTCCTTGCTGAACTATTCCTGGCAACCCGATGAGGCCCTACGGGTGGCGGATCGGATGATTCAACTGGATCCGCATGTTCCGGTATTTCTGCTCGCGCGCGGCGATGTTTACTACGTGAAAGGTGAGTTCGATATGGCAGAAAAGGACTACCAGAAAGGATCGGAGATCAGCCCTGAGATCGCTTACCTGCGGCTCAGCATTCTGAGGGCGATGCTGCATGACGGCAAATACGAGGAAGCGCGTCGATATGCCGGGCAAATGGATCTGTCGAACGTCAAATCCGATGACCTCCTTCAGCTGATCGATTGGATGTCTGATCCGGGACAGGAGCCCGGCGCGGCAGTGAAGCGCGCCCTGCAGGTATTGCCGGCCTTTGCAATTCTGGCTGACCGATTCGATCTCTGGCTGGAGACGGTGGAAACGGAGGGGGCCAAGTGGTCTGAGTGGGCGATAACCGCGGCCATTGACCTGTTGGCGCCCGCTGTGCCGGCTGAGCGTCTGCAAAGATACCGCGCCGACCCGCTAAGCAAGGCCTTTCTGATAAAGCTTCGATTACCCGAATACTGGCGCGAAGTGGGCTGGCCCGAACCCTGCCGTCCGCTGGGTGCGGACGACTTCATTTGCGAATGATCGGAGCCTGTATGTCTACTCCGGAACCGGCAGGTCCAGCAGCAGCGACCTGGCGAACTGTACCGGCGGCGAACCGAACGATAACAGGCTGTCGTGATATTTACGCGGGGTGTAGTCTTCTCCCCAGGCCTGTTCGACCTCGGCCTGCAAATCGACGTGTTCGAGATAACCCACCATGTAGGTCGAAAGCTGGGTGAAGCTGAGCTGGGCCCGGACCCACTTCAGGGCAGCCTCGCGCTCTTCCTGGAAACCGCCCTCCACCATCAGGTCCATGGCCTCCTCGCGGGTCATGCCGTCCACGTGAATGGCCTGGTCCATGATCGAATTGGTTACCGAGCGCAGCAGCCACTTGAGGGCGATCAGCCTTTGGCGCGGATCGTTACCGTTATACCCCGCATTCACCATGAGTTGTTCGGCATACA
>JAHEFT010000151.1:0-53959 GCA_024640025.1 Chromatiales bacterium
GAAAGAAGCCAGTAAAATTCTCGCTCTTCACCTGCGGACTTTTGGGACGCAGGTTTTTCGTGAGAGAATGATATGAAAACGTACGTAGCAAAGCCGCATACCGTCCAGCGCGACTGGTGCCTGGTCGACGCGACAGACAAGACGCTGGGCAGACTGGCAACCGAATTGGCCAGCCGTCTGCGTGGTAAGCATAAACCCGAATTCACGCCGCACGTGGACACGGGTGACAACATTATTGTAGTCAATGCTGAAAAAATCCGGGTTACCGGCAATAAGCTGAACGACAAGATGTATCACCGTTATACCGGCTACATCGGCAACCTGAAATCAATCAACCTGGAAAAGCAACTGGATCAGCACCCCGAGCGGGTCATCCAGGCAGCGGTCAAGGGCATGTTGCCCAGAAATCCGCTGGGGCGCGCCATGTTCCGCAAGCTGCATGTTTATGCCGGCCCGGAACACCCGCACGCCGCGCAGCAGCCCAAAGAGCTCGAACTCTGAGCCTGACACAGACGGATACCTGATATGGCAACCGAACAATATTATGGAACCGGACGTCGCAAGTCTTCAACGGCTCGCGTCTTCCTGACCAGGGGTAAAGGACAGATCGTGATCAACGACCGTCCCCTCGACGAATTTTTCGGCCGTGAAACGGCCTGCATGATCGTGCGTCAGCCGCTCGAAAAGCTGGAAATGACGGATAACTTCGATGTTAATGTAACCGTTTCTGGCGGCGGCATTTCCGGACAAGCTGGTGCGATTCGCCTGGGCCTGACCCGCGCATTGATCGAATACGACGGAGAATTGCGCAAGCCCCTGCGTAAAGCCGGCTATGTGACCCGCGACGCGCGCGAAGTTGAGCGCAAGAAAGTCGGTCTGCACAAAGCCCGCAAGGCAACGCAGTACAGCAAGCGTTAATCCTGGCGGCGGACTGCTGCCGTTGGAGCCACTGGGGGATCGTCTAGTGGTAGGACTGCGGACTCTGACTCCGCCAGCGGGGGTTCGAATCCCTCTCCCCCAGCCAAACAGAAAAAAGCCACCCAACCGGGTGGCTTTTTTTGTTTGTTTGAGGAAGGTGGCGATGAGAGCCGCTGTGGCGAAGCCACGGGGTTCGACAAAATTGCCGGGAGCAATTTTGTACGTCGAATGTAGAGAGACGGCCCCGAAGGGGCGAGGGCAGGGACAGCCCGAGTAATCCCTCTCCCCCAGCCATTTGAATGGTGGGTTGCAGGGAAGCCTGTTCCCTGATGCTAAAGAAGCCCGGTTTTACCCGGGCTGTTTTATGGCTGAACACAACCGGTTCATCAAAAACGGTCTTGACATAGCCCGCCAATGAGCAAGCATATACGTGGCCAGGAATATCAATACTCCCTATACTCGATTTCGCCTTTCGGTTAACGGGAACACCCATGACAAAACAAATGATGTTGTGCCTGGCCTTGCTGTCATTTCCGCTGGCAGGCAAAGCGAACCCGGAAACGGATGAGCGCGAGGCCGTGCTCGCACTAATGGAACAGGCCTTTGCCGCCGTCGCTTCCCGCGACCCGGACGACATGCGCGCCATCCAGTTGGCCGAAGGCACCAGCCTCAGTTTCAGACCCCATCCGAACGGAATCCCGGGTGAACTCGAGATGCGCATCGCGACCAACGAGGCGCTGGTGGCGGACGATGTAGACGACGGACACAGATTCACGGAACACTGGACCGCCGACCCGGTGGTCTTGATCCGCGGCCCCATCGCGGTCGTCTGGGGTGAATACGAATTCCACATCGACGGAAAGTTTTCACATTGCGGCGTCGATTCGGCCGATCTCGTCAAGGTGGAGGGTAACTGGAAAATCGCCAACTGGATGTGGACGGTGGAAAAAGAAGGGTGTCCGACCGCCCCTTAGGGTGAAAATCAGGGACGGTTTTCATCAATCCCCCGCCCATTTCAACCAGCCTTCAAAACAACCTTTTCATACAGGTCAGGGGCTTTACCGCGCGGATCGTACTTCGCTTTCAGGGCCCGGTATGCCTCGCCGTTGAAGCGGGCGTCGAACTCCGCCGGGCCCAGAAAAGTCGATGAGTACAGCATCTTGATGCCGCCGAGCTCGAAGCACTTCCTGTCCATGATGTTCGAATGATAATAGGGTTCACGCCCCTCCGCTTTTCGCACCTGGCAGTAGCAGCCCAGGTTGAAGTACAGCTGGTTCGCGGCAACCGGGTACAGGGTCGGCTGGCCCGGCGTTCGAATCGGCACCACGGCCCAGGGCCGGCCGTCCAGCTTGACTTCCTGCAGGCAGAATTCGACCAGTTCATCCGCCTTATCCCAGGGGACTTCCCAGTCCTGGATCAGCGGCTCGGTCGCCGTCGGTGCGAGCGCGGGAATCCAATCCCGTAAGCGGTTCTTCCAGGCGGCGTAACGCGTGTAGAAACCGGAATTACGGAATCGCCGGGGGGCATAGCGGCGAAAAAGCGAATAGAATGGAGCATCCGGGAGGTTCCAGAACCACTCAGGGTCGTAACGAAAGATGTAATCGGCGGTTGCCAGATAAACATCCTTGCGGGTCTGCACCAGTCGGTAAAAAATGTGCTCGCGCAGGATATCGTCCACCTGAGGCACTTCGTCCGTAAAACATCCGGTCATCAGGTAGAAGCGGCGGTCCTCGAAAAACAACCCCTCGACAAAGTCGATTTCGTCTCGCGCCGTCGCCTGCTGCATGGCATCGAGGAAAGCCGGGGGCGAATCGAAGGGCTCGATTCGCAGATGAACGAAAGGCCGCGCCGGTATCAGCGCCAGGCGCGCCCGCAGAATGTAGCCCAGTGTCCCGTAAGAATTGGGCAGTCCGCGGAACAGGTCGGCGTGCTCGTTCCTGGCGTTGCAGGTCACGATGTCGCCGTCCGGCAGCAGCACCTCCGCCTCGCGCAGCGCATCGTGCACGAAACCGTGCCGGAACCCGGTCGATTCGATGCCGATGCCAACCGTCGCCCCTCCGATCGTAATGTGTTTCAGCTCAGGGGTGACCGGGGGCAGAAATCCCTGCGGCAGGCAGTGCCCCACAATGGATTCGAAAGTGGCCAGGCCTTCGACGTCTAGTGTTCGCGCCGCGCGGTCGAGCGCAATAACTTCGTTGAAATGCCCCAGGGACAAAGGCCTTTCAGGCGCATCACGCGACTGGTAGCGAAACAGGTTGGAAACGGTTGATTTAGCGAGCCGAAGTTGCCCGCCCAACGGACGCGGCTGAATCTTCAGGGCGGCTTTCTTCCGAGCGTACTCAGCCACCGGAGGAATAGAGGTGAGCCCGGGTCCGGGGGATCGTGTTCGTGCCGGAGTGGCTGAACAGTACCTGGAACAGCTGCATACTGCCGTGTACGAAAGCCCGGTTGGAACCGGAAAGATAGAACCGCCAGGCACGCACGAAGTCCGAGTCGAACATCGAACGGACAGCGTCGACGTTCTCCTCGTAGCGTTCCAGCCAATGCTCCAGGGTGCGAGCGTAATGCAGGCGTAAGTTCTCGACGTCAAGCACCGACAAGCCGTTGGGCTCGAAGATTTCCAACATTTCACGCAGAGTAGGAGGATAAGCACCGGGAAAAATTCGACGCGCGATCCAGGGGTTCAGCGGCTCTGGCTGGTCACGGCCAATGCTGTGCACCAGGCCGCGGCCGTCGGGCCGCAGGGTGCGCTTGATCAGGGCCCCGAGCTGCCGGTAATTGCCGTGGCCCACGTGCTCGAGCATCCCCACCGACACGAATGCATCGTAGCGGCCCGACAGGTTGCGGTAGTCGTCTTCGACGAACTCGACCTGCCCGTCCAGCTGCCTGGCTTTGGCCCATTCCCTGGACCAGGCAATCTGCTCCCGGGAGATGTTGAAACTGCGTACCTTAACGCCATAATTACGCGCCATGAACAGCGCGAATCCGCCCCAGCCACTGCCGGCTTCCACCACCTGCTCGCCCGGCGCCAGCCGCAATTTCCGGCAAACGTGATGCATTTTCGCCAGCTGGGCCTGCTCCAGGGTCATCGACGCGTCAGCATAATAGGCACAGGTGTACTGCAGGGCCTCGCGGTCCAGCCACAAGCGGTAGAATTCATTGCCGATGTCATAGTGGTGGTGAATATTTCGGCGTGAGTCGCTGAGATCAGGTGAACGTGCGCGTAAACGCGCCAGCACCCGGGCCGGTCTCGTATTCTGCCTGGCTTGGCGGTAGGCCTCGTCGAGAACGGTGCGTAAATCGCCATCGACAGCAACACGACCGCTGCTGTAGAGGTCGCCGAAATTCATCTCCGGATGAGTTATCAGCTGGTAAAGGGCGCCGCGGTCACCGATACGGAGCGTGACGGGCCGCCCTCCGTTCGCGGGGGCTTCGGGCTCGTCCCACAGCGTAAAGTGAACGCGCGAGGCATCGAACCTTTGGGCCAACTGGCCGGCCAGCCAGCGATCCAGTTTGGTGGGCTGGCCGGTTGCCAGGCGGCCTGCGCCCGGGCGATCGGGCCTGGAAACCCTGCCGGACAATCCCAATGGGCTGCTTTGGCTTCTGCTCATGCTGATCCTCCCAACGTTTCGTCATGCAACGGCGTCTGGAGCCAGAATTATGCTTCCCTTTAAATTATATACAGATTTCCCGCCTCAATTGTGGACGAACACGTACAATGGTGCGCGAAAACCATGAACAGGCTACTCACCGCATTAAGAGAACGTCGCATCTGGCGCGTGTTGATCGCTTTCCCAAGCGTGACGTTTATTTGGTTGCAAGTCTTAGAGTTCTTTATCAACAACTATGGTCTCGATCAACGGTACCTGACCGCCAGCCTGATCGCAGCGGTGGTGTTGTTCCCCGCCGCTGCAATCTGGAACTGGCGGCACGGTGAGGAAGGCACACAGGAATTTGTTGCCCCGGAGATCGGCGCCTATGCCGTCTTCGGCGTCGCGGCGATCGCCTGTTGCGCCTGGTATTGGCAGTCAGCGCCCGCTTTACAGCGCCAGTCTGACACCGCCTACGCCCCCGCGCGAACGATCGCTGTCATGCCGTTTACGAACGCCGGTTCAGATGCCGAGGTGCAATTCCTGTGTGACGGTATCGCAGAGAGCCTGATCAACTGGCTGGCGACAATACCGGACGTCAGGGTCATTTCGAAAAGCGCGGCATTCCGCTTGCGCGAATTCGCTGATGACACCTCAAGAATCGCTGAAGCACTGGGCGTCGATGGCATTATCCGCGGTCGTCTTGAACGCGTGGGCGGGAACATCGTGATATCCACCTCGTTCGTCGATACACGCGACGAGAGCCAGCTGTGGGGCGAGCGTCTTGTGCAACCCGCGCGCGAGGTGATTTTACTGGAGCGCTCCATCGTCGAAACCATCAAGTCCGGCTTGCGCCTGGAAGTGGCCGAAAGCGCTGCTTCGATTACAGCGGCCAGCGGTACTGACAACCCCGCCGCCTATGAGCACTACCTGCGTGGACATTACCTGATCCAGTCGACCAACGACGAGGCCATCTACCAGGGGCTGGACGAACTGCGAGAAGCTATCCGCCTCGACCCCAACTACGCGCATCCACATGCCGACATCGCCGATGCGCTCTCGCAACTCGTATCTTACGGTTCCGACGCGGAAGAACTGGTGTTCGAAGCGCGGGGAGCGGCATACACTGCTGTCACACTTGCCCCCGACCTGCCAGAAGCGCAGACGGCCTTCGCAACCATGTTGCAGTTCGTCGAAATGGATTGGGAGAAGGCGGACCAGGCCTACGAAGCAGCAGTCGCGCTGGCGCCTCAGAGCCCGGTCCTCTACCACCGTTACACGGATTACCTGGTGATCACTTTGCGGCCCGACCGGGCTTCAGAGATGGCTGCGCAGGCTATTGCCCTCGATGCTCTCGACTCGAGTTCCATGCATGCCGTTGGCCTGGCTGCCATGATGCAGGGTGATTTTGATGGGGCGGTGCGTGCCTTTGGCGAATGGAACAGTTATTACCCGGGCAGTCGCTGGTCCTACATCAAGCATGCGCTCGCACTCGCACTGGATGGGCAGTGCGAAAAGTCGTTTGCGCAGGCCTCGAAAATTGAAGAGATGCTCAACCATGAGCCGTCTGCACTGATGGATTCCTGGATTGCCTGGGGCCACAAGGTGTGCGGTCACGAGGCAGAATACCAGCGATCGATTGATCGCATCAGGGCCAAATGGCAAGCCGACCCCGAACTGCTGGACGCCGGTATCGCCTACATGCTGGCGCTGGAGGGTGACGCCGATGGGCTGACGGCTTTCCTGACCAGGGTTGCCGAGACGCACAGCCCCTTCACCGTGTTTATGGGTGTCTTCGTCTATGACCACCTCGGCTTTGGCGTTTCAGACGTGATGCCGACACATCCGGGTTTCCGGGCGCTGCGCGAACGCCTCAAATTTCCGGTATTGGATCTCCAGCCCCCGGAGTCCGCACTTTGATCGTGAAAAGCCTCGTACAGTAGTTACTGCACCGATGACCTGGATTATGGCAAGGACGGCTTAGTAACGATAATCTGATGGAGTAAGGCCAACCCGGCTCCGGGCCTTCCAGACAACCTCGGGCCTGGAGCGATATAATTTAACCATCAGCTAAAAACTGATTCCCAGGCCGCCATGCCCATCACGCCATACGCAAAAGAAGAGGGGCAAATTCCGGTCGGCATCATTACCGAGATGCATGGCTCCGTGGCAGTTATACGTTACGAAACGCTTCCCCCTTGCGCCAGGTCCTGTTCGCCACGTTTGAGCACGAGACCTGCCTGTTCGAAGTGCATCAGCATCTTGATGAGCGCCATGTGCGCGCGATTACGCACCATCGCAGTGCGGGCCTGTATCGTGGCATGACCGTCTATGACACCGGCGCGGCGTATTAAAGCTATGCGCCAGGAAGAGATCATCGAAGAAATCGAGGTCATCCTGCTGAACGCTGGCAGCCTCGGAGGACCCCGCTAGTGGAGTCTGCTGACCCACCCATCAAATTGAGAATGAAATGAAGCGCAAACGCCATACCTCGAAACACCGTAAAATCCCTAGTCCTCCGCACCCCAAGCTGCGGCAGGAGCCCCTCCCCGGCGACAGGCCAAAATCGATGGCTGAAGATCCGGTTGCGGCCCGCCGGGTGCAAATGATCCTGGACAGCCCCAGCTATCGGCAGGCCGACGAGGATGTGAATTTTCTCAAACGCGCTGAAACCCGCGGCGTGCGTCTGCAAATCGACTATCAGAAGCCCGAGTTGCTGATGCAGCAACACGGCATCCGGCACACGATTGTCGTTTTCGGCAGCACACGAATCAGCGAGCCGGCTGCTGCGCAAGCGAAAGTCGATTCAATCCGTGAGCGACTGCTCATCGAACCGGACGATGAAAATCTGCAGCACCGCCTGGCCGTTGCTGAGCGCGTGTTGGCCAAGAGCCGCTACTACGACGTTGCGAGGGAGTTTAGCGGATTGGTAGGAAAAGCGGGCCAGGTAACGGGCGACGGCTGGCTGGTCGTAATGACCGGCGGCGGTCCTGGCATCATGGAGGCCGCCAACCGTGGCGCCAGCGACGTCGGCAGCGAGTCGATCGGACTGAACATCCGCCTGCCCCATGAGCAATATCCCAACCCTTATGTCACGCCGGAGCTGTGCTTCAAGTTCCACTATTTCGCTCTGCGCAAGCTGCACTTCCTGATGCGGACCCGTGCACTGGTCGCCTTCCCCGGCGGCTTCGGAACGCTCGACGAGTTGTTTGAGACTTTGACCCTGGTACAGACCCGCACCATCCAGCCTGTCCCGATAGTACTGGTGGGAGAAAGCTACTGGCGGCAGGTCCTCAACGTAGACTTCATGGTCGATGAGGGGGTGATCGACGCCGAGGACCGCGAACTCTATTGGTATGCGGAAACTGCGGAGGAGATCTGGGAGGGCATCAGGCAGTGGCACCGGGCGAACGGGACACCGCACTTCGTTGAATGACGGGCGGAGGTTGTGCGGGCGGCTGAAGATTTATAAAGAACAGGGTGCACGGTTTGCCAAGTGGCGCGAGGTTTACCCCATTGATACTTATAATCCAATGACCCTGGGGGTCAAGGCCAATGCCGAGGTTTTGGCGCGCTATGCACCGCTGCTGCGTTTGCCTCGAGCACACCATCCTCAAACCAAGTATGGTGACACCCGGCAAGGGCAGAATGCGGGGAGTATTCTCTCGCCATGTCCCGGATGACAAACAAAGGGCCAGACCTCCGAATGGATGCCTGGCTCCTTCGTTATCCAGATTGCTATTTTATGTCGTCTATTTCTTCGCCGGAGCTTTCTTTCTAGCCGGAGCTTTCTTCTTGGCCGGAGCTTTCTTCTTGGCCGGAGCTTTCTTCTTGGCCGGAGCTTTCTTCTTAGCCGGAGCTTTCTTCTTAGTCGGAGCTTTCTTCTTAGCCGGAGCTTTCTTCTTAGCCGGAGCTTTCTTCCTGGCTGGAGCTTTCTTCTTGGCTGGAGCAGCTTTCGGCTTAAGAGCCGCCAACTGTTTCTTCAGTTTTGCGACTTCAGCAGTTGCCTTCTTTGTCGCTGTGTCGAGTGCCTTTTTCAGCGAATCGATTTCTTTCTTGTGGTTGGCTTTGAGTGATTCAATGTCCTTATGTGCGGCTGAACCAATCTTGTTGAGGGTTGATTTTACTTTCGATGCTGCTGTCTTCTTACTCGTTTTACTGGCCATGTGAAAACCTCCGCAATTGAATTGTCAGGTGATGCAGCAACCGAATCGGAAACATGCGGCTCGTTTGCTGCAAAAACTTTAGTACCTATGGTTGGTTAATGCAAACGTATTATGCAAAAGACAGGTGAACAGTTCATCGAAATATAATCTGTATTAGTACAAAAAGACAATATTCTGACCAATCGCTATTCAAGGTACGCGGAAAGCGCCTGCAAGAATGCGTATTCATCAACCCCATGCCGGTCAACCGGTTTGGGTTGCGCGCTCCACATGGCAACCACCAGATTCTTGTCGGGGTCGACAAAGACTATTTGACCAAAAATTCCGATGGCGGCATAACTGCTTCCGTGCAACGGCCACAGCATGTAGCCGTATTCTATTTCCTCGCCTGCCACCATTTTCGGTTTACTTGCTGTACCGACCCAGCCTTCGGGCAGCACCCGCTGTCCGTCAATGACGCCGTCATTGAGCAGGAACAGACCAAAACGAGCGTAATCCCGCAGCCTGGCGGACAAGCCGCTGCCGCCGATCTCCAGACCGTCCGGGGACTCGAGCCACCAGTTGGCGTTGGCTTCCATGCCCATCTTCGACCAGATTTTCTCGGACAGGTAATCGGCAACCGGCTTGCCTGTCGCCGCCCGCACGAGTGCGCCGGCGACCTGGGTCTCACCGGTGCTGTAGTTCCAAAGCGTGCCTGGTTCGGCAGCTCGTGGTAATGAGGCCATCAGATCCAGAATGGCGCCGGGCTGCTGGCCGATTTGCGCTTCCAGCATACTGCGTCTGTCTGACTCGGGGTCTGTGTACGTTTCATTCCAGGCGACCCCGGACGTCATTTGCAGCAGGTGTTTGACGGTGACGCCGTCATACGCCGTGTCTTTGAAGCGGGGCAAGTAATTCACGATGGGGTCGTCGATGCTGGAGATATAGCCGTCCTGTATTGCCGCGCCGATCAATGTCGCAGTCATCGACTTGACGACCGACATCGACATCCAGCGTGTGTGCTCATCATTGCCCAGCAGGTATTTCTCGAACAGGATTTCGCCGCTCCGGATGACCAAAAGCCCGCTAACCCGGTTAAGCGACAGCACATCATAGAGGTCATAGGTTTTGCCATTGTCGGTGAATTTGAACTCCGTCAGCGGATGGCTGCTTTGCGGCAATGGCAGAACGGTTTCGCCACGGGCAACCACCCGGGTCGGAAACAAACGGTCTATATTGCGAAAGGTGTTGGCCTGGATATCGGGGTACAAATGGCCGTCGTAAACTTCTCGGACTGTACCGATGGGTTCGTCCGCATGGCTATAGGTCGATTCAGCAGCGCCGGCGGGTACGCTCGCTGCACAGGCAAGCATCATGGCCAGGGCCGGAAAGCCAAGGCTCATGATGCCCCGGAATAGTGTTCTTGAGTGACGCTGCATTTTGATCCCCAGGTTGAAGACGCGTTACTTTACGCCATTGCCAGGCAACCACCAAGCCTCCGGCCAGTCCGGCCAGGTGCGACCACGCATAGGGTGGCCAGCTGATGTGCGTCAGGATGGACGTTCCCTGTGACACCTCGACCACCACTTTTACAACACAGCCCAGCGCGATGGCGATCACCAGCCAGGAACGGGTCGCCTGCCATTCCAGCCAGATCGCAACCAGCAACAAAGAGTTCAGTGCACCTGAGAGGCCGCAGTAGTAGTCCAGCTCTGCAAATGGCGTCATCAGAAGGATGCTCACTGCGGCGATGCCTGCGCCCAGCGTGGCCAGCAGGAGCAGGCGCGAGCGGTGTTCGATGAGTGTACCCAGGACCACGAGCCCCAGGCCGTTCCAGAAAAGGTGCGTTTTATCTGCATGCATGAAATGCCCGGTAAGCAGCCGCCAGGTTTCACCGCTTCTGATATTGGCGGCGTTGAAATAAAGCAATGCCGGGTCCGGCGCCAACCCGTGCAGGGCGATCGCCGTCATCAACAGGGCGAGGGTAAAAACGGGTATTCGACGATTTTCCATGGTGTTTCCCCGGAAAAAGGGCAGCCCGAAGGCTGCCCGGTTGAAGTGGGCGTCAAAGCTTCCTGAAGCCGATGTGTTTCAACAGCAAAGGCAGCAGTAAAACCAGCATCCAGGGGCCGAATGCGCCGCCGCCGTTGCCATGACTCGGCCGCGTCTTTGAATACATCGGCTGGTTCTGGTCCACGCGATTGTTCCGCACGCCCTGAGCCGCGCGTTGTTCTCTGGCCAGGTGCTCCTTTTCCACGCGCGCCTTGTTGTGGCGGTTGATTCCAAGTTCATCAAAGCGCTTATCTCGCAGAACAATCATCGATGTGTAGTTGGTGACCAGTCCGTTTTCCACGGCCAGATCGGTAATGGCCTGTTCGATGTCGGCGCCTTCGCCAAAATAGTCGAGGCGGTTCTGCAGGTCCTCGATTGACGCAAAAGCCCACAGCCGGTCGATTTCCGGGTGCAGGGTCGAGATTTCCGGAAACTCGAATAGGGTGGAGTAGCGGGTGTCTTCGCCCGAGACTTTGCCGTTGATGGTCACGTTCGCCACGCCGCCCGTCCAGTAATGGCCAAAGACGATCAACTGCTGGCCCCGGTACAGGCTGCCAACGCGTTCCGGGCTGAGGTCGCCGACCTTGACGCCCGAAAAGCGGATGTCGATATCGTGCAGCGTTTCGTGGGTCAGCCTGGAGGTTGCCTCCATTAACTTGCCGGCGATATCGTCACTGTTGGATATGTTCATCGCGAAACCGTTGGAGACCTTCGCCATGCTTTCCAGCAGGGGCCGGTTTGCGCTGTTGCCCATCACGAAGGTGAACAAGCGCACGTCCTGGTTTTCAAGCAAGTCCAGGAAGTCCTTCTTTTCGGTGTACCCAAGGTTGGCGACGCCATCGGTGACCAGGATCAGTGCGCTGCTGCGGTCGGCATCCAGCAATTGCATGCCCAGATCGAGACCGGCGAACAGGTTGGTGCCGTTGTCCGGACGGGTATTCTCCAGTGCACGGATATAGCTCTGGATGGCTTCGGGATCTGCGTTTTCAAAACCGCGGGTGACCTCGCGGGCCCGGTCATTGAACAGCACGATCCGGAACCGGTCATCGGGGTTCAGGCTGGCAAGCCCCTTGTTCACACCCTCCACCAGGCTTTGAAACTTGCCCTGCATGGAACCCGACAGGTCGAGCACGAAAACCCAATCCCGGCCTTCGGTGATCGGCGCCAGGTCATCGCCCGGGGTCAACGTCATCATGAAGGTGCCGCGGCCGCCGGCCTGCTCTTTGAAGGTCACCAGTTCAACCGATCCGGGCAGTCCCTCGGACTGGCGCCAGTAGACCACGATATCCTGGTCGAGGCGGTGCGCGATGGCCGGCGTGGGGGCGGTATTCATCCCTTCTTCCCGGGCGCCGGTTTCATTGGCCAGCGACACTTCCCACTCGGTATCGGACAACATCTGAATATTCGCCTGCGGGTGTTGCGGCAGGCGGAACTCGTCGATCGGCCAGGAAGAACGGAATGTCAGGTTAAAGCTGAACCGCTCCTTCACCGCATCCTGGTAGGTCCAGAATGAAAGTTTTTCCTCATCCACTCCGCCTTCTTCCAGCGGGTAGACGTAGCGGCCTATCGAAGTGTCCACGTGAACGGGCTGAATATAGGTCAGCCGGGTACGTACGTCCTGTCCGGCGCGGACCGGGTAGACGGCAATATCGAACGTCCGGTAGCTGTCCTGTTCGGCCAGGGCCGCTTCACGGCCGTCCTGCTTTTCCGTTTCGTAGATTTCCCTGGCCCGTTCTTTTTCGATCACCTCGCCCGTCACGGGCTGCCCGTCGATCCAGTAGGTGAATTCCCCGACGGCGGCTTTATCCGGAACCGGGAAGGAATAGATCGCCTCCAGGTCGGCGCCATTGGGGTTGTGGAACACTTGCTCGACGCTGGTGACCGCGTAGCCGTCCTCGATCACGACATCGACGTGGTGCTCGCTTATCTCGAGCGGCGGCAGGCTCGATCCGGTCGGGGTCATCAAGCCGGCCGCATCAATTGCCGGGCTCCAAAAGGCTGCATAACACATGGCAGCCAGACTCAGAACGATAGGTTTGAGGGTTCTCATGACATGCTCTCCTTACGGTTGGTTCACATCGGGTATCCCGGGTGGGGTACGCGGCTTACAGAACCGATAGTGGAGAGGATATCTATATATCGCAACCAATATGAGAATAGTTGCGATATGTTGGTATAAAGGTATTAAAATATAATACTTTAGGACGTAACCGCTCGTTAGTGTTTAACGAGCGGCCGAAACAGACCGTATTGCCAGCCACGTAACGCCAGGACCAGGGTGGCGCCCTGCCGTTGATGCAGATTCAACGCGGCGTCGTCGTCATTCAGCACGTCGAAATCTCTGGCAAGGCGCTTCAGTTTGCGCTGAAACTCGGCATTGCTCTGGGACGACAGCATGCCGTTCAGCACGATCAGGCACTCATCATCAGCGCTGAATCGCGTGTTGAAAAACTCCTGGCTGATTTTTTTCTGAAAGAACGCCTGGATCGGACCGTTCTCACGCCAGCTGAAATTGGGCGCCACCAATAACCGGATGTGATTTTTGGGGAGCAGTTCGATCACCCTGAGGCGGTCGAGTTTCGCCAGGTGCCGCACACATTCGGTCTCGGTGATGTTGTAAAACGACACGATGTCCTCGAAGGTCCAGCGGTTGAGGACACACACTGCGATCAAAGTCAGGGTGACGTCATCGGTTATTTCCTTCTCCTGCTCGATGGTCAGCTGCTGCAGGCGCTGCTGTTGCTCGTTCATGAGCTGGACCAGGTCGGTTATTTCCATTTCCAGCAGGTGACAGACCCGGTCCAGGCGTTCCAGGGAGAAGCTCTGTTTCGAAAATAGCCGTTTCACGCTGGCCTCGGTCAGGCCGAGTTCGACAGCGACGTCGGCATAGGTCTTCCCCTGTACCTTCAGGGCTTTTTTCAAGGTCTTGATGAGTTCACGGGTCTGTGCCATGACACACTCCATAAGTAGTAATAATCCATACCGCTTTAACAGCATAGGTTGTTTGGCTTTGGTTTAGTAGCTGGATGCGATACTTTCCGGCGGCCTACTGCTTATCGAGCAAATAGCAAAGGGCAACGTTGTCCAGGGTAGTTCGTTCGATTGGAACCACGCCCTGGCGGCTGATGGACGGAATGTCATAGGTCAGGGTGCCCGAATTACAGGTGTCGAATTCGAGCAGGATTTCGCCGTCCGGCTCGGTGACGGGAATCGGGTAGGGTGAATCGAAGACGCCACCGGAAGTTATGTAGGCATCGAGGCCCGCGACGTTGTCCTCGTAGCCACCCTGAGCGGTAAGCCAGCGGTGCCCGGGTTCTCCCAGGATCGCCGGTGTATCGGCTGCCGGGCGCTCGGTGTCATAGGTGAACCAGGCCATGAACATTTGCCTGATCTGTGGGAACGCGACGATCAGGAAGCCCTGGCCGTCGGTTTCAGGGTTGAACCAGGCATCGTTCAGTCCGGCGTTGATGGCCATCAACGGCTCTTCGCCCAGAATGGTGTTCACGCCATTGCAACTTTTTGAATTGTCCTGAAACTTTACTGTATCGCCGATATCGGGAATATCCGCGGTGCCGGGACCGGGCTGAAAGTCGTCGATCGGATCGATCAGCGTCACCAATGCCCGGCAATCAGCCAGCATCGGGTTAAAGCTGATATCTAGCCAGGTCTGTACCGCCTCCAGGTTGAAGAGGCTGCTGATATCAGACAGGGTTGCATTGTTGACGATACCCAGTCCGCCCGCGCGGGTAAGAGATTGCAGTCCTTCGAGGCTGGCCAGTGCAGGATTCGCGGCAATGTGCAGGAGGGCGCCGATCCGGCTTAGGTTAGCCAGTCCGCTGATATCCGCCAGTGAGTCATTGAGGTGGATGATCAACGCGCCCTGAAGTTCCGTGAGCGCAGACAGGCCGTCCAGGTTGAGCAGGGCTGCATTGCGCTGAATCACGATCTTGTAAACAGGGTCGATTGTGACCACGGTAAGAGAGGACAGGCCGTCGATATTGGTGAGGACGTTATTGTCTTCAATGACCAGGTTGCCCACGACCGTTTTCAATGACTGCAGACCCGCCAGGTTCGTTATATCGTCACCATTGATTTTCAATTGACCGGGCACGCGATCACAGGGTCCGTGATCCGCCTGGAAGTTGTCGACCTCCACCTGGTTGCTCAGTGTAATGTCAGAAGGATTGCAATTCTGGGCGATGGTGGTTGCAGGGAACAGTAAGGCGAAAACGAAGAATACCGTGGATAAAGCCACGGCCTGGATGGGATAATAAGCAGCCATGACAAAGCTCCTGAATGAACCAGGAATCACTTTTTATCATGCGTGCGGGAGTGCTGACCCACCATGATTCAGGTCAGCACCGGTGCTGTCTTTTCAGAGCAACCTCATTAAGCGTATGCCGTCACGCGATAAAAGTCGGGTATGCCAATGGAATTGTCACCCGGTACGGCAATGACTCTAACCAGTTTCTCGTGATTTACCAGGTGGCTTTTTGATGGCGTACAATTGCGCATGCCATTCCTCAAGCTCGACAAGGTTTATCTACACTACGGCACTCACATACTGCTGGATGCCGTAGACTTCGCCCTGCGCAGGGGTGACCGAATCGGTTTACTGGGTCGCAACGGTGAAGGCAAAACCACCTTGCTCAAGGTCATCAATGGAGAAATCATTCCCGAAAGCGGCGAACGCTGGGTGCGCCAGGGAATCAAAATTTCCTACCTGGACCAGTCGCTGCCCGAGGCCGATGAGCAGGATGTTTATGACGTTGTCGCCCATGGCCTGGCCGGGGTTGGCGATCTGCTGGCGCAATACCACCATGCAATTCTCGCAGGTGACATGCGGGCCCTGGAACGGGTCCAGCAGGAGCTGGAGGCGAAGGATGGCTGGCTGTTGCAACAGCGGGTTGATACTGTGATCAGCCAACTTCAATTACCCGGCGAGGCGACCATGGCAACCCTGTCCGGTGGCTGGCGCCGCCGCGTGGCGTTGGGCCAGGCGCTGGTCAGCGAACCCGATATCCTGCTGCTGGACGAGCCCACCAACCACCTGGATATTCCCGCCATTGAGTGGCTGGAAAAACAGCTGCAGGCCTATAAGGGTACCGTGATGTTCATCACGCATGACCGCGCCTTTTTACAGCAGGTTGCCAACACCATCGTTGAACTGGACCGCGGGCATTTGTCCCGCTGGGAAGGTGACTACGAGGGCTTTCTGCGCTATCGCGATCAGCAACTGGAAGCCGAGGAGCGCGAAAACGCCTTGTTCGACAAGCGCCTGGCGGAGGAAGAGAAGTGGATCCGCCAGGGCATCAAGGCGCGGCGCACCCGTAATGAAGGCCGGGTTCGAGCGCTAAAAGCCATGCGGGAGGAGCGAAGGGAACGTCGTGACCTGACGGGGCGCGCTGATTTTGGCATGGAATCGGCGGAACGTTCCGGCAAGCGCGTGGTGGAACTGGAGCATGTCTGCAAGAGTTTTGGGGGACTGAAAGTAATCGACGATTTCAGTACGGTGATCAAGCGCGGCGACCGCATCGGAATTGTCGGCGCCAACGGCGCCGGAAAATCAACCCTGATCAAGATCCTGTTGGGAGAACTCACTCCAGATTCCGGCACCGTTCAGCTCGGCACAAAACTGGAAATTGCTTATTTCGACCAGCAGCGGGCCCACCTGGAGCCGAACAAGAACCTGATCGATAATGTATGCGGCGGCCAGGACTTTATCGAGATCAATGGCCGGAAACGCCATGCAATCTCTTACCTTGGTGATTTTCTGTTCGCCCCGGATCGCGTCCGCATGCCGGTCAGCGCGCTGTCCGGGGGCGAGCAGAACCGGGCCATACTGGCCAAGTTGTTCAGCAAGCCGGCCAACCTGCTGGTCCTGGATGAGCCGACCAATGATCTGGATGTGGAAACGCTGGAGTTGTTGGAAGAAATTTTGCTCGAATTTGACGGCACGGTCCTGCTGGTCAGCCATGACCGCGAATTCATGGACAACGTCGTCACCAGCATCTTCGTCCTGGAAGGGGCTGGACACGTCGCCGAGTATGTCGGCGGTTACAGCAGCTGGGCAGCAAAGGGCGGCAGACTGGTGAACCTTGAGCAGCAGGATGAGATGCTGCTGGAAACCGCAAAAAAGGGCGAAACGGCTGTGCAGCCATCTCCGGTAAAGAAGCCGACCCAAAAGCTGTCCTACAAGGACCAGAGAGAACTGGATGCGTTGCCGGATGAAATAGACAAGCTGGAACGCCAAAAGGAAGATTTAGAGGCTGAAATTTCGAAACCCGGTTTTTACCAGCAGGATCACGCGGCCACTCAAGTTATAATTGACCGGCTAGAGGCAGTCCGCTCCGCACTGGACGCAACTTATGCGCGCTGGCAGGAACTGGAAGGTTAGGATCATTCAGAAGGATTCGGGAGAATTATCATGTCCACGACCCGCGTCGTTTGTCCGGAATGCAACACCATAAATGCCATTCCGGAAAATCGCCTGCAAGACAATCCCCATTGCGGAAAGTGCAAAACCCCCATCTTCAAAGCGCAGCCGGTTGAATTGAACGGCGCAAGCTTTGATCGTCACGTTTCAGGAAACGATATTCCCCTGCTGGTGGACTTCTGGGCGCCCTGGTGCGGCCCTTGCTTAACCATGGCCCCGGCGTTTAAAGAGGCGGCATCGACCCTGGAACCGGTCGTGCGGCTGGCGAAGCTGAATACCGAGGAAGAACAGGCGGTTGGCGCCCGGTTCGGGATTCGCAGCATCCCGACCCTGGTATTGTTTCACAAGGGTCGGGAAGTCGCCCGCCAGGCGGGTGCCATGATGGCGGGCGACATTATTCGCTGGACCCGGTCCCAGGCGGTCTGATTAAAACTCTGCGCCGACGCCGATAGCAAGGGTGGTGTCGTAACTTTCTGTCCCTGCCGCAGGCTCGGTTTCATAATCCCAGCGAAACGAGACACTGGTATACAGGTTGCCGAGGATGTCAAAGCGGAAGCCGGTGTTGGTCTTGAGGATCAGGTCATTATCGCCGTAAAACTGGTAGCTCATGTTCTGGTTGTGAAAGAAGGAAAGCCTCCCGTCATTCAATTTTTGCTCGTAGATCAGGTTCCACAAGCCGGTGGCGCCGCCATCGGTATCGCCGGCCAGTTTCTGTTCTGAATAACCCATACCGGCGCTGACGGTCAGGAATTTTTTGGAATCTCTGAAGATATCCCTGCCGATGAGTGCACCGACCGTGTAACGATAGCTCAGGTCCTTGATCGGGTCGCGCTCATAACTGGCTGTTGCGCCCAGGTACCACGGTTCGTTGAACAGCCAGTTGTAAGAGTAGCGGGCCAGGTCCTGTTTCTTGGTGCTGATGTTATTGTTTTCATCGCGTGCGATGGTGAGTTCCGCCAGGTGGCGGTGTTCGCCCACCCTTACGCGGGTGTCGGCAAAAAGCAGGTTGCTCTTGTTATCCGTGTTGCCGCCGTTCCAGGTCATGTTCAGGTCGACGTGCGAAACGCGCTCGTAATAGGCCTGTGGCAGCGCTGCCATGGCCAGCTGAGCCAGACCGACATTCATTGGCGCATCATCGACAATCAGGGTCTGCTGCCCGTCATTAGTTGAGCCGGCGAACTGCGCGTTGACTTCACTGCCGTCCTCCAATTCCACTTCGTAGACTTTTTCGGCCTCGATGGATACGACCTCGGCGAGGTCAACCGTAAATTCGCTGGCGTAGGCCGGTTTGATGTAAACTTTGTTGTCTTCGACCTTCTTCACATCACCGGTGATGATGTCGCCATTTTTCATCTGCAGTTGATCGGCCAGGGCGAGGCCCGGCAGAAAAATAACAGCCAATATGAAGGATACGGCGGGGTTCCGCCTGATTCGGATATTCATGGTGTTCTCTCCGGTTTTCAATCATTAAACCAAGTGTGTGCGGAATCCTCTCCGCCGCACAAAGCGCGTTATTATATACACCAATTACCGTTCAGTCTTGCGGCAAAGAACTTTCGGAGTCGATATGAAAAGTACGCTGAAGAAAAATCTCGGTTGGCTGGAAGCCGGCTTTTATCTTGGCGGCGTCGCCTTGCTGGTCGTGTATTTTCAGATCAGGGCGGATGGCGACCGGCTGAGAGAAGAGGGCGTGACGGCTTTCCAGGCTGCCGCCGGCAGTGCAATCGTGCTTGAGAATTCTGCTACGGGTGAAACCATGCAGGCGGCGGTTGCGGCTCCCAACCAGGAGTTGTGGGATAACAAACGTATCGCGGAATACGAAGAAAGCCTTAAAGTAGAGGCCGATCCTCCCCTGGCTGTTTTAAGCATCAGCAAACTGGATATCCAGGTGCCGGTCTACAACGGCACGGACGATTTCAATCTCAATCGCGGAGTAGGCAGAATCAAGGGAACCGCCGCTGTTGATGCTGCCGGCAACCTCGGGATTGCCGGGCATCGGGATGGATTTTTCAGGGGTCTCAAGGACATCGTGATCGGAGACGAAGTCACATTGCAAACCACCAGCGGTGAGATCAGCTACGCTGTGTCTTCAATCGATATTGTCGATCCGAGCGACGTCTCCGTGCTTTATCCAACGGCCGAATCAACAATAACCCTTGTAACCTGCTACCCTTTTTACTATGTTGGGCACGCGCCGAAACGTTATATCGTCAAGGCGACTGCCAAACATTTTTAATCTGAAACCTTTAGAGAGGGAACATATGAAAAAGACACTTTTAATTTCCATACTGGCACTTCTGGGTGCAATCGGATTTACCTCCGCTGCGCAGGCAGCCACCTGCGCGGATGTCAATTATTCAGCGGAATTACTCGCGGAAAACCCGATGATCAAGGATGCCTGCCTGGAAGTCGTCGAAAAGAACGGTATTGAGGCTATCCGGTTGCATGCCAAAGTGGTGCGCCAGGGTGTGACTTCGACCACGGTGCGCTGGAAGATGCCCGATGGTTCCTGGAGCAGCTCAGACCGTCGTTATCCGACACGTGGAGCGACCGCCGATATTGATGGCCAGGACATTAAGATCCATGACCTGGCGCCCGGACAGGAGGTCAATGTCTACGTTCCCTCGGCAAACAACTGGAGCCTGATGGCTGCCACGCCTGCAGCGGCAGCGGCGCCCGCGCCCGCGCCAGCACCTGTTGCTGCGCCCGCACCCGCGCCGGAACCAATGCCGGCAGCATTGCCGAAAACGGCAACCCAGCTGTCTCTGTTCGCCCTGTTGGGTGGCCTGCTTATCCTGTTGGGTGGCGCTGTAAGTATCGTGCGTACGCGCCTCTGAAAAAAGTATGAACGGCCGCCAGGTGCGCCGTTTTACTGATCATAAGCAAAGAGCGCCTCGTGCGCTCTTTGTTTTTGGGAAGTGCTCAGGCTGTCATGCCAAGGGCCTCGGCCAACCTGGCCCGCGGTTTGATCAAATCACTCAGGGTAAAACGATCAAGCGTTTTCAGGTAGGCTTCCAGTGCCTGTCTCAGCGCAATTTTCAGTTCACACATGGGTTTGATTGCACACTGGCCGTCAACACAGAAACACTCGACAAGATTGAGGTCGTCTTCCATATCCCGAACGACATCAGCGATAACGATCTCTTTCGGTGGCTTGGCCAGCGCTATACCTCCCCCCGGGCCCCGGCGTGCATCCAGGTAACCCATTCGGGTCAGCAGGCTGACGACTTTCATAAGGTGGTTACGTGATATGCCATAGGCCTCGGAAATTTCACGGATGGTAACCCGGCCATTGTCCCTGAGACCGAGATAAATCAAGACGCGAAGTGAATAGTCGGTGAATCTTGTGAGTTTCATGGTTATACACCGTTACATCAATTTATAATTCCGAACGCGTATTGATGCGTAGAATTACACTTAATTTAACAATTGGATTGCATTTGCATATTGATTCATATCAAGGTTGTTTAATATGCAAGGAGAGTAAATTTATGAGACCCAGCGGTTTTTTGTTCCTGGCTGTTTCACTGGCTGTGTTACTGGGCGCCTGTGCCAAGGAAGAAGCTGCCGCACCGGCAGTTGATCCCGCGCCTGCGGATCATGCCGCGCAAGCCGGCACCATGACCATGGAACAACGCATGGCCCGTGGCGGGAAACTGTATGCCGCCCATTGCGCGGCTTGCCACCAGGCCAACGGCCAGGGCCTGGCCGGCGCATTTCCTCCATTGGCAGAGTCCGACTACCTGGCCAGTGGCGGTCCAGCCGTGGCCATCAACGTCGTATTGAATGGGCTGACCGGCCCGATTTCGGTAAACGGCAAGGACTACAATTCGGTCATGCCCAACCTGTCTTATCTGAGCGACAGCGATGTGGCGGATATCGTCACGTATGTGTTCAATTCCTGGGGCAATCCGGGTGGTGAGGTGAGTTCTGCCGACGTGGCTGCAGCACGATGACCACAACACGACGCAGGATATTTTCAGATTTCGATCACACCTGATGACGAGGCCATCAAAACCAGGTCTGCCGGACGTATCGCCCACAGGCCGTTGGTGACGACGCCGGGCAGGTTGTTCAGTTGTTTCTCAATACGGACCGGGTCGACCAGGTCCATGTTGTGAACATCGAGAATGACATTGCCGTTGTCCGTCGAAAAATTCTGCCGGAGCTCCGGCTGGCCGCCCATAGCCACCAGTTGACGGGCCACGAAACTTCGGGCCATAGGAATCACTTCCACGGGCAAGGGAAATTTGCCCAGCACGCTGACTTTTTTGCTTTCATCCACGATGCAGACGAAGCGGCGACTGGCGGCCGTGACAATTTTCTCCCGGGTGAGTGCGCCGCCTCCGCCCTTGATCAGGCGGCGGTGGGCGTCGAACTCGTCCGCGCCGTCAATATACAAATCCAGGGTTCCGGCCAGGTTCAGATCCCGTACTTCGATGCCATGGGACTCCAACAGGCGTGTGGACGCCTCGGATGACGATACCGCGGCCTCAAGGCGTTTGCCGCTGTCCGCGAGGGCTTCAATAAAACAATTAACCGTACTGCCCGTACCAACCCCGAGCACCATGTCGGAGCGAACATGTTTCAGCGCGGCTTGAGCAACCTGCTGTTTTTGAATGTGCTGCTGTTCAGGGGTTGTCATGATTCTGCTTTCTCCAGTGCAAGAATGAATTCCCAGTGCTCCGGTGCCACGGGCATTATCGATAACCGATTGCCGCGCCGGATCAGGGGAAAACCCTCCAGGGGGGCGGTATGCTCTTTCAATTCAGACAGGCTGACCAGGCGCCTCGTCTTGCGCCGGTACTTGATATCGCGCATCAGCCAGCGCGGATTATCCGGTTTACTGCCGGCGTCGAAATAACGGCTGTTGGAATCGAACTGGGTATGGTCCGGATAAGCATCGGAAACGATTTCACAGATTCCGACAATTCCCGGGGTTGCACAGTTTGAATGATAGAAAAATGCCAGGTCCCCCTTTTGCATCTCATCACGAATGAAGTTCCGGGCCTGGTAATTCCTGATTCCGTCCCAGTGCTCCTTTTTTCCCGGCGCGGCTTTCAGGTCGTCGATGCTGAACGCTTCCGGTTCGCTCTTGATCAGCCAGTAGTTCATTTTTCATTCCTCACAGGTAAACCAGCCATTTTCAGTCAGGATGCAATGCAGTCGAATATCCCACGGGTCACCGGGAACACGATGCACCCTTTGCAGTTCGTACCCAACGCCCATTCGAATGGGTCTTTTGAGTTCAGCGAAAGGCTGAAACAGCCGGTCATAAAAACTGGCGCCCATGCCCAGCCGGCCACCAGCACGGTCCCAGCCGACCAGGGGCATCAGCACCAGGTCGATGTCTGTCGCGATAATATCTCCGGGCCTTGCCGGTTCAGCGATACCAAAACGATTGGGAACGAGGTCTTCATCAGGAGACCACCGCCTGAAGGTGATGATTGCCTTGCCGGGGGCGTCCTGTACGACAGGGAGCGCCAGAGTCGCGCCCTTGCTGTCCAGCCAGGCCAGCGCGGGCGCCAGGTCCGGCTCACCGTCAAACGCCATGTAGGCCGCTACAACCCCGGGAACGTTCCGGCCGGCATAATCTTCGAGGTGTCGATTGATCTGCGTATCCCATTGCGCACGCTGTTCCGGGCCTATGCTCGCGCGCTTTTGCCGGATTTTCTTGCGAAGCCGGGTTTTCAGAGTTTTCTGACTAGGTTCGATAAGCATGGGACAGGCAGAAAAGATGTATATAAAAGCCCTCCATGGTGCCGCTACGGCCCAGTGACCTTGAACCAAAGGTTCAGGTGGGATGGCTTACGAGGCTTCAGGCTTTTCGCTAAAAGCAAACATGCACACCAGCACTCAGATCAGCTACCCCGTGGTCAATATGTAGGGACAAGGTATTTAACAGGTCCGTTGGCAAACACCACAGGGGGCAAAATGAGTATAACGCGATCAGCCTTTCAGCGCATCATCGATCTGGTCGGCGAGTTTTCTGATCCGGTTGTCGATGTTCTCCTGCCGATAATTTTCGGTAGCCCGCAGCTTCATGAGTTCCGCACTGAAATTCAGCGCGGCTTGCAGGGCGATTCGCTCGAGTGACATCAGGCGGCCCGTATCCTTGATCTCGCTCATCGTCTCGTCCAGGTGACGGGCGGCTTCGACCAGATCGTTACGCTGATCAGGGTCACATGCGAATTGGTATTTCTTATCGAGAATAATGACCGAGACAGGCTCAGGTGAGTTACTCATGCCCAAGCCTCAGGACTGTTCAAGTGCTTTAAGCCGGTTGATCATGGCTTCGACCTTGGTGCGGGCTTCCTCGTTTTTTGAGACCAGCGAGGCGCGCTCTGCAACCAGGGATTCCTGGCGGTTCTGCAGTGAGTGATTTTCCTCGCGGAGTTTCCGGCACTGGTCGAGCAGGGCCTTGAGTTGCTGCTCAAGACGCTCGAGATCTTTTCCGGCCTGTTCCAATGAATCCATGCCGGTAACTATAGATTGAGCGGCGAAAAGGGTCAATCACTTCCCTCAGGAGTGGTAATATTCACCATTTGGGAGTGGCAGTATGTCGGCCCCGTCTTTACCCGATTTTGAGAGGACTATCCGGCTCGGCCTTGGAAACCTGGATTCGGCTGTGCTGGCGGAATGCCACGGCCTTTTGTCCGGACTTTTATGCCGTGAGACGAACAGTACAGCCTCGGATTTCAAGCACCAGCTTGCGGCGATGCAACTGGTTGTCGATCCTTCCGCAGGGCTGGACGCGGTGTTGACCGAGGCCCACGAATGCACGGCCCGCCAACTCGATGATGAAGAGTTCGGGTTTATCCTGTGGCTCCCGGATGACGAGGAACCGCTGGAAGAGCGGATTATTGCACTGGCTCAGTGGTGTTCGGGTTTCCTGGCCGGCCTGGCGTGCGGGGGCCAGCTCGACGCTCTGTCAGAAGAGGCAAAGGAGGCCATCGAGGATTTGCAACAGATTGCGCGGGCTGAAATGACCTCCCCGGGTCAGGACGAAGGCGACAGCGAGGAAGATGAGGCCGCATTCGTCGAGATCGTCGAATACGTTCGAGTCGTGGCTTTGTTGATGCACGAGGATTTTCGTGGTCCGGGGCAACATGAGGTGATCCATTGACCGTTCCAACAAAAGTAGCCATCCAGTGATCAAGCAAAAGGAATACGCGCGGCGCCGACGCCAACTGATGCGGATGGCCGGTGAAGACTCGATCATCATCCTGCAGGCGGCGCCGGCAAAGCTCCGCAACAACGATGTGTATTTTCCCTACCGCCAGGACAGTGATTTTCTCTACCTGACAGGTTTTCGCGAACACGACGCCATCCTGGTGCTGGTTCCGGGAGCAGACAATGGAACCAGTATCCTGTTCTGCCGCGAGCGTGATCCGGAACGGGAAATGTGGGATGGGCGAATGGTTGGATTGGAGGCCGCCGTTTCAGACTACGGGATGGACGAGGCTTACGACATCAAGCAGGCTGAAGGTCGATTACGCGATCTTATCCAGGACAGGGAAAGGATTTTCCATGACCTGGGCCGCAGTCCCCTGTTCGATCAGCGCCTGATCGGGTGGCTTAACGAATTCCGGGGCGAGACGCGCAAAACCTTCCATGCCCCGGAAGAAATCCACGCACTGGATCACATGCTTCACGATATGCGCGTGTACAAGAGCCGCGAGGAACTGTCCATCATGCGCCGCTCAGCCAAAGTCGCCATCGAGGCGCACCAGAAGGCGATGCAGATTTGTGAACCCGGCATTAACGAGGCGGATATCCAGGCTGCCTTGTTGCACACTTTCACCAGGAACCATTGTGAAACGTCCTACCTGCCCATAGTCGGCGGAGGCGCCAATGCCTGCGTGTTGCACTACATCTCAAACAACCAGGAACTGCATGATGGAGACCTGCTGCTGATTGACGCCGGCGCGGAATATGACGGCTATGCTTCCGACATTACCCGAACTTTCCCAGTCAACGGAAAGTTCTCACCAGAACAGAAGGTTCTTTACGAGGTGGTGCTGGCGGCGCAGGCGGCAGCATTTGAAAAAGCACGTGCCGGAAACCAGTGGCAGGACGTTCACGATGCGGCGATCCGCGTGGCGACCGAGGGAATGATCGAGCTTGGCATCCTGGGCGGGAGCCTCGACCAGGAGCTTGAATCGAAGGGTTACAAAAAGTATTACGTCCACAATACCGGCCACTGGCTGGGTCTGGACGTCCATGACGTCGGTGAATACACCATCGACGGGCACTCCAGGGAACTCGAACCAGGCATGGTGCTGACGATTGAACCGGGTATTTATATCGGGCCGGGCGCAAGCAGTGTCGAGGCGTGCTGGAGAGGGGTCGGAATCCGTATTGAAGATAACGTTGCGATAACCAATGATGCGCCGCGAATCCTGACCGAAGGTCTGGCCAGGACTGTCGATGAGATTGAAGCCCAGATGGCGGCGTAAAGGACACCTTTGGCAAACCGCTATGACATAGCAATAATCGGCGGCGGACTTGTGGGAGCCAGCCTCGCCTGTGCGCTGGCACCGCTCAGGCTGAAAATTGCGCTGCTCGAAGCCGTGCCCCTGCGAGCCACTGCCCAACCCAGCTATGATGACCGCACGCTAGCGCTCAGCGCCAGTTCCTGCAAAATCCTCCAGGGCCTGGGGCTGTGGCCCGCCCTGTCCGGGAATGCAACGCCGATCCGCGAGATCCAGGTGCGGGAGTATCAGCGCCCTGGTCTGGTAGTGCTGTCTCCCGGGGACCTCGGCCTGGACCGGTTTGGTCATGTCCTGGAGGCCAGGGTGTTTGGCGGCGCAGTGATGGATCGGGTTGCCCGGATTGAAGGGCTTGATTTTCTCTGTCCGGTGTCCGTGACCTCTGTCCATACCGGCGACCCATTGGCCACCATTGAATATTCCAGCGAGGGTAAAACGCACCGGATTGAAACCGCGCTCCTGGTGGGAGCGGATGGCGCCAATTCCTTTGTACGGGAATCCCTTGGGATCGAGGTTGAAAAACACGATTACCACCAGACCGCGGTTATTTGTAACATCACGCCTGAGCAGGATCACCGGGGAAGGGCTTTCGAGTGCTTCACATCTACAGGTCCTTTTGCCGTCATGCCCCACGTCCAGGGACGTTGCGGTTTGATCTGGTGTGCTTCTCCAGAGCGGGCTGCAGAATTGACTGACCTGCCGGAACAGGAGTTTCTGAACCTGGCACATCAGCATTTCGGCAATCACCTGGGTCGATTCCTGAAGCTGGGAACGCGCAGCAGTTATCCGCTTCGGCTGGTCAGGGCGCTTGAAGACACCCGGCCGGGGGCCGTGATCCTGGGCAATGCGGCCCATGCCATTCATCCCATCGGGGCACAGGGCTTCAACCTTGGCTTGCGGGATGTCGCGGTGCTGGCTGAATTGCTCTGGAATGAATCCAGCAAGGGAGCAGGGGCTGAATTTGGAAGCAAGGCTCTTTTGGACCGTTACAGCAACTGGCGGCGGCAGGACCACAGGGAAACGATTGCCTATTCAGACGGCCTGGCACGAATCTTTTCCAATCCATCCAGGCTGGCTGCCACGGCCCGGACAGCCGGCATGTTCGCTCACGCCTTTATTCCATCCTTGCGCCGGCAGCTCGCGGTCCGGGCAATGGGTTTCCGCGGCCGTATACCACGCCTCGCCATGGGAGAATCCTTATGAAGTTCGACATCGTGGTAGTGGGGGCCGGTATGGTGGGCGCAGCCGCAGCCTCCCTGCTGGCGCGCTCGGGCTTTACAGTGGCGGTTGTCGATCACCAGGAGCCGAGCCCGTTCAGCCTGCAGGAGCCGGTGGGTCTCAGGGTCTCCGCGATTTCTCCAGGCGCGGCGAGCATTCTGGCGGAGGCAGGCGCCTGGCGCCAGGTTGAGCGGCAGAGACATTGCCCCTATCGCCGCATGGTGGTGGAAGACCGTGAGGAAACTGTCAGCCTGGACTTCACTGCCGCGGAATTCGGTCTTGAGCGGCTGGGCACCATCGTTGAAAACACATTGGTCCAGTGGTCGCTGTGGCAGTCGCTGCTGACCCTGGGCGGAGTGGAGTTGTTCTGCCCGGATAAGGTCGCGGGCCTGGAATATGTCGATGGCGAGCCGGTGGTCAGTTTGGAAAGCGGAGCAACCATAGTTTGCAGTCTGCTGGTTGGCGCAGACGGTGCAAATTCAGGTATACGCAAACTGTTGGGTATTAAGCAGGATCACTGGGAGTACGGCCAGCGGGGACTTGTCTCCGTGGTACAGACCGCGACGCCGAACAACGGTGTTGCATGGCAGAGGTTTCACGAAGGCGGGCCACTTGCATTTCTCCCGCTCAGTGACGGGTCTTCATCCATCGTCTGGTCGTTGCCCGAAGCGGAAGCGGTGCGCATGCTCGAACTGGATGAGGACGAGTTTTTGGCGGAGCTGGACAATGCGGTTGCGGGCGGCGAAGGCCACTGGCCGGACCGCGTAACCGCCTGCGGTCCCCGGGCGGCCTTTCCGCTGACCATGCGCCTGAGCAAGAGCTACACGGCCAGCAGGGCAGTGTTGATTGGAGATGCCGCACACGTGGTTCACCCGCTGGCCGGACAAGGGGTCAACCTGGGCTTGCTGGACGCCGCCGGGTTGGTGGAGGTCCTGGTCAGCGCGCACAACAGGAAGGTTGGTATCGCCAGTGAAAAAACCCTGGAAAAATACGGAAGGTGGCGCCGCTCCGAGGCGGAATTAATGGCGCATGGCATGCACGGGATCAGGGGGCTCTTCATCCCGGAAGAGCTGGGTCTGCTTCGCCGACTGGGCATTGGCCTGATTTCAGGCAGTTGGACTGCCAGGGAAGCCTTCATCAAGCGGGCAACCGGGCTTAACCGCAATGCGCCGGCGCTTGCGCGCGGGCAGGTTCTCACAGACCTGTTGCGGGCCAATACCGGTTGATTTGATCCCGCTAAAGGCCCGCCAGTATCCTTACATGAGCCGCTGCGCACCTGGCCAGCGAGTCAAGATCGTAGCCGCCTTCCAGCGTGGAAACGAGATGTCCCCCGGCATAAGTAGCCGCAATACTGAGGGTGAGTTCGCTTAGCCATCTGAAATCGGAGTCGGAAAAAACAAGGTCGCTGATTTCATCACAGACATGAGCGTCGAAGCCCGCCGAAACAAAAATCATCTCGGGCCGAAACCCCTCCAGGGCCGGCAACCAGGTCTCCTCGACCGCGCCGCGCATTTCCTGGCCGCCGCAGCCGGCCGGTAGCGCAACGTTGATTCCCTTACTGGCATGAGACTGCCCGCTGGAAAAAGGATACAAATCACGCTGGAATAGCGAACAAACCATCACCCGCGGGTCATTTTCAAAAATAACATCGGTGCCGTTGCCGTGGTGCACGTCAAAATCAAGGATGGCGACCCGTTCAAACGGGTGCTCGGCCAGGGCATGTGCCGCCCCTACAGCCACGTTGTTGAAGAAACAAAAACCCATGGCGGTATCGGATGTGGCGTGGTGGCCCGGCGGGCGGATATTGCAAAAGGCGTTTTCAGCACGACCGGTGGCGACCAGGTCGGTGGCTAAAACCGCCGCACCGGCGGCGCGATGTGCTGCAAGCAGTGTTTTTGGATTCATTCTGGTATCCAGATCAATGTCTGAATAGCCAGAGTGGGGCAATCTGTCCTGCAGCCACTGCAGGTATGAGGCAGAATGCACACGCAATAGCTGCTCGCGGGTCACATCGGGCGCGTCATATTGCGCCAGCATATCCAGCAACCGCAGCGAGAGAAGTTTGTCCGTGATGACATCCGTTCGTTCCGGGCACTCGGGGTGCAAAGCGCCCATTTCGTGCCATCGGCAGGCCGGGTGAGAAATCAGGGCAGTAGCCATTCAATTAACCGTGGTGATATTCAGAATATCGCCCATTAGATCGTCAGGACCAGGTCAATGCAACCCAATCGTTTAAGGCAATTATTCAAACCCGAATCAGTAGCTCTTTTCGGAGCGAGCTCTATACCCGGAGCACTTGGCGCCGTCGTTCTCAACAATCTCAACTCAGCCGGATTTCACGGCCCAATCACCCTGGTCAACCCTAAGTACGAGGAAATCAATGGGCAAGCCTGCTACCCCAGGCTGGCCGATGCAGGCTGCGTAACGGACATGGCGGTCATCGTGGCCCCGGCATCCGTGGTGCCGGAGATCATTACAGACTGCGGTGAAAGCGGCGTTGGCTCGGCCATTGTCGTATCGGCCGGGTTCAGCGAGGCGGGGCCAAGGGGCGCCGGGTTGGAAAGCGAAATGCTGCGCCGGGCCAGGCGCTACAACATGCGCATACTGGGGCCCAACTGCCTGGGTGTGATCCGCACGGATATCGGGTTGAATGCGACCTTCAGCGCCGGTAATGCTCTTCCGGGCCGGATTGCCGTGATTTCCCAGTCCGGAGCCTTATGCACCGCGATCCTGGACTGGGCGGCGGTCAACGATGTTGGATTTTCCAGCCTGATTTCCACCGGGATCGGCGCTGACGTTGATTTCGGTGAAATACTGGATTTTGTCGCCATGGATCCGGGTACCGACAGCATCATGATGTACATCGAGGGTCTGCGTGACGCACGTCGCTTCATGAGCGCCTTGCGAGCGGCCGCACGCATGAAGCCGGTGGTGATCATGAAATCCGGCCGTCATGCACAGGGATCGCGCGCGGCGGTTTCCCATACCGGCGCGCTGGTCGGCTCAGACGCGGTTTTCGATGCAGCCCTGCGTCGCGCAGGCGCGTTGCGAGTCGACGACTTTACCGATTTCTTTTCAACCGCGGCGACCATGGATTCCGGTGTCAGGGCAGCAGGCAGCCGGCTGGCGGTGGTGACCAATGCAGGAGGTCCCGGAGTCATGGCGGCTGATCACTGCACGGATGTGGGGCTGAAACTGGCCGAACTGGGAGACGAGACCATGGCCGTGCTCAACCAGGCACTACCGGCTTCGTGGTCGCATAATAATCCCGTCGACGTGCTGGGCGATGCCGGTCCCGACCGCTACGAACAAGTCGTTCAGACTTGCCTGAATGACAAGGAAATCGACGCTGTTCTGGTCATCCTGACGCCCCAGGCCCAGACGGCGCCGCTGGATGTCGCCACGCGCCTGGTGGAATTGCATGGCCAGAAGAAAAAGCCGATCCTGGCCTGCTGGATGGGCGATGTGTCCGTCAAAAGTGCCCGGGAACTGTTCAGCCGCAACAACATTCCATCTTACCGGACGCCGGAAGCGGCGGTTCGCGCCTTTGCAGCGTTGAGTACCTATCACCACAACCAGGAACAACTTCTGCAGGTTCCCGGCCCCATGACCATTGAATCGGTCCCCGAACTCGACAACGCCAATCTGATCATCGAGAACGTGTTGGCTGACGACCGGCGAGTCCTGACGCAGACCGAGTCAAAAGCCATCCTCGCGGCATTCCATATTCCGATTATCCAGAGCATTCCCGCTTCTTCCGCCCAGGAAGCCATCCTCGTTGCTCAGGAAATTGGCTACCCGGTCGCCATGAAGGTCGATTCGCCGGATATCACCCACAAGACCGATGTCGGGGGGGTTCGACTCGGCCTGGAGAATGCGCGGCAGGTTCGTAATGTCTACCAGGAGCTGATGGATTCTATCGGTGCCTTGCGTCCCGACGCCAAGATCAACGGCGTGGTCATTGAACCGATGTGGAAGGGCCGGCATGGCAGGGAACTGATGATAGGAGTCGTCAGGGACGAGGTATTCGGACCCGTGATCAGTTTCGGACTGGGCGGGACTTTGGTGGAAATCCTGCGTGATCGCGCGGTTGCTCTGCCGCCGCTCAACGAGTTCCTGGTGAAAAGCCTGATTGACCGGACCCTTGCTTCGAAGTTGCTGAAGCAGATGCGCGGGGCACCGGCAGTGGACCGAAAAGCACTGGAAGACATGATTCTTCGAGTCGCGGAAATGGCCTGCGAACTTCCCGCCATACTGGAAATGGACATGAACCCGGTGATCGCCAGCGAGGATGGGGTCATGGCCGTTGACGCCCGGATCGTCGTTGCCCGCCACAACGATGCTGCCCGGCCCTATGACCACATGGCCATCCACCCTTACCCGCGCGACCAGGTGCAACGCAGTGATCTGAGTGACGGCACCCGGGTGACTATCCGTCCGATACGGCCGGAAGACGCCATCATGGAGCGGGACTTTGTAAACGGCCTCTCCCAGCAGAGCCGGTATTTCCGCTTCATGTATTCACTGCCGGAAATTACACCGGAATTACTTTCACGGTTTACGCAAATCGACTACGACCGTGAAATGGCCCTGATCGCGGTCACCGAAGTGGACAATAAGGATCAGCAGGTAGGCGTGGCGCGATACTACACCTTGCCGGACCAGGTCAGTTGTGAATTCGCGATCGTCATCGCCGATGACTGGCAGAACCGGGGTGTGGCACGAAGGCTGATGAGGGCGCTGGTCGATTCGGCCCGTTCCCGCCGGTTCACCAAAATGGTTGGCACCGTCCTGGTTGAAAATCGCCGCATGCTGGATTTCGTCAAGTCACTCGGGTTCCGGGCTGAAAACAGTTCGGAAGATCACCAGTTGATGGATGTGACTCTGGAGTTATAAGCTATTGCAGTTTGGAGCGTCCACATGCGGTAAAGCTCAACCAGTAAGGAACACACGATGATCTATAACAACATTCTTGAGACGATCGGCGAGACGCCGGTCATTAAAATTCAGAACCTTGCGCCGAAAGACGTAGAAATGTACGTCAAGGTAGAAGCCTTCAACCCCATGGGTTCGGTAAAAGACAGGCTCGCTCTTGGCATCATCCTTGATGCCGAGAAACGAGGCGCGCTGAAGCCGGGACAGACCGTGATCGAAGCGACTTCGGGAAATACCGGTATCGCGCTTGCCATGGTGTGCGCCGTGCGCGGTTATCCTTTTGTTTCTGTAATGGCTGAATCGTTCTCAGTCGAACGGCGTCGCCTGATGCGGTTTCTCGGGGCAAAAGTAGTCCTCACGCCGCCCGCCGAAAGGGCGACTGGCATGGTTCGTGTGACGGAGGCGCTGGCGGCGAAACACGGTTGGTTCATGACCCAGCAGTTCGAGAACGAGGCCAATCCGGCGTTCCATAGCAACACGACCGGCCCCGAAATTCTGCGGGATTTCGCTGCCCGCAGGCTGGACTATTTTGTCAGCGGATACGGTACCGGCGGGACGATTACCGGTGCGGGGCACATGATCAGAATAGCCCGTCCTGAAGTAAAAATTGTTTCCACAGAACCGGCGGGAGCTGCCCTGCTTGAAGGCAAGGAATGGCAGCCGCACAAGATCCAGGGCTGGACGCCTGATTTTATCCCTGCTGTGCTGGACCGTGCTGTCGCGCATGAGAATATTCCAGTAACCGACGAGGAAGCCATCTCCACTTCGCATGCATTGGCCACCAGGGAAGGCATTTTCTGCGGCATCTCCGCCGGCGGAACTTTTGCGGCTGCGCTGAAATTGGCAGAGCGCGCCGAAGCCGGTTCCGTGATCCTGGCGATGCTGCCGGATACCGGTGAGCGCTACCTGTCTACGCCGCTGTTTGCAGATATCCCGGACGGTCCCGACGACGCACAGGATTTATTGACCGGCCTGGAGTACTAACCAACGCAAAAGCGAATGGGTCAGTGGGATCTGGCCTTGCCGGCTCCCTTAAGGATTGCGGCTGAAGCCGCTTCTACGAATTCAGGTTTTCTGGCTGCAGTAACCCAGATGGGAAGTCTTTGAGACTCTTCGCGAGTTCCTTCAGGAAAGCGGAAATCGCCGAGCTGCTGCGCCAGACCAGGGCAATTGTCCGGGCCGGGACGGGAGCTTCGAATCGGCGGATGACGATGTTTCCAGTGGCGGCAATGGGGGGTTTTACTGACAGCAGTGGCATCAGCGTGATGCCCACATCGGCTGCTACCATCTGCCGCAGTGTTTCCATGCTGGTGGCATGAAAATCGACGCGTTCGTGCGCGTTCGCCAGGGCGCAGACCGCCAGCGCATGATCTCTCAGGCAATGTCCTTCTTCGAGTAACAGCAGTTCGGCGCCTTCCAGGTCTTTTACGGTTATATGTTTACGTTTGACCAGGGGGTGCTGGCCGGGCAGGGCCAGGACGAAGGGTTCCTCGAACAGGACTTCAATTTCAAGACCTTCGCCATTGATGGGAAGAGCCAGCAAAGCGGCATCGAGCTCTCCCTGCCTCAACATACGCAGGATGCTTTCGGTCTTTTCTTCAGACAGTTGCAGACGCAGGTTGGGGTAACGCCGGCGCAGGGATGGAACGACGTGGGGAAGAAAGTAGGGCGCCAGCGTCGGGAACAGTCCGAGGCGAAGCACGCCATCAGCCGGGTTGCCGCTTCGCCGCGCCACGGCCCGGATCTGGTCGATATCGCTGAGCACCATCCGTGCGCGTTCGGCGATTTCCTCGCCAACCGGGGTCAGCATGATGTTTTTTGGTGAGCGTTCAACCAGCTGAACGCCCAGTTCCTCTTCAAGTTTCCGGATTTGGGTGCTCAGAGTTGGTTGACTGACGAAACAGGCCTCGGCGGCCTTGCTGAAATGTCTCAAGTCTGCGAGCTTGATGAAATATTGAAGGGCGCGAAGGTTCATCCGGCCATTATACTGATGTGGTGATGAAACCACGCATACTCCTTCTTGCCGCTATTCTGACGGGACTAACGGCCCCAGCCGGATCAGCCGGAACGGACGGTGACATCGGGCGTCGCCTGAGTGATGGTGAAATCGTTCTGCTGGACTATGCTACGAACCAGGCAGGTGGGTCATCCAGGGTGCAAGCCCTGGTCCAGGCACCCGCGCGGTCGGTGTGGGAGGTCATCACGTCCTGCGAACAGACATTCATTTTCGTGGATGGTCTGAAGCGGTGCGAGGTTCTCGAAGACTCCGGGGAACGTGCCGTGGTGCACCAGGTCGTCAAGAGGAACTGGCTGGTTCCGACCCAGGATTTTGTTTTTGAATCCCTGCGCGAGCCTTACCAGGGTATCCGGTTCAAGCTGATTGAAGGAAACCTGAAAGCCATGGAGGGCCGCTGGCGGTTTATCGAAACACCGGAAGGCCTGCTGGTCGATTACGCGATTCGAATCCGGCCGGGACTTCCGGTCCCCGGATTCATCGTGCGCTGGGTGATGCGCAAGGGCATGCCGGACATCATTGCCTGCATCCGCGGGCTGGCCAACGGGTCTGGTTCGTTGGACCAAAGGAAAAACGACCTCGATCGATGCCGGGGAGAAGCGCATGCAGATCCATGATGCAGGCTCACTAACCACCGGCGAATTCAAAAAGGCCGGTTTCAGTCCGGAAATGTCCCGGCCTTTGCCGTAAAATATCGCTTCTGTTTGAAGTCGTGGACATCAATTTCATGAGTAAAAGAACCGTTCTGACGGGCATCACCACTACCGGTACTCCCCATCTTGGAAATTACGTCGGCGCGATCAAGCCGTGCATCGAGGCCAGCCACGATCCGGATGTGCAGTCATACTACTTCCTGGCTGATTTTCATTCCCTGGTGAAAAGCCAGGATCCCGAACAGATGCGGCAATCAACGCTGGAGATCGCGGCTACCTGGCTGGCGCTTGGCCTGGATACGCAGCGCGCCATATTTTATCGTCAGTCCGACATCCCGGAGATTCCCGAGCTGACCTGGATATTGACCTGTTCAACGGCAAAGGGTTTGATGAACCGGGCGCATGCCTACAAAGGGGCCGTGCAGGAAAACCTCGACGCCGGCGAAGACGCCGATTATGCCATTACGATGGGCCTGTTCAGTTACCCGATTTTGATGGCTGCCGACATCCTGATGTTCAACTCCACCCATGTGCCGGTCGGCAAGGACCAGGTGCAGCACCTGGAGATGGCAAGGGACATTGCCCAGCGCTTCAATCACCACTACGGTGAGTTGTTTGCGCTGCCTGAAGCCGTGGTCGAGGAGCATGTGGCGCTTCTGCCTGGCAAAGACGGCCGGAAAATGTCCAAGAGTTACAACAACACCATACCGCTCTGGCTACCCGAAAAGCAGTTGCGCAAGGCCATCATGAGAATCGTGACGAATTCACTGGAACCGGGTGAGCCAAAGGATCCGGATGATTCCGCCCTGTTCGCGATCTATGCCGCGTTTGCAGGCAAGGCCCAGCGCGAGGCTATGCGACAGGCTTACATGGATGGCATCGCCTGGGGCGAGGCCAAGCAGCAGACTTTTGAACTGGTCAACCAGGAACTGGTCCAGGGCCGTGAACGTTACGATGCCCTGATCGCGGAACCCGAGCGTATCGAGGCGGTCCTGCGCGAAGGAGCTGAAAGGGCGCGGGCTTTTGCAACGCCTTTCCTGGCGCGAATCCGCGATGCGGTTGGCATCAGGAAGCTGGCATGAGCAAGAGGCGGACTGAATCCATCGAATATGTTTTTGCACCCGGGGCAACCCCGGCTGTGGCGGTGGCGGGAACCGAAGCGATATTCCCGGTCAACCGGGTGTACTGCGTGGGCAGCAATTATCGCGAGCATGCCCGGGAAATGGGCTCTTCGTTGCGCGAACCGCCATGCTTCTTTTCCAAACCCGCGGATGCGGTCTGTGCCCTTGAAACCATCCCCTATCCGCCGATGACCCATAATTTGCACCACGAGGCAGAACTGGTGATCGCGCTGAGCAGTGGCGGTGCAGACATTCCGGTTGGCCAGGCCCTGGAACGGGTGTTCGGCTACGCGGTGGGCGTTGACCTGACCCGGCGCGATTTGCAGGCAGAGTCAAAGAAGCAGGGGCGGCCATGGACAACGGCCAAGGCCTTCGACCATTCCGCGCCGCTATCTGCAATCCGCCGGGTTGCCGAATGTGGCGATCCGGAAAATGCGTCGATTCGCCTGGAAGTGAATGGTGAAGTGCGGCAAGAGGCCAGTACCGGCGACATGACCTGGTCGGTCGGGGAAATCATCGCCGAACTGTCCCGCTATTTCGAACTGAAAGCGGGCGACCTGATCTTCACCGGCACGCCGTCGGGAGTGGGCCCCTTGCTGCCGGGCGATCGCGTCGAATGTTCAATTGACGCTGTCGGGTCTCTGAGCTTTACCCTGGAGGAATAAATCCCTGGCCGAGGCGCTGCAGAAGGGCCTCGACCGCGCTGTCCAGCGGTAATTCACCGTTTTCCGTATCGGTTCTTTTACGGTATTCCAGGATGCCTTCATCCAGGCCGCGCTCGCCGATCACAACGCGATGCGGGATACCGATCAACTCCATGTCGTTGAACATGACGCCGGGACGCACGTTTCGATCGTCGAGCAGAACCTCGATTCCCACCGCCAGCAGATCCTCGTAGAGCTTTTCTGCAGCCTCACGCACGCGGTAGGATTTGGCTGCATTCATCGGCAGTATGGCCACCTGGAATGGCGCAATCGGTTCAGGCCAGCAGATTCCATTCTCGTCGTGATTCTGCTCGATGGCTGCCGCCACGATACGGGAAACACCGATGCCGTAACAACCCATCGGCATGATATGCGATTTACCGTCCTCACCGAGCACTACCGCGTTCATCGACTCCGAGTACTTGGTGCCCAGCTGGAATATATGGCCAACTTCGATACCCCTGGCCAGCTGGATCGTGCCATTGCCATCCGGACTGGGATCACCCTCGACCACGTTTCGCAGGTCCGCCTGCTCCGGGATCTCTGCATCACGTCCCCAGTTGACTCCGAAATAGTGTTTTCCATCCTGGTTGGCGCCGGTCGCGAAATCCGACATCGAAGCAACACTGTGGTCAACAATACAGGGGATTTTCAAACTGATTGGCCCAAGCGAACCAGGGCCTGCACCAATGGACTTGCGAATTTCTTCATCGGTCGCAAAGCGGACAGGATTTGCCACCAGCGGTAACTTGACAGCCTTGAATTCATTGAGTGCATGGTCGCCCCTGACCAGGAGAGCCACGAAACCATGGCCGGATTCGGCAGAGGCTTCCACTACCAGGGTTTTCACGGTTTTTTCAACCGGCAGTCCAAACTGCTCGACCAACTCGCTGATCGTGTGGGCGTCCGGGGTGTCGACCAGGCGAAGTTCCTCCGCCGGTTCAGCAACCTTGCCTGTTGGCGCCAGGGCTTCAGCCAGTTCTACATTGGCGGCAAAATCCGAACCCGACGAGAACGCGATCTGGTCTTCACCGGAATCGGCCAGGACGTGGAACTCATGAGACTGGCTTCCCCCGATGGCGCCGGAATCTGCCCGAACGGCGCGGAACCGCAGCCCGGCGCGTTCAAAAATACGGGTATAGACGTCGTACATCTCCCAGTAAGTCTGGTCAAGGCTGGCTTCGTCGATGTGAAAGGAATACGCGTCCTTCATCAGGAACTCGCGAGCTCGCATCACGCCGAAACGTGGCCGTATTTCGTCTCTGAACTTGGTTTGGATCTGGTAAAAGGTGACCGGAAGCTGTTTGTAGCTGCGCAGCTCGTTGCGGGCCATGTCGGTAATCACTTCTTCATGCGTGGGCCCAAACACGTAGTCACGTCCCGCCCGGTCGTGAATTTTCAGCAGTTGGTCACCAAAATCATCCCAGCGTCCGGTTTCTTTCCATAACTCGGCGGGCTGCACCGCAGGCATCAGCATTTCCAGGTAGCCGGCGCGGTCCATTTCTTCGCGTACGATGTTTTCGACTTTTTTCAGCACCCGCCAGCCGAGAGGCGACCAGCTGTATATGCCGCCTGTCAATTTGCGGATCATACCAGTGCGCAACATGAGCTGGTGGCTGGCGATCTCGGCATCCGCCGGGGTTTCCCGGGTCGTCATGATATGGAATTTGCTGGTTTTCATCCGCTACGGGTTCTTGTGGTCCAAACCGGCAATTTTACCTGCATGGAGATCGGATTACTTGCAGTTTTTGGCGATGTACTCTTTAGCCTCCTCGACCATGGCCACCCGTTCTTCGTCGTCCATGCGAACCTGTTCACCTTGCTCATTGGTATAGAAAACCCTGCGGGAAGGCTCCATTTGCTCAAGCCGTTGTTGGTATTTCGGACACAACTGCGCCGCTATCGCCTCTTCTTCTTTGCGTTTTTCCCGGGCCTCGTCGATTTGTTCCCTCCGCTGATCCGCCACATTCTGCGGGCTCTCATCCAATATATTGTCAATTCCTTCCAAAGAGTCTTCCGGGGTTGAATCCGCGGATGGATAGGCGCCGCTGGAGCCCGGGCGATAGGCCTCTTCGATCTGCATTTGTTGTGAACTGCCCGTTTCGGGCGGTACGTCACTGAAATGGGCTACGCCGTTCTCATCGGTCCAGGTGTATACCTCCTGTGCCCAGCCGTTGTTGAGCCAGAAAAAGGCGGCCATGGCGGCAAGAATGAGTTTCAATCCGTATATGCGGTGACTGGATTTGTTCACAATATTTTCCTGTTTCATATGCATTCCCTGCTGCGAACCAGATTTTCTTATAACATAGACGAAGTATTTATGCCTTATTAAGGCGGCACCCGGATGCTATGATTCCGGGTATCGAATCGCAGAGGAAAGTGCATGGATCCTGGCGGAAAAATGGTACACAAAGGCGTGTTCCTTTTACCCAACGCGCTGACGACCGGCGCGCTGTTCGCCGGATTTTATTCCATTATTTCCGGAATTAACGGGCATTATACGGCCGCCGCAGTGGCCGTCGTGGTGGCCGGCGTGCTGGATGGTCTTGACGGCCGGGTAGCCCGTATGACCAATACTCAAAGTGAATTCGGCGTCCAATACGACAGTCTGTCCGACCTGATTTCTTTCGGACTGGCGCCGGCATTACTGGCATACAACTGGTCGCTGGCTTCTATGCGCGACATCAGCCCGCTTGCCGGCAAGCTTGGCTGGCTCGCCGCTTTTCTTTTTGTCGCTTGCGCGGCATTGCGGCTGGCGCGATTCAATACCCAGGCGGCGGTCGCGGACAAGGGATATTTCCAGGGCCTCGCTTCACCCGCGGCGGCGGGCACGCTGGTGGCCACCATCTGGTTTTTTGCAGACCAGGGGATTGCCGGCGAGTCCGTTCGGTGGATTCTCCTGTTCGAAACGGTGCTGCTGGGTCTGTTGATGTTTTCACGCGTTCGTTATTTCAGTGGCAAGACCTGGCCGCGCGGTGACCGGATACCCGCTGGCTTCCTGTTCCTGGTGGTACTCGTTTTCGTGCTTCTGGCCATTGACCCGCCAACGGTCATGATGGCGGTGGGCATTCTTTATGTCGGTTCCGGCGTGGTGATGACGGTACTCGGCAGGCAGGCATGGAAGAATCGACGGGCCCGGCGCCTTGAAAAAAAGGCGCCGCCAGCAGTACCGGAAGAAACTGAAAAATGAATGAGTCCCGGCGCCGGGCTTACCTTGAAGCCATGGGCTTCGACATATGGTCGGCAAAGCCGCCTGAAACGGAAGCCAATCGTCTTCTAGTCCAGGCAGGACAAGGAGATACCTTGCTGGTCTGCGATTCACCCGGCGTGACTGAAAGCCCGTTTGCGAGCGATATTGCGAGGGTGCTTGGCGGCGCGGTTGTCTGGGCCTGGCCGGATCCGGCGGGCAGTTTCGCGAGTCCCACACTCGAAGAAGCTGTTGGGCAACACTTATTCACTCGCGTTGTGTTGTTCGGCGCCGGTTTAGGCCTGCATTTATTCAGGGGTGAAGCGCCGCTGGTTGTCGGGTCAGCCCGGATTCTTGTGACCCGCCGGATCGAAGATCTCGTTGCAAGCGGAAGCGCCAAACTCGTGTTCTGGAATCAACTTTCCGGATTACGCTCAAATTAACCATGAATCCCGAGGCCAGTGAGTCCCGTTCGTGAGCGCTGAACTGGAAACCGTGCATCCCCTGGTCCGCCGGCTGAACGAAAGCGACCTTGACCGCATCATGGAAATCGAACTGGCGGCCTATCCCTATCCCTGGACCAGGGGTATTTTCGCTGATTGCATCCGTGTCGGTTACGACTGCTGGTGTTTGCAGCTGGGAGCAACCGTGGCCGGGTACACTATCCAGAGTCACGTGGCCGGCGAGAATCACCTTTTGAACCTGTGTGTCGATACGGGGTTTCGGCACCGGGGATTGGGCAGCATCCTGCTCGAGCACGCCATCCGCCTGGCCTACAGGCAAAATAGTTTCTGCATTTTTCTCGAAGTTCGGCCGAGCAACCCGGCAGGAATAGCTCTGTATCAGAAATTCGGCTTCAAAATCGTGGCGGAACGGCCGGACTACTACCGGTCCGACCTGGGCAAGGAGAATGCCATTGTCATGAGGCTGGATCTGGAACCCCGATAGCCCAGGGGCAGGGGCGCTAATCCCGTAAGGATTCCAGCTGGCGAATCTGCTCGTGCAGGTTTTCCACGTTGGCCTTGTGCGCGAGCAGCCTTTCGCGCTCCTGCTCGACCACTGCTGCCGGCGCGTTTTCCACGAAGCGGCGGTTACCGAGTTTGCCTTCGGCCTTCCGCCGGTCTGCATTTTCACGTTCGAGTTGCTTCATCAAGCGTGAAAGTTCCTCCTCCACATCGACCAGTCCTTTCAGTGGAATGAGGATTTTCAGATCGCCGACCAGCGCCACTGCACACTGCGCGGTATCTGCCTTGTCGTCTACCCATTCAGATGACTGGATCCGGGCCAGTTGCGAAAGCACGCCCGTGAACCGCTGCTGGCGGCTGCGGTCCGCCGCGTGACCAGCCTGGAACAGCACATCAAGCGGTTTTCCGGGTGACAGGTTCAGCTCGGCCCGGATGCGGCGGATGCCCTGTACGACATTCTTGACCCATTCAACGTCCTGTTCTGCCACTTCATCACGCGCTCCGGTAACCGGGAAACGCTGGAGCATGATGCTGTCGCCTTCGATTTCCAACGGGGCTTTCACCCGTTGCCAGATTTCCTCGGTAATAAAAGGCATGATCGGGTGAAGCGTGCGCAGGAAGGTCTCCAGGACAGAAAGCAGGGTGTGGCGGATGGTAGCCTGTTCATCTTCACTGGCAGCCTGCAGCGTGGCCTTGGTAAATTCCAGGTACCAGTCGCAGTACTCATTCCAGCTGAACTCATACAACGCCTGGGCGGCGAGGTCCAGGCGGAAGTCTCCCAAATGAGACTCCACTTCATGAATCATCCGGTTCATGCGCGAAACAATCCAGCGGTCGAAGGTATCAGGCCCCGCCGCCGGCTTGACCGACTTGCCTTCCGTTTGAATCAGTACGAAGCGGGCTGCATTCCACAACTTGTTACAAAAATTGCGGTTACCCTCGATACGCCCGAGATCGAAACGGATATCCCGTCCGGTCGTGGCCAGGGCAGCAAACGTGAAGCGCAGGGCGTCGGTGCCGAACGGCGGTATGCCGTCCGGAAATTCCTTCCTGGTGGCTTTCTCGATGGCAGGGGCCATTTGCGGCTGCATCAGGCCGGTGGTTCTTTTCTGAACCAACTGGTCAAGTTCTATTCCATCGATCAGGTCCAGCGGGTCGAGCACATTGCCCTTGGACTTGGACATTTTCTGTCCGTTCCCATCCCGCAACAACCCGTGAATATAGACGGTCCGGAACGGAACATCGTCCATGAATTTCAGCCCCATCATGATCATCCTGGCAACCCAGAAAAAGATGATGTCAAATCCGGTGACCATGACGCTGGTGGGATAAAAACGCTCCAGGTAATCGGTCTTTTCCGGCCAGCCCAGCGTAGTGAATGGCCACAGCGCGGAGGAGAACCAGGTATCCAGCACATCTTCGTCCTGTCTCAATACAACATCGGCGGTCAGGCCGGACCTGCGCCGGGCGTCTTCTTCACTGGCGCCGACATGGATATTTCCCTCCGGATCGTACCAGGCCGGAATCCGATGTCCCCACCAGAGTTGCCGGCTGATACACCAGTCTTCGATGCGGTTCATCCAGTCAAAATAGGTTTTGCTCCAGTTGGCTGGTACAAACTCGATGCGGCCGTCTTCAACCGCCTCGATGGCCGGTTTGGCGAGCGGTGCGATTTTCACATACCACTGGTCAGTGAGATACGGTTCAACGACCGCGTGAGAACGGTCGCCTCGCGGAATCATCAGCTTGTGATCGTCGATTTTTTCGAGCAAGCCCAGCTTCTCGAGATCACTTACGATCTGTTTGCGGGCCTTGAACCGGTCCAGGCCGCGGTATTCTTCCGGCACGTTTTCATTCATGCAGGCGTTGATGTCGAGCACGTTGATCAATTCCAGCCCGTGGCGTTTGCCGATTTCATAATCGTTGAAATCATGCGCGGGCGTAATTTTTACGCAACCGGAACCAAATTCTGCATCTACGTATTCGTCCGCAATAACCGGAATCGTGCGGCCAGTCAGCGGAAGTTCCAGTGCATGTCCTACGAGGTCGTTGTAGCGCTCGTCTTCCGGGTGCACGGCAACCGCGGTATCGCCGAGCATGGTCTCGGGGCGAGTGGTGGCCACGATCAGGTGGCCGCGCCCGTCAGTCCGGGGATAGCGTATGTGCCACATTTTTCCGCTTTCTTCTTCCGAGACGACTTCGAGGTCGGAAAGCGCTGTATGCAGCACCGGGTCCCAGTTGACCAGGCGTTTTCCGCGGTAAATCAGGCCTTCTTCATAGAGACTCACAAATACTTTCTGAACCGCGTTGGACAAGCCTTCGTCCATGGTGAAACAGTGATTGGACCAGTCAACAGACGTTCCGAGCCTGCGCATTTGCCTGCCGATGGTGTCGCCGGAGTGTTCTTTCCAGTCCCATACCGCTTCGATAAACCGTTCACGGCCGAGGTCATGCCTTGACTTGCCTTCCCCAAGGAGTTGCCGTTCCACCACCATTTGCGTTGCAATACCGGCATGGTCCGTGCCTGGCTGCCACAAGGTGTCAGCCCCTTTCATTCGCTGCCAGCGGGTCAGCGTATCCATGATGGTGTCCTGGAATGCGTGGCCCATGTGGAGGCTGCCGGTAACGTTGGGCGGCGGTAACATGATGCAGTAGGGCTGTTCGCCACCGGCCGGCTTGAAGTATTCGTTTTCTTCCCAGTTACGGTACCAGCGCTGCTCTATTTCGCGGGGGTTGTAGCTCTTTTCCATTTAATTCTTCACTATTGAATATGATGGGTCGCCGTCTCCAGCCCCATATCACGGTAAACGCGGAACTTCTGACGGGAAGCCAGGCGTTGTGGTTCCGCACCGGGGACGATTTCCAGCAGACGTCTGAAACGGCCGGGTTCCACCACCGGCTTATCTGACAAGTTGATCACGACGTCGCGGCCATCGGGAATTCGGGCGCCGTGTACGTCAATGCTGACAGGCGTGTCGGAACCGGCAGCCGACCTCGCATGGGGAAGAAAACGCCCGGCAGGAAAATCCCACATGACTTCGTCAAGCAATGCGGCTTCATTTTCATCTGTAGCGAGGACCATCACGAGGTGACCTTGTTCCCAGGCTTTCATGGCCAGGCGGCAGGCGATGTGCGCGGCGGACTGCTGCTCACTGTCCAGCACGTAAAAAGCAACCTGGCAGGGAGTGCCCGTCAATTTAGGCTGACCGGTCGAGCAGGTATTGGGCCAGCAAGCCTACCGGCCGTCCAGAGGCGCCCTCGTTGGTGCCCCATTTCCAGGCTGAACCCGCGACATCCAGGTGCGCCCAGCGCTGGTTCTCGGCAAAGCGCGAGAGAAAGCAGGCGGCCGTCAAAACACCGCCAGGCATCCCGCCGACATTCTTCATGTCTGCAAACGGACTGTCCAGCTGTGATTGGTATTCCTCCCAGAGCGGCAGTCTCCAGGCCCGGTCAACTATGGTTGTTCCTGCCCTGAGCAGATCATCGGCCAGCTTGTCGTCGTTGCTGATCAGGCCGGTCGCGTGATGGCCCAGGGCGACAACGCAGGCGCCCGTTAGCGTTGCAACATCGATAATGACATCCGGGTTGAATTGTTCGCTGTAGGTGATTGCGTCACACAGCACCAGGCGACCCTCTGCATCGGTGTTCAGAACTTCAATGGTTTTGCCGGACATGCTGGTGATTACATCTCCGGGACGATAGGCGTCACCATCCGGCATGTTTTCCACGGCAGCCACAATGCAAATCACGTTTACCGGCATTTGCAGCCGGACGCACGCGACAAAGGCGCCAATGACGCCGGCGGCTCCGCCCATGTCGTACTTCATCTGCATCATGTTTTCACCGGACTTCAGCGAGAGCCCGCCGGAATCGAAGGTGACGCCTTTTCCAATCAAGGCAACCGGGGCCTGGTCGGCTTTTCCACCGGAATACTTGAGCACAATAAGCCGGGCGCTGTTTGCACTGCCCCGTGAAACGCCGAGCAAGGCGTCCATTCCCAGTTCGGCCATTTGTTCTTCCTCGAGAACTTCCAGTTCGATTCTTTGGTATTGTTTTGCAATACTCCTGGCTTCCTGGGCCAGGTAGGCCGGGGTGCAGATATTGGGAGGCAGGTCCGCCAGGTTTTTGGCTTTCTCAAAACCGGCCGCAATGGCATCAGCCTCGGCCAGCGCGGACGTCAGTTCCGTTCCTCCCTGGAATGTCGCGGACTGCAACGGAACCGGGGAATCTTCCTTGACGGGCTTGGTGGCCGTGTAAAGGTAGTTGGCCCGGTGGATGGCGAGAGCAGCCTGTTTCAGGCGCTGTGCCATGTCGCTGGCCTCAAATTCAAGATCGTGGAGACATACATGACAATCGGTCAGGGCGTGGTCACGCAGCACCTTGCCTGCAGCCAGGCAGCCGCGGTCAAAGCGGGCCAGGTTGAGTTTTTCCACTTTCCCGAACCCGGTTACCAGCACACGTGGAGTAGAGAGGCCGGAAAGTCCGTGCAGGAAAACGGTTTTTCCAAGACCGGTTTCAATGTCGCCGCTCTCCAGCATGCGGCTAATGGAGCCTCCGCTGGCCTGATCGATGCCGCTGGCAGCAGGCGACAGTTTTCCATCCTCGGTTACCCCGATGACCAGGCATCCGGATTTGTTGCTGACAGGTGGATTGTTATCCAGGTTCAGTTTCATGGTGTGTCCTTAGATTCTTTAGATTCTTTCTGACCGGAGATGGGTTGCCGGTAAGTTATGAATAGTGAGAACGGCATTCTACTAGAATTTACTGTTGGTTTAGGGTTTGATTTTTGATTCCGGGGAATACTGCTAAACTGGACTTCCAACCATCTTTTTCAAGTTCAATGAGGTCACTCTGAATATTCTGCAGAAATATATTTTCCGCGAGTGGCTATGGACCTTCCTCGCCGTGACCATCGTGCTCCTGGTGATCATGATCGGTGTGGCTCTCGGCGAATTGCTCAGCGACATCGCGGGGGGGCGCATTCCCTCGGGCCTGCTGTGGACCCTGATCTTCCTGAAAATGCCTGATGTCCTGGGCACCATTGTCCCCCTCAGTGTTTTTATCTCTGTGATCTGGGGGCTGGGCCGGCTTTACAGGGACCAGGAAATGTCGGTCATGAGAGCCAGTGGTTTCAGGTGGCAAATGATGCTCCGGCCGCTGTTCAACCTGTTGCTGCCGGTATCGGCAACGCTCCTCGCGCTTAGCTTGTTCGTCTCCCCTCTTGCGGCCTCGGCGACACAGCAAAAGCTGCTGGATGCATTCCGGAACGCGGCCGAATGGGGACTGCAGGCCGGAACTTTTCACGTGTTGCGCGGCGGCGACCTCGTCTTATACGTCGAAGCGGTGGAAAAAGACGGACGAACGCTGAGAAACATTTTCATTCAGCTGAGACAGGACGATCGCGAGCAAATCTGGAGCGCGGAAAAAGGTTATTACTGGCTCGATAAAAATACCGGAAACCGCTTCCTGACCCTGGAGAACGGTCAGGCCACAGAGGGCGGCTCAGACACGCTGGATTTCGGGATCATGCATTTTTCACGCAATGACGTCAAACTCCCGGAGCAGGAAAGCCGGATAAAATCGGAAGTCGTCGAAGCAAAAAGAAGTGTGGATATTCTCTTTTCAGGGTCCGTTGAACATATTGTTGAAATCCAGTGGCGCCTCGCCCCCGCGATCGCTGCTGTCGTGTTGGGTTTGCTGGCCATTCCCCTGTCTCATTCAGCGCCAAGCGAGGGTCGTGGCGGACGTGTCCTGTTGGGTATTCTCGCTTACATGGTCTATGTCAATACACTCTACATGTGCCGGAACTGGCTGCTGAAGGGCGACATGCCGATCTCCCCGGGTTTGTGGTGGATTCATTTGCTGGCCCTGGTCATAGCGCTGATCTGGATGCACCGCCAGGGTCGCATGGTAGGGATGGGCTAACCGTTGATTAAACTGGTTGACCTGTATATCGGCCGTGCAGCCCTGCTGGGCACTTTCGTCGTGTGGTGTGCCCTGACTGTGCTGTTCGTTTTGATCAACCTGCTGGACGAATTACGTGCGGTGGAGAATGACTATGGAACACTGGATGCACTCTGGGTCCTGGCCCTGACGACACCACGCCTGGCATACCAGATTTTTCCTGTTTCAGCCTTACTTGGCGCCTTGCTCGGCGTTGGTGGGTTGGCGGCGGCGAATGAACTGGTAGCCTTCAGGACATCCGGGATTTCCCGGATTCGACTGGCGGTCGCGGCGCTGGCCGGTACGATGCTGCTCACCATTCCGGTGATGATAATGGGCGAGTGGGTGGCGCCTGCCTCGGAACAGCAGGCCAACGCATTCAGGTTGAACGAACTGGTGGGGCAGGCCATCATCGGGGGTCCGCGAGGCATGTGGATCCGTGACGGTTCCGACTTTGTGAACATCCAGCGGCCCATTCTGCTGGCCGACCGGGGACAGCAGTCCGTAGACTTCAAAAATGTAGTGATTTACCGTTTTTCCAGCGAGGCCTACCTGCAATCCATCACGCGTGCGGAAAGCGCGACTCATGATGGGGAGAGTTGGAACCTGGAACAGGTCAGCCGCGTCAATTTCTCCGGGACCGGCGCGTCAACCACCCGCGAGGAGGTAACGAAGTGGTCGACAGAAGTGCGGCCCGAGTTGCTCGATTCCGCGGTGACGCGGCCCAAATTACTGTCTTTACGATCGCTTTTGGAGTACCTGGAGTACCTCGAGGAGAACGGTCTGGACGATACCGCGTACCTGTCGGTGCTGTGGGAAAAAGTACTGTTTCCGTTCACAGTGCTGGCACTGGTCCTGGCGGGCATGCCGTTCGTTTTCGGCCAGGCGCGGTCACACAATACCGGTGTGCGACTGTTCTTCGGCATGACCCTGGGGGGCGTCTTCATGATCGTTAGCCGTGCGTTGCAGAAAATGGGGGCTGTCTACGAATTCTCCCCGCTCCTGATGATATCGATACCCATCCTGTTGCTCGTGCTCACGTCTGTCATCCTGTTGCGCCGTTCCGTCTGAATCCTAACGGCCGCTTTATCAATACCGGACCAGGCGGGTGCCGCTCAGGATGTCATGCCAGGTGCGTTTCTCTGAATCAAACAGTGACCAGAGAAAACCCAGTCCTGCCGGCGCTACTGAAACCAGCGACGCGAGAAAGCGGATCGCAGCTTTTCCCCAGCCGGGCTTCTGGCCTTGTTCATCCTCAATTCTGACGCGCCAGGCCCGCATGCCGACGGTCATTCCCCCTCTGTTCCAGCACCAGCCAAGATAGGCAAACCAGACCAGGAACAGGTAAGCCGTATAAGCAGGGTCTTTCAAGGCTGTTTTCTCACCCAGACCCGCGAGCATTGCCAGCATGGTGGCCAACATCAGCAAAGCGACTACAACAAGCGAATCGTACACGATGATCGCCAGGCGTCTGAGCAGGCCGCATGGGCGTCCGCAAATTACGGCTTCATTTTTCAACTGGACTTCACAATGCGTAACAGGGTGCCCTATTATCACTTAAACGCCGGCCCCGATCTAAACACGCAAACCTGGAACACGCTATGCCTGAAACATTGAAACGCCGATCCACCTGGGCGCCGCTTTGTGCCTGCGCCTTCACGTTTGCGATTGGCGCCGTTTCAGCCCAAAGCCTGGATTCTGCGCTGGAAGCGGAATTGCAGATCAACCGGGAGTCGGCGACATCACAAGCAGAGATTTCCGGACTGGCCCGGCAAACACAGGACCTTCTCTTTGAATACCGGTCGGTCGTCCGGGAAGCGGAAAGCCTGAAAATCTATAACGCCAACCTCGAAAAAGTGGTCGAAGATCAGAAAAACGAAATCGATTCAATCCATCGGCAACTTGCCGGCCTGGAGAATACCAACCGCGGCATCGTGCCCCTGATGCTCGAGATGATCGCAACGCTTGAGCAGATCGTCGAAGCAGATGTTCCATTTCGGATCGAAGAGCGCCGCGCCCGTGTGCGGCGGCTGCGCGAGATGATGGACGAGGCGGAAGTCACCGCGTCCGAGAAATACCGCCGGGTCATGGAAGCGTACCAGGGCGAGCTGGAATTTAGCCGGACCACCGAAGCCTATTCAGACATACTCCCTACAACGGGTCAGACAGTAGATTTTTTGCGGGTCGGCAGGATGTTGCTGGTCTACCAGACCAGCAATAATCGGGTCACCGGATGGTTCAATCCCGGAACACGGAAATTCGAGGATCTGGATGACGATCGTTTTCGGTTTGAAGTGAAAAATGGCCTGGCCATCGCGAGGAATGAAAAGGCGCCTGATCTTGTCACGTTGCCGGTGCCCGGGCCGGAGGCTGCCCGATGAACCACTCCATCCCGAGTTTCCTGGCGGCCGTTCTTATACTGGTTTCTTCTCCAGCCCTGGCGCAGACGCAAGCAGGAGCGCAGACGAAGACGCTGGACGAGTTGGCGCGGAACGTCCGGGATGCAGCCGCAACGGAAGCGTTGATAAACCAGGAACGTGAAGCACGTTTTGTTCGCGAACGGGACAGGCAGCGGGAGTTACTCGCCGAGGCGCGCGACGAGCTTGCCGATGAAAATGTGCGTTCCGACCGTCTCAAGCTGGAGTATGACGAAAACGAAAAAGTGCTCGCCGGCCTGGAGACAACACTAGCTGAGCGCATGGGAAACCTGGGTGAACTGTTCGGTGTCGTTCGCCAGGCTGCCGGAGACATCCAGGCGGTGCTGGACGACTCCATGGTCACCGCGCAAAAGCCTGGCCGGACCCGGTTTCTTTCTGAGTTGGCGGAACGCAGGGAATTGCCGACCGTACCCGAACTCAGGCAGTTGTGGTCCGCGATGGTGACCGAAATTGCCGAATCAGGCAAGGTGGTTAAATTCCACGCGCCGGTGGAAAGAGCCAGCGGCGAAAAGGAAATACAGGAAGTGGTGAGGCTCGGAGTATTCAACGCGGTATCAGGCGGAGTTTACCTGGACTGGGATACCGGCAAAAGCCGGGAGAATTTTATAGAACTGGCGCGCCAGCCTGCCGGGCGCTTTTCAGATATGGCCGGAGATCTGCAAAATTCTTCACCCGCCGATATCGTTCCAATGTCAGTCGATTTCACCAGAGGCCAGATTCTGCGAGCGGTAGTGCAGTCCAGGACTCCGCTGGAACGGGTCAGGGAAGATGGCGGTCCGGTTGGTTACGTGATCATCGGGGTGGGCTTTTTGGGGTTGCTGCTGTGCCTTTGGAAAGCTTTCTCACTGTACTCGACCGGTGCCGGGATCGGTCAGCAGATGAAAGCGACGGAAACCGACAGGAAGAACCCCTTAGGCCGAATCCTGGCAGTTTACTCGGACAACCCTGACGTTGACATCGATACGCTGGAACTCAAACTGGACGAAGCCATACTGCGGGAAACAGCCCCGCTAGAAACGGGTTTGAGTTTCATCAGGGTTCTGTACGTGGTTGCGCCCCTGCTCGGACTATTGGGCACCGTAGTCGGCATGATCTCAACATTCCAGATGATCACCCTGTTTGGTACCGGTGATCCGCGAATGATGGCAGGGGGCATTTCCACAGCGCTGGTAACGACCGTCCTTGGCCTGGTCATTGCTATCCCGTTGACGCTCCTGCACAGTTTCCTGCAGGGGAAGGCCCGGGCCCTGGTCCAGGTGCTTGAGGAACAGGCGGCCGGCATTATCGCCAGGATCGCGGAAGAGCGCACATGATCTGGCTCTACGAAGCCATCGGCGCCATCCGCGAACTCATGGCCCTTGGCGGTGATGTGCTATGGGCGATCATGTTCGTTCTTTTTCTGATGTGGACGTTTATTCTTGAGCGGGCCTGGTATTTCTCCAGGGTCTACCCGGTCCGGAAATTGCTCATCGTGGATTCCTGGGAGTCCAGGGCGGAGACCACATCCTGGTATGCGAGACGGATCAAGCAGGGGCTCGTCTCGGAAGCATCTCTGGGGCTCCGGCAAAACGTGGGGTTGATCAAGGCCTTGATAGCCATCTGTCCCCTGTTGGGATTGCTGGGAACCGTCACCGGCATGATAGCCGTGTTTGACGTGATGACCTACGGCGCGGGGGGTAACGCTCGCGCCATGGCAGCCGGAGTTTTCATGGCAACCATTCCGACCATGGCGGGCATGGTTGCCGCTCTTTCCGGCGTCTATTTCGGGACCTGGCTCGAACACAAGGCGCAGGTTGAAACAGAAGCACTGGACGACTTGTTGCAACACCACTGACTGGTTCACTGAAAGGCTCCGGCGGCGCCGGGTGAGAGGACGCAGCATGGCCCGAAAGCATGCACATACAGAAGAAACTGAAATCAATATCACGCCAATGCTGGATATTGTTTTCATCATGTTGATCTTCTTTATCGTGACCGCGTCTTTTACCAGGGAGACAGGGGCAACCATTGACAAACCGCACGCCGGGCAAGCCGTTGCGCTCTCGACTGGGGTCATCCTTATCGGTATCAGGCCCAATGACGAAATCTGGATGGAAAAACGGCAGGTAGAATTGCGGGAAGTCCGGCAATTGGTTGAACGCGCAAGGTCGGAGAACCCCGAGGGTAGCGTCGTGATTGTCGCAGACCAGGGCTCCCGGATTGGAAGGGTGACCCGGGTCATGGGCCAGGTGAAACTGGCGGGTGTCGACGGCGTTTCCATATCCACCGAGAAGCCGGGTAGATGATGCCATGAAAGGCTTGCGATTCCTGATTGCGGCCATCTTCGCCGCCGGGGTGACGTTCGGGCTATTCCTGTTCATGTTCCAGCTGGTCTCTTTAGGGGGAAATGATCATGCTGAGCTGGATGCGATCGCGGGCATCCACTTTGGACCGATCAGGATTGCGGATGAGATCACAACCAGGAGTCGAGTCAAACCGCAAAAGCTGCTGCCCCGCAGGGATCCCCCGCCACCTCCGAAAATGAAAATATCGAAACCTGACAGACAGGTGCAGAACATTCCGCAGATCAACATACCCGATCTCGATGTTCCCCTGGCCGGAGGCGAAAGCATGTTCATTGGGAGTTTTCAGCAGGTGGATCAGACGGCCGAAGGCGACATCATCCCGGTGGTGGTTATCCGCCCCCTGTACCCGCAGGAAGCAGCCATGGCCGGCATCCAGGGCTGGGTGAAAGTTGAATTCACCATTTCGGAGACCGGTGCCGTAAAAAAACCCCGGGTGGTTGATTCCGATCCGCCCCGGATTTTTAACCGCGAAGCAATCCGCGCAATCCTCAAGTGGAAATTCAAACCCCGCGTGGTCGAAGGTGTGGCTGTCGAGCGACGCGCCACCCAGGTCATTGAATTCAGCCTGGACGAATCATGAAGATCGCGCTCTTTGCAATGCTGGTCATCACGGCAATGAGTGCCGGAATCTGCCGGGCACAGGAAGTCGAATGCGGCATTCAACGCGACATCGGGGCGCAGGCGCTGGATGAAGCGACCTGGAAGCAACTCAACGCCATTTATCAGGACGTCGCAGCAGAACGCTATCGCGAAGCCCAGGACGATCTGCTGAAGTTGCTCGGGCAGGCGGGCCGCGACACTTATCTGCGGGCCATCATCAACCAGGCTCTCGCCCAGGTGCAGTGGTCACTGAAAAACTACGCAGAGTCACTCGGCTACTTTGAAAAAGCGCTTGAGCTGGATTCACTCCCGGACCAGGCTCACTTCGCCTTGATGTACCAGGTTTCACAACTCTATTTTAGGCAGGAACGTTACGATGAAGCCCTGGAACGGCTTCAGTTGTGGTTCTGCAAGTCACCTGGAGAACGAATTACCCCCGGTGCGTATGTGCTGTTGGCTTCCATTTACGCGGAGAAAGAAGACTACAACGGCGTGTTGGCGGCGATCAGCACGGCCATCTCGATGGATTCCGACCCCAGGGAGCAGTGGTTCCAGCTCAGGCTTGCTGCAAATTACGAACTGGAACAATACCCGGGGGCTGCCGAAACACTTGAAATCATGATTGCGAAATGGCCGGACAGGAAAACGTACTGGATCCAATTGTCCCAGATCTATTTTCGGTTGATGCAGGACCAGAATTCTCTGGCAGTTCTCGCGCTGGCGTATCGCCAGGGCCTGCTGGACAAGCCGGCTGATCTCATGTACCTCTCAGGACTCTACAGTTACATGGATGTGCCCTACAAAGCGGCTGCCGTGCTGGAGAAGGGCATCAGGGACGGGATCGTCGAATCTGACCGGCGTCACTGGACCATGGTGGCTGAATCCTGGTATGCCGCCGATGAACTGGAGCGGTCGTTGCAGGCCTTTGAGGCCGCGGGAAGGGCAGCGCGGAATGGTGAATCCGATCTCCGGCGCGGTTTTATCCTGGTTGACCTGGAACGCTGGCAGGAGGCGCTGGAATCCCTGGATCTTGCACTGGAAAAAGGCGGCCTGGACGAGCGCAAGATGGGCGAGGCTTACCTGCTGAGGGGTATGGTAGAGTTCTACCTGGGGAACCTGGAAAATGCAAACGCTGACTGGGAAAATGCGGGGCGCTTTGACGGGTCCCGGGAAGCGGCCGCGCAGTGGATCAGTTTTCTGCAGGACGAACGCCGGCGCCTGGCGGACTGGCCTGTGCAAACCGGTTTCACCGACATGCAGGGAAAGCAGTGACCGAAGTGCCAATCATCGCCGAAGAACAGTTGATCGAGTCATTCCTCGACGCCGTCTGGGCCGAGCGGGGATTGAGCGGAAATACGCTCAAGGGTTACCGCTATGATCTGATCCAACTGGCGCAGCACCAGGAAACCCGGGGCCGTCTCCTGTCGAGCGCAAGCCGGGAGGACCTGCTGAACTTCCTCGCGACGCAAATGCAGAGAGGACGGAGTCCGCGTTCGCTTTCACGTTATTTGTCCGGATTCCGGCAGTTTTACCAATGGTCGTTGCGCGAAGGCAGAATCGACTCTGACCCGTCGGCCCTTATTGAGAGCCCGAAGATTGGAAGAGGCCTGCCCAAAGCATTGAGCGAAAAGCAGGTTGTTGGATTGCTGGAAGCTCCGGATGTATCGACAGCACTGGGTCTGCGCGACCGCACCATGCTCGAGCTGATGTATGCGACCGGATTGCGCGTCAGCGAGTTAACAGACCTGGGAGCCGTCAACGTCAGTATCAACCAGGGTGTCGTCCGGGTGATGGGTAAAGGCGGAAAGGAGCGGCTCGTGCCCCTGGGGGAAGAGTCACTCTCCTGGCTGCAACGGTATTTGCGTGATTCACGGCCTGAACTGATGCGCGGCGCCGACAGCCCCAGGCTGTTCGTGACAGCTCGGCGGGCGGGAATGACACGCCAGGCGTTCTGGCACGCCATCCGCAGGCATGCCCGTGTGGCTGGCATTGCCCAGCCTGTTTCTCCACACATGCTGCGGCATTCATTTGCCACGCACCTGCTGAACCACGGAGCAGACCTGAGGGTAGTGCAATTGTTGCTCGGGCATAGTGATCTTTCGACCACCCAGATATATACTCACATCGCCCGGGAGGGGTTGAAGCGACTGCATAGCGAACACCATCCGCGAGGATGAACGTTTTCAAATCGACGTGGTCAGTA
>JAHEFT010000151.1:54059-81519 GCA_024640025.1 Chromatiales bacterium
TCGGGCATAGTGATCTTTCGACCACCCAGATATATACTCACATCGCCCGGGAGGGGTTGAAGCGACTGCATAGCGAACACCATCCGCGAGGATGAACGTTTTCAAATCGACGTGGTCAGTAGAAAAGCACAAAGAAGTTAACCAACATTGGCGACACTATTGCGAGGTTCCATATGAGGCACTACAAAGTACTTATGTCCGGCCTGCTGCTTGCAGCATCCATACCGGCACTGGCGCAGGATGACTACAGCGTGGTTGAAGAGCGTATTCGAACCCTGGCGCCAAATGCGTCGTCAATAGCGATTTCAGAATCCCCGATCGAAGGAATCCTGATGGTCCAGATTGGCGGCGATATCTATTATGCTACATCGGACGGGCAGTTCCTGATCCAGGGCCGTGTCATGAACATGGAGACCCGGGAAGACCTGACCGAGACAGCCAAATCGAAAGTGCGAAGAGAATTGCTTGCCGGTATGGACACCAGCCAGCAGATCACTTTCAGCCCCGAAAACCCGGACTACGAATTGACAGTTTTCACCGACATCGACTGCGGATATTGCCGTAAACTGCACGCGCAAGTCGACGAGTACAATGAGAGTGGGATCGCCATTCATTACATGGCTTTCCCCAGGGCGGGCATCGGTTCCCACTCCTATGAAAAGGCAGTCTCTGTCTGGTGCGCGGCCGATCAGCAGGCAGCCCTGACCCAGGCCAAGCTGGGCGCTGAACCGGATCCCGAGCAGTGTGAAAATCCAATAGCCGAACAATACGAGCTGGGCAAGGCGCTGGGCGTCACCGGCACACCGGCGCTGCTTACGCCCGATGGAACGCTGATCCCGGGATTTGTGCCACCGGAAAAATTGCGTGCACGCCTGGACGAAATGGCTGGAGTTTCCGCTGCCTCGGAATAACCCCGAAGCCGATAGTGGGTTAAACTGTTTCTCCAGAAAGCCGGCGCTTCACGCCGGCTGGTTACCATAATCCGGGGGTATTGCTTTGTCCGCGTTCACCTGCCTCATGGGAGAACCTGCTCTTTCCGACTTTCGTAAACAGAAGCTGTTCCAGCGGATCAGTGAAGTTACCGGCCCGGGGCTCGGGTTGGAGGCCCGGTTTGTTTACCTGGTTGAATCCAGGCAGACGTTGGAGACTTCAGAGGTCAACGCGCTGCAGGACCTCCTGCATGGTGAAAAAGTAGCAGGCCTCGACGGAGGCGGCTTGATGCTGGTGGTGCCGAGACTGGGCACGCAGTCACCCTGGTCTACCAAGGCAACCGATATCGCTCTGCATTGCGGATTGAATTCGGTGCTGCGCATCGAGCGCGGTGTTGCATACCTCCTTCCTGGCCTTCCCACTGAACACAGGACCGCGGTCAGCCGGGCGCTACACGACCGCATGACACAATCGGTGCTGGACTCACTGGATGACGCCCACGCGCTATTCCAGCACAATCCACCCCGGCCGCTGGCTTTCGTACCTGCATCGAAGGAGGGCGCCGAGGCCTTGCGCAAGGCCGACCGCGATCTTGGCCTGGCGCTGTCCGAGGACGAAATTGACTACCTGCTCAAAGCGTTCGACACAATGGGCCGGGACCCAAGCGACGCCGAACTGATGATGTTCGCACAGGCCAATTCAGAACACTGCAGGCACAAGATTTTCAACGCGAACTGGACCATCGACGGCGAGGAACTGGGGCAGACACTTTTCGGAATGATCAGGAACACCCATGCAAAGTCACCCGCAGGGGTTTTGTCCGCCTATCACGACAATTCGGCAGTACTCAGCGGACCCGCTGGAGACCGGTTTTTTATCAATCCGGAAACCGGGGTCTATTCCTGGCACCGGGAAAGCCTGCCGTTTCAGATCAAAGTGGAAACGCATAACCACCCCACCGCAATTTCACCTTTCCCAGGCGCGGCAACCGGTTCCGGCGGCGAGATCCGTGACGAAGCAGCAACCGGCAGGGGTGCGCGGCCCAAGGCCGGACTGACCGGTTTTTCGGTTTCTCATCTCGACATTCCCGGACTCGAGGCCCCCTGGCGCAGTGATTTTGGCAAGCCCGACCGGATCGCCAGTTCGCTGGACATCATGATCGAAGGGCCGATCGGGGGCGCCTCCTTCAACAACGAGTTTGGCCGACCGGCGCTGTGTGGTTATTTCAGGACTTTCGAGCAGGAAATCGGCGGCGCGACCTGGGGATACCACAAACCTATTATGATCGCGGGCGGTATGGGTACGATCCGCGAGCAGCATGTCGAAAAACTGCCTTTGATTCCCGGCGCCCATGTCGTTGTCCTGGGCGGACCAGCCATGCTGATCGGCCTGGGCGGCGGTGCTGCTTCATCCGTTGGAAGCGGCCAGGGCCAGGAAGACCTGGACTACGCTTCGGTGCAACGGGGTAACCCGGAAATGCAGCGGCGCTGCCAGGAAGTGATCGACGCCTGCTGGGCCATGGGGGAAAATAACCCGGTCCTGTCGGTGCATGATTGTGGCGCGGGCGGTCTGTCGAATGCATTGCCCGAACTCCTAAACGACGGCGGTCTCGGGGGCGAACTTGAACTACGCCTGGTTCCCTGTGCAGACTCTTCGATGTCCCCGATGGAAATCTGGTGCAACGAATCGCAGGAGCGTTATGTCTTCGCTATCGAACCCGGCGGCCTGGAAGCCTTTGAGGCCATGTGCCGGCGGGAACGCTGTCCTTATGCTGTCCTGGGGCAGGCGACGGCTGTTAAACAGCTCAAGCTCAACGATCAATTGTTGGGTGAGGCCCCGGTGGACATGCCCCTGGAGGTTCTTCTGGGTAAGCCCCCGAAGATGTTCCGCGATGTCGAACGCCTGGCTTTCGATGGTGACGACCTGGACGTTTCGAAACTGGACCTCGGGGAATCGCTGCGCCGGGTGCTCCGCTTCCCTTGCGTCGGCAGCAAGTCTTTTCTGGTTACGATCGGCGATCGGACTGTGGGTGGATTGGTGGTTCGCGACCAGATGGTCGGCCCGTGGCAGGTGCCGGTGGCTGATGCCGCGGTAACCCTGAGCGGATTTTCCGCCAACACGGGCGAGGCCATGGCGATGGGCGAAAGAACGCCGTTGGCGGTCCTGAACGCTCCAGCCTCAGGCCGCATGGCTGTTGCTGAAGCGGTGACCAATATCGCATCGGCGGCGATTGACGATATTTCGAAGATCCGGCTATCGGCCAACTGGATGGCAGCCGCCGGGGAACCGGGCCAGGAAGGCGCATTGTTCGACACAGTAAAAACAGTGGGGATGGACTTATGTCCCGAATTGGGTATCGCCATTCCGGTGGGCAAGGACTCCCTGTCCATGAAAACTGTCTGGAAGGACGGAACCGAAGAGCGGCGCATGGTGGCGCCGGTCTCCCTGATTGTTTCAGCCTTTGCACCGGTGGCCGATGTTCATCGTTCGCTGACCCCCCAGCTGGATCTGGATAGCGGGGAGTCACGCCTGCTGCTGATTGACCTGGGCAACGGACGCAACCGTCTTGGCGGTTCTGCGCTGGCGCAGGTGCATGGGCTGTTCGGCAGGGAAGTGCCTGACCTGGACCAGCCGCGTCAACTCAGGAACTTTTTTAACGTGATCCAGGCATTGAACCGGTCCGGCCTGATCCAGGCTTACCACGACCGCTCCGATGGCGGCGTCGTGGCAACGTTGTGTGAGATGGCGTTTGCCACCCATTGCGGGCTCGAACTGGATCCTGGAGCGCCGACGGAACAGTTGACTGCTTTCCTGTTTGCCGAGGAACCGGGCGCTGTCGTCCAGGTCAAGGCTGATGCATGCGCCACCGTTATGGCGCGCCTTGCGGCAGCCGGACTGGAAAAAGCCGTCACGGACATCGGGTGCCCGGTGCCGGGGGACCGGCTGGTCATCCGTTGCGGCGGGCAGCCGGTGCTCGATGAATCCCTGCCCGGCCTGCAACTTTTGTGGTCCGAGACCAGTAATGCGGTACAGAGCCTCAGGGATAATCCCGAAAGTGCCCGCCAGGAACTCGAGAGCATCATTGACTGGCAGAGTCCGGGCATGCAGCCCCGTCTGACTTTTTCCGCTGATGAAAACACCGCGGCGCCGGCAATAGCGCGCGGCGCCAGGCCCCGGGTTGCAATTCTCAGGGAGCAGGGTGTCAACGGTCACGTCGAAATGGCGGCCGCTTTTGACCTGGCCGGATTCGAGGCCACCGACGTCCACATGTCAGACCTCGCCGAGGGCCGCAGAAGCCTTGACCAGTTCGCCGGCTTTGCAGCCTGTGGCGGATTTTCTTACGGCGATGTCCTGGGGGCCGGCAGAGGCTGGGCCAAATCAATCCTGTTTCACGAAAATCTGCGCGAGCAATTCAGCCAGTTTTTCGCCGACAACTCCAAATTTGCACTGGGAGTCTGCAACGGCTGCCAGATGCTGGCCACGCTCAAGGACCTGATCCCGGGCGCAGGATCCTGGCCGGAGTTTGCGGGAAACCGTTCCGAACAGTTCGAGGGCCGCTTCAGCCTGGTGCGGGTGGAAGATTCACCTTCCATTTTTCTGCGCGGAATGGCGGGATCGATCATTCCGGTAGCCACGGCACACGGCGAGGGCCGGGCCTCGTTCGGCGCCGATGAGCCGGCTGCGAACCTGGTGGCGCTGCGTTACGTTGACAGCCGGGGCGAGGCAACGGAACATTACCCGGAAAACCCGAACGGCTCGCCGGCCGGACTGACGGGTTTATGCAATACGGATGGCCGAGTGACCATCATGATGCCGCACCCTGAACGGACCCAGAGGAGCGTCAATTTTTCCTGGGCGCCGCGGGAATGGGGCGATGCTTCACCCTGGCGGAGGATGTTTCAGAACGCCCGTCAGTGGGCTGGATAATTTATGACTGAGAACACTGAAGTACCGATACCGGATAAAACCAAAGAAGAGCTAAAGCTCAGCGAAATGCTGATTCTCGCATCCATGTGGATGCTGTTCGGGTTCATGCTGTGGTTCTACCTTTCCGCCTTTCATGGAGCGCCGGCCCGCCTCGCTTCCGAGGCCATTCTGAGCCATATCCTCGGCAGCGATTTCTCACGCATCGTCGTTGAGCCGAACCAGCACTTCCTGTTTCAGGTTGAGACTCAAATCCAGTTCACTTTTCGGGACGGAACGACCGAGGCGCTCGGTTTCGTGGTGAATCCGCTGATTTTCAGCTATGGCCTGCCACTGCTGTTCGGCCTGGTGATGGGTTCTGATGTCAGTTGGCTGAGAAAAGCCGTTATCATGCTGATTGGATACACGGTGATTACCGGGGTTCAGATTTGGGGCGTGGTGTGGAGTTCGCTCAAGATGCTGGCCTTCAATTTCGGCGAGCAGAGCCATGCCATCGTGCTCGCGCATGGTGTGACGGATGGAGAGATCGCCCTCGGCTATCAGCTGGGTGTACTGATACTTCCCGCCCTCGCGCCGATCTTCGTCTGGGTATTGAGTAACCGGCCGCTGGTGGAACAATTCGTGGGCTGGCAAGTGGGGCAGTCTTTCAGTAAACGGAACCGATAATCAGCCCGGTTGTCAGTGCTGTGAGATAATCATGCGTTAATCCGGCTTCCAGGCCGTCATGAATGGAAAGGTGTTCCCTAGTGCAGGTAAGTGAAGAAACAAAAGAAGCCGGGCTGCCGGACCCGTCAGAGAAACCGGTCCTGGATAACCCCGTGTGTGCTTTCCTGCTGGAAAACGACCGGCTCAAGTCCGCCGATCTGAAAAGAGCCGTCACCTACCAGGAACAGAACGGGGGTGACCTGGTCACGCTGCTGGTTCGGCTGGGGTTGGTTTCGGAGCGCGACGTGGCGGAGGCCGAATCCGGTTTACTCGACCTGCCGCTTGTCCGCACAGTGGATTTGCCGGAAGAGGTGCCCGAAATGCCGGGTATCTCCATCCGTTATTTGAAGCAGAACCTCATTCTGCCCATCGAGGAATCAAACGGCGATCTGATTGTCGTCATGGCTAACCCGCGTGACGCCAACGCCCGCAAAGCCCTGTCCATGGCCAGCGGAAAGAACATCGTTCCCCGTGTTGGCATCGCTTCGGAAATTGAAAACGGCATCGAAAAGCTGCTCGGCGGCGGTCGCAGCGCGATGGGACAGATCGTCGAGGGCCTGGGCGGTGAAGATGAAGGAGACATCGAGGATGTCGAGCATTTGCGTGACCTGGCGTCCGAAGCACCAGTCATTCGCCTGGTCAATCTACTCATGCAGCGAGCGGTGGAAGGCCGCGCATCCGACATACATATCGAGCCCTTTGAAAACCGTCTCAAGGTTCGTTACCGGATCGATGGAGTACTCCAGGAGGTCGAGGCTCCGCCGGCAAAGTCGACGGCGGCTGTCATCAGCCGTATCAAGATCATGGCAAAACTGAACATCGCTGAACGGCGTCTGCCGCAGGACGGCCGCATCATGCACCGGGTGCAGGGCAAGGAACTCGATTTGCGTGTATCCACCGTACCGACCTCGCATGGTGAAAGCGTGGTCATGCGTATTCTCGATCGTGAAAGCGTGGTGCTGGACTTCGATTCGCTCGGGTTTGATGACAAAATCCGGAAGGATTTCGTGAAGCAATTGCAAATGCCTCACGGCATCATCCTGGTGACCGGTCCTACCGGTTCGGGAAAAACCACGACACTGTACACAGCGCTCAGCGCTCTGAATACACCGGAAAGAAAGATCATAACGGTGGAAGACCCGGTCGAGTACCAGCTTGAGGGCATCAACCAGATACAGGCCAAGGCTTCAATCGGGCTTGATTTTGCGCACGCACTCCGTTCCATCGTCAGGCAGGATCCGGACGTCATCATGATCGGTGAAATGCGCGACCTTGAAACCGCGCGCATCGCTATCCAGTCAGCCCTGACGGGCCATCTCGTATTGTCAACCATTCATACCAACGACGCCGCGAGCGGTGTCACACGCATGCTCGATATGGGTGTGGAGGACTACCTGCTGACTTCCACCGTCAACATGATCCTGGCACAGCGCCTGGTGCGGACCCTGGACCCTGCCAGCCGCGAGCGCTACGAGTTATTGCCGGAGGTGGCGCAAGAATTGAAGCTCGACGAGCTCATCGATCAGGAACACTATCATTTCTACCGTGCGCGCCCGAGCGAAGAGAATCCAACCGGTTACCGTGGCCGGACAACGATCCTGGAATTGATGGGAATGACGGATGCGATACGCCGGCTCGTCATGCGTCATGCCACTTCAGGAGAGTTGCAGGACCAGGCCGTGGCCGACGGCATGCGTACGATGTACCAGGACGGCCTGTTGAAATGCCTGCAAGGCGTGACAACGCTTGAAGAGATTCTGCGAGTGACCCAGGAATCCTGATGCCGCTGTTTGAGTACAAGGCAGTGGCGCCCAGCGGCGAGACCGTGCAGGGCACGATGGAAGCCGCTTCACTGGACCTGGTGGTGCTGAAGCTGCAGGAAGCCGGGAATATCCCACTGCATGCCCGGGAGTCCGGTACCGGCGGCTTCAGTCTAACGGCCTTGCGCATGGGCCGCCGGGGGATGAACGCCCGTGAAGTCGGGGAGTTCACCCAGCAGTTGTCCACGCTGCTGGTCGCGGGTCTGCCGCTTGACCGTTCACTCCAGGTGATGCTCGAGCTGTCGCAAAATGATCGGGTAAAGCGAACCGTCAGCGAGATCCGTGACCGGGTCAGGGCAGGCGGAAGCCTGTCTGATGCGCTGGAGGAACAGCACGGCGCGTTCAACCGCCTTTTCGTCAACATGGTCAGGGCGGGAGAGGTCGGGGGAACGCTCGATGTCACCCTGACGCGGCTGACCGACTACCTGGAACGTTCACGCGATCTGAAGGACAGCGTCATTTCGGCCCTGATATACCCGATACTGCTGTTGGTGCTCGCCGCCGGGTCTCTCATTCTGCTGCTGGTCTACGTCATTCCGCAATTCACACCCATTTTCGAAGAGTTGGGCGGAGACCTCCCGTTCATCACCAAGGTGGTATTGGGTGTCGGGTCGATTCTGCAAAATTTCTGGTGGGCCATGATCCTGGTGACTTTTCTCGTTGTTGCCTGGTTTCGGCGCATGCTGGCAGACCCGGAAAAGCGATTCCGATGGGACGAGCGTGTACTTTCACTGAAGTGGGTAGGTGACCTGGTGAGTAAAATCGAAATCGCTCGGCTCAGCCGCACACTGGGAACCCTGCTGATCAACGGCGTACCATTGTTGGGGGCACTTTCCATCGCGCGTAATGTCCTAAGCAATACGGTGTTGAGAAAAGACGTGGGTGACGCCTCGCGTGAAGTGAAGACTGGCGGCAGCCTGGCGCATAACCTGGCGAAGGGAGGGAGGTTTCCCAGGTTGGCCCTGCAGATGATCAGTGTCGGGGAAGAGACCGGTAAATTGGATGCGATGCTTCTGAAAGTCTCGGATACTTACGATATCGAGGTGCGCAACACAATTGAACGCCTGCTGTCGATCTTCACGCCGGTGGTGACCTTGTTCCTGGCAGTGTTAATTGGCACGATTGTGCTCTCCGTGCTCGTGGCCATACTGAGTATTAACGACCTGGTCGGCTGAGTGATTGGCGGCATGATGGATGTGTACCTGAGGAATCATAAACTATGGACCTGGAAATGAATAAAGTGCTGAAACTGAAAGGCGGTTCAATCCGCAACAAGACGTCTCGAGGGTTTACGCTGGTTGAGTTGCTGCTTGTGCTGGTCATCCTGGCTTTGATTGGCGGGCTCGTTCTACCCGGAATCATCGGCAAGGCAGAGGGCGCGAAAGTCAAGGCGGCCGGTTCACAAGTCAACCGCCTGGCGATGGCTGTCGAAAGTTACTATCTCGATACCGGCACCACTCCGGACAGTCTCGACGATCTGGTGAACGAATCCGGCGATGTGCCGGGATGGAATGGGCCTTACGTCAAAACGTCCAGCCTGAAAGATCCCTGGGGGCGGGAATATGTGTACGAGTATCCGGGCGAGCATGGTGATTTCGACATTTACTCCCTGGGCGCCGATGGACAGCCCGGCGGGGAAGACAAGAACGCGGATATCACCAGTTGGGATTGATGTCCATTGAGCGGCCACACTAAAGGGCGGCCCCTGAAAAAACATTGCCGGTCCGCGGGCGGTTTCACGATGGTGGAATTGCTGGTCGTGCTGGTCATTATTTCCCTGATGATGGCCCTGGTGGGCACATCCATTTCCCGCAATATCAGCGGAGCGAAAATGAGGACTGCGGCCAGCAAGGTTGCCGCCTCACTGCGGTATACGCGCACCCAGGCCATTCTGAAAAAATCCGAGCAGGTATTCCTGGTGGATACCGAGGCCCGGACCTACCAGGCAGGGGAACGCAAACCTGAAGAACTGCCCGAGGGAATGAATGTCGAACTGAATACCGCACGCTCAGAGCTCACATCGGAAACCGCCGGTGGAATTCGTTTCTACCCGGACGGGGGATCTACAGGCGGTAATGTGCGTCTCGATGCCAATGGCCGAGTCTACCGGATCAACGTCGCCTGGTTGACCGGCGAGACTTCAGTCGAAAGGCCGGATGACTGAGATGAAAAAAGCACGTCTCATGTCCGTTCGGCGCCCTTCACCGGGCCTTCCTGGCCGCGGCCGGGGCTTCACTCTGCTCGAATTGCTGCTTGCCTTCGTTGTTTTCGCCCTGAGTTTTGCCACGGTGCTTGAAATTCTGTCCGGCTCGATGCGAAACACGGTCAGGGCCCGGCATGACTCCGAGGCGGCGTTGACAGCACAATCGTTGATGGACCAGGTGGGGCTGGAAATTCCACTCGAAGCGGGAACTTCCGCCAATGGCGAATTCGATGAATATGAGTGGGAAATCGATATCTTCAATTATTCGGCACCCGGGGAAAATGCACGCAGTGTGGAGCTGGCCGAGTTGACCGGAATCGAATTGCTCGAGGTCGACCTGGCAATTTCCTGGGGCGATCCGCCGCGTCAACAGACCCGTTATTTCAGCACGATAAGGGCGGTATTGGCGAACAGGGGAGCGCAACCATGAGGCGTAGCAGGGGGTTCACCCTGGTCGAAATACTTCTGGCCCTTGGCTTGATGAGCATGTTGCTGGCGCTGGCTTATGGCGGCCTGAGAGCATCGACCAGGGCCGCTGACAAGGGTCAGGCGATCCTGCAGGAAAGCGGCCGGATCCGCATGGCGCACCAGTTTATCCGCAAGCAGTTGAACCAGATGGCTTTGCTGGGATTTTCGCAGGAAGATGACCCCCTCGACCGCACAGTTTTCCTGGGCGAGGCTAAAAAAATACGTTTCGTGGCAGCGATGCCCGGCTACCTGGGATTCGGCGGGCCCCAGGTGCAGGAACTGGCGGTGGTTCCCGGCGAAAAAGGCCAGATGCTGGTGTTGTCGCATGCGTTATTGCAGGGCTTCGAGGAGCAAAACCTGTACCTTCGCGACCCGATCGTGTTGCTCGACAAAATCGAATACGCGGAGTTCAGTTTTCTTGGCATTGACGACGAAGGAAACCTCACTGCCTGGGTGAACCAGTGGGAGGAAACCGCCACGTTGCCCGAGTCGGTGTCGCTCGATATCCAGTTCACCGAAGACGTTTACCTGAAATGGCCGTTGCTTACGGCATCTGTGCGGATCGATCCTTCAGCGCTGCAGGAGCTTGTGAGTGGAACTGACCTTGCTCCCGGCTCCGACAACACGAGCATTCGAGACATTGTCAAGAGACGGAGAAATCAGAATTGAGTTTGAGCCGGTCACAACGATCGCCTCTGCAATCACCCGGGTTGCAGAAGGGTATTGCGCTGGTCATTGTGCTCTGGATTCTGCTGCTGGTGACCATTTCCACCGGCGCATATACCCTGATGGCCCGGATGGACCAACTGGAAGCCCACACGATGATTTCAAGCACCCGGGCCAGGATGGCTGCTGAATCAGGGATCAACCTCGCCGTCCTGGGGTTGAGAGATCCGGATGAGCTGACGCGCCTGGTGCCGGATGGGCGTCCGTACACTTACCAGGTCGGGGATGTCATGGTTGAGATTGCAGTGACCGATGAACGGGGCAAGGTGGACATCAACTCTGTCGATGAGGCCACTTTGCTGCAATTGTTCCAGGGCCATGGTATGGATGAGGAAAATGCGGTTTACCTGGCGGCAGCGGTCCTGGACTGGGCCGATCCGGATGAAATCGAAAGGGCCAATGGCGCCGAGATCGACACCTACCTGTCGGCAGGGCTTGAAGTTGGGCCGGGTAACCGGCCGTTTGTAATGATTGAAGAACTGCTGCAGGTCCTGGGTATGCCCTGGGAGCTGTATGAAAAAATGGAGCCTGGGTTGACCGTGTTTTCCGAGACCGGCGCGCCAGACCCGGCGTTTGCACCCGTGGAAGCATTGCTGGCGCTGCCGGAAATGACAGAAGAAGATGCATTGAACTTCATCGAAGAAAGACAATCTCAGGATTCAACAACTGGTGCCGGCGTATCGCTCCCGAATGGCCAGGTGGTCATGGCGCGTGGACGGGGGCTAACGTATAGTGTGCTCGCTAAAGCGGCCTTGCCCAACGGCATCTGGGACCAGGTGGACGCGACTATCCGTTTGGGCGGAAATGCCGAGGGCTACCCTTTCAGGGTACTGCGCTGGCGAGAAGGGTTCCATAACTGAGACCACCATGCTGAAACTGTTAGAAGAAAAATTGCTGCAACTGATCAGCTGGCTGAAAGCAGGCCCTGCCGGCACGTTCTTCCGATGGTGGATAGAAGAACTCCGACAGGCAATGCCCACTGCCTGGCAGCAGAAACTACAACATGCATTGCGTCGCGTAACCCTGGAACTGGAGGGGGATTCGCTCAAGCTCAGCGTCGATGAGAACCGTGCCCTTCGGCCGCTGGAAGTGTTCACCAACGTTCAGGATGCGGCGCTGCAAAAAAAGCAGGTCGAGAGCCTGTTGATTGAGAATGAGCTCCAGGAGGCCCCGCGGTTTTTACTGCTGGAACTGGAATCCGTACTCAGCACGCGGATGAAACTTCCGTTGGCTGCCGAGTCCAACCTGGCCCAGGTATTGTCTTTTGAAATGGACCGGCAAACGCCGTTCAAAGCCTCGGATGTTTACTTTGACTGGAAAATCCTGGAGCGGGGTGGTGAAAGCAGCCAACTCAGGCTGGAAATGTTCGTGGCGCCGAGAGAGGAAGTGGACAAGGCCGTGAACGCCTTAAGCAGCCGTGGTTTTCAGCTTGCCGGCGTTGACATAGCCGATGGCGACCGGACGCTCGGCGTCAATCTGTTGCCGGTGGATCGCCGGGTTCGCAGGAGCAACCCGAAAACCCGGTTGAATCTGGCCCTGGGTGCGCTTTCCGTCGTCTTGCTGGCGCTGGTCATGACGCAATCACTGTACCTGAGGGCACACCAGATTACAGAGCTCGAGAAGGCCATTGACGGGGTGCAGGGGGAGGCGCGGGAAGTCATGCGAATCAAGAAGCAGATCGAGGAAAGCAGCGAAGCAGCGGGCTTCCTGGCGAATAGCCGGGCGGAAACGCCCCTTGCCATTGAAATACTGGCGGATATCACGCGGATTTTACCCGACGACACGTACCTCGATCGCCTGGTGATCACCAATTCGAGTGTCCAGATGCAGGGAAAGTCGCAAAACGCGCAGCGATTGATAGAACTGGTCAACAGTTCTGCCCTGCTCGACAATGCAGCGTTCCGCGGTTCAACGCGACTGGACGCCCGCTCGGGCCTGGAAATTTTTGAAGTGAACGCCGAGGTCGCCAAGGTGGTTGTAAACTGATGGCGCTCGTCGCGGAACAGGGTAATAACCGGCTTGCGGCCATCCTGTTGTTCGCGATTGCGGTCATCCTGGTATACCTCTTATGTTTTCACTGGTTTATCTTGCGGCACCTGGATTACGGCGCCGAAATTTCAGACCTTTCCGGGCAATTGGCACGCTTCGAACGGGTGGCCGCTCAGAAAAAGCAGTACGAATCGTTGTTGCAGAGCCTGGAAAACCGGACATCGGATGAAAACCTTTTTCTCCAGGGCGGTGATTTCAACGAAGCTGCTGCGGAAATGTCAGAACGCCTCAGCCAGATGATCGATATCCAGGCTGAGGGCACCTGCCAGATCGTCAGCCGGCAACCGGTGCGGCCAAGGGTCCAGGAACGTTTTGAGAAAGTAACCGTCAACGTGCGCATGCGTTGCGGCATCGAAGATTTCGAGAAAGTGCTTTATTCGCTTGAAACCAGCATACCCATGGTGATCGCTGATGAAGTGACCGTGATCAAACCCAGGTCGCGCAGAAGGTCCAGAAACTCGCCTGATTCCAGCGATACGACGCTGGACATCCGGTTCAATATATCGGGTTACCTGGGCAAGGGAAGCGAGCTATGAACAAGTGGTTCGAAGGCAACCCGGTGGCCATGGTGCTGGGGTCTGTTTGCGCCGGGCTGCTCGTTGTCTTGCTGCTCCTCGGCGTGATCTGGTCGCTGCCGCCGTCGGCGTCCGTCACAGAGACTGGCGATGAAGATACAGACCTCACCCTTGATATACCCGAGTTGGCTGAAAATGAACCGATAGAGACCTATGCAGTCATAACCGAACGGCCAGTATTCAATGAGAGCCGTCAGCCGGTCATCGAAGATGATTCCGCCGGCGCCGGTGAAGATGATTTGGTTGAAGAAATTGATGCACCCGAATTCGAACTGGCCGGGGTTATCATCACGCCATCCATCCGGATGGTAACCTTGAAGTCCAAGGACCAGCCTGAGTCAATGGTGGCTTTTGAAGGCCAGCCGCTCGAAGGAAATTATGGCAGCTGGCAGGTAAGCCGGATCGAGCCGCGGCAGATCACACTGGCTTCCGGGCGCGGCGAGGAAGTGCAGTTGAAGCTGCAGGTGCACGACATGACCATCGAAGCGCCGCCGAAACCTGTCGCCGCGGAAAGTAAGTCCAGGGCCGGCGCTGATGCGCAGGAGGAAGATGAAGGGGGCGATCAACCCCTGACCCGCGCGGAAGAGATCCGTCAGCGGATTGCAGAGCGCAGAGAAGAGTTGCGGCGTGCCGCCGAAGAAGAATCGCAGGATCAGCCGGAACAGATGGACTACCGGAGCTCAATTCAGTCCATGATCAGGGGCACGAAACCCAAAGAACAAGACCAAGACGAGAGATAAAAGGATAACCAGGGATGAAAGTGATGAATAAATTTTCAGCCAGGCCGGTTGAAAACCGGGTGCCGGGGACGGTGATGACCCTGCCCGGATTTGCCAGGCAAGTGATTGTCGCGCTGGCGGTAGTGATCGTTGCTGTCGGTTGTTCCACCCATTCCTCGATCCGGCCCGTCAGCACCGGCAAGACAATAAAGACCGCCTCTTCATCCACGCCGCAGAACGAGCCGGTCATTGCGACCACGGTGAATCCCGCGCCAGGTGTCACCGATATCGAGGTTTATGAAGGTTCCGGAATATTCATCAACGAGGAGGCCGCGGTAAGGCCTCCGGAAGTGGTCGCGCCGGATGGTGAGATCGTTCTGAATTTCGAGGGCGAATCCGTTCAGTCCGTGGTGCACACCATTCTTGGTGAAGTGCTCCAGGAGACCTTCGTGATCGGTCCTGGCGTGAGCGGCGAAGTGACTTTTTCCACCTCCAGGCCGGTCAGCCGGGACCAGTTGATGCCCATCCTGGAACTGTTGCTGCGCTGGAATGGCGCCACCATGGTTTTCAGTGAAGGACGCTACCATATCCTGCCGGTTTCGGATGCCATCAAGGGCCACCTTTATCCGGAGACCGGAACGGCGGCGCGGGCCCGCGGATATGAAGTCAGGGCCGTTCCGCTGCATTACATTGCGGCCAGTGAGATGGCAAAAATCCTGGAACCTTATGTTCGGGATGGAGGAATCATCAAGGCCGATGAATTCCGCCAGATGATTTTCCTGGCCGGTACGCCGGAGGAATTGCGTAACTATCTGAAGACCGTCGAGATCTTTGACGTGGACTGGCTGGCCGGCATGTCAGTGGGAATATTTCCACTGAAGACGGTCGATGTCAGTTCGATCATTACCGAGCTTGAGGGCATTTTCGGTTCCAATGCTGAATCACCGCTGGCCGGCATGTTCCGGTTTATACCGTTGGAGCGTCTCGGTTCCGTCATGGTCATCACTTTCGAGAAAGAGTACCTGTACAAGGCGGAGGAGTGGATCAAGATCCTCGACCGGGGCGCCGCCGGGGCCGGCAAACAATTGTATGTCTACCGGGTGAAAAACCTCGAGGCGCCGATCCTGGCGGGGTACCTGACGCAGTTATTCGGTGGCGAAGGCGGAACGCCCACGCAAAACAGGTCTCAGGGCACGCTGGCGCCGGGGCTGGAGCCTGCGACTGTCGGCACCGTCTCGGATTTCAACCAGAACCGCCTGGGTTCGCAGCAACCGTCATCGCAGGGGGGCATGGTATCCGGAGCCATTGATATGGGGACGGGCGATATCCGGATCACTTCGGTGCTCGAGACCAATTCCCTGTTGATCCAGGCGACCCAGGCTGAATTCAATGCGGTGGAGGCGGCCATAGAACGCATTGACATCGAACCCCTGCAGGTGCTGATTGAGTCCCAGGTGCTCGATGTGGAACTGAACGAGGAGTTGCAGTTCGGCGTCAACTGGTTCCTGACCAATAATCCTGCTCTGATTCCGCCGGGTGTCGGCGACATCGACCAGTATGTCCAGAGTGCCGCGTTCGGCAGCGGTAGCGCAGAAGCCGGCGGTTTCAATTTCCTGACCACCCTGGCGACCCCGCTGGCCAACGGGATGCCGTTTATCCAGGCTACTATCGCCGCCCTGGATGAAGTCACCGATGTCCGGTCGCTGGCGGCGCCCTCTCTGTTGGTCAGAAACAATGCGACCGCGACCATCACCGTTGGCACCCAGGTGCCTGTGCAGTCATCATCGATTTCAACCGGTAACAACAACGTGGTCAGCAGCGCCCAGTACGTGTCAACAGGCATCACCCTGACCGTGACCCCGCGGATCAATCCCGGTGGCCTGGTGTACATGGATATCTCGCAGGACGTCAGCCGGCCCGGTGCGCGTGATCCGGATATCTCGACCAGTGGCAATCCGCCGATCAACAACAAGTCCGTTACCAGCCAGGTGGCGGTGCAGTCCGGCCAGACGGTATTCCTGGGCGGCTTGATTTCAGAGCAGGATTCCAGGGGGCGCTCCGGTGTGCCCTACCTTAGCCGGGTACCCGTTATCGGTTACCTGTTTGGCTCGAAAACGAAAGCGACAACGCGCAGTGAAACGCTGGTGATGATCACGCCGACCGTCATCGAAACCGCTGTCGATCTGAAGTCGATCAGCGAAGACATGGAAAAAGAATTTTCCAGCGTCCCACCTTTGAAAATCTCCTCGTTGAACAAGGAAGCCGATGTTGAAACCGGGGAGCCATAGCCCCATTTGCGGGGTAGACTGGATAACTGAGCGATGAAAATGACGCAAAGAAACAAATCCTGGAAAAAACATCTGGCAGCCACCACTGTGCTGTTTGTCCTGGCTATGCTTTCGGCTTGTGCCGCAAACCCGGCTGCTGAAAATGATGTGGCTGAAAGGGCCCAGGCGCGCTGGAACGCGCTGCTGGCCGAGGATTATGAAACAGCCCGAAGCTACTATTCACCGGGCTATCGGTCCGCCAAATCCGCGGTAGACCTGGGGATAGACATCCGGACACGGAAAGTGAAGTACCGCTCTGCAACCTACAAGGACCAGAATTGCGAAAAAGACACGTGCACTGTGCGGATGGAGATCGGCTACGAGGTGACCAGACCGGTGCCTGGACTGGCCAAATGGGAGAGTAAAAGCATCGTTTCGGAAAAGTGGTTAAAAAGCGACGGTGAGTGGTGGTTTTTACCACAAAAATAGCAAGATGCAGCCCCAAAACCTTGCCTTATTTTACAATGGTTAAGGTTGCTTTAAACGCTTACTTAACGTAATATTGTGCCGCAAATGGCTGGAACGTGGGCGCCAATGCTGTGTTGTATGTGATTGCCCGTCTAATTTCAATTTAAGTTCCGGCGATTTTTGCAAGCCCTGTGTACACAACTTTAGGAGTGTTGTAATGAATAGAAAAAATCTGACAGCTGCGGTACTGGCTGGTTTGGCGGGTGTTGCCGGACTTGCTGCTACTGCACAGGCGGTCAACCTGAATCCGGATGGATTGGGACAAGTCCTGATTTACCCGTACTACAATACTAACGATGGCAACCAGACCATTCTGTCCGTCGTTAACACCACCGATCAAGCCAAGGCCGTTAAGGTCCGCTTCCATGAAGGTTACAATTCACGCGAAGTGCTTGACTTCAACCTGTACCTGTCGATGTATGACGTGTGGGTAGCAGCAGCTGCTGATGACGGTGCCGGTACGCCGACCCTGTACATCCCTGACACCTCTTGCACCGTGCCTTACCTGTATGGCAACAGTGTGGAAGCGGGTGAAACCATGGGCGTGCAGGAGTTCCTGCCTTATGCCTACACCGGTGACTACGAAGATGGCGGCCCGACCGACATCTCGCGCGCCGCTGAAGGCTACTTCGCCATGATCGAAATGGGTGTTCTGACCAATGATTCAGCCAGAGCAGCCACGACAAAACTGCCCAAGCGTATTGGTTCGGCCGATGCAGTCACGCACGGACTTAACGAGGACGGCGAATCTGTTCCTGAGAACTGCCAGCAGTTGGTCGACAACTGGACCGAATACGGGGGCGCCAAGCCCGATCCGATGGACGGGATGTGGTTTGATGAAGCTGAAGCCAGCGCCAGTGGCTGGCAGGCAACTACCGATACCAAGCGTAACCGTGGCGGCCTGTTCGGCGGCGCTGCTGTTGTCAATACCGCTAACGGCACCATGTTCAGCTACGACGCCAAGGCTATCCAGGGCTACGACAAGTCTGTAGACGGCGTTCACGCTGTTCCGGGTACCATTCATCCTTCAATGGATGACGGTGACCAGAAAACGGCCACGATCTTCTTCGGTACACCTAGCAACGAAGCGGTAGATTTGTTCTACTCACGTTCGATCGGAGCCATTTCCGCGGTGTTCATGCACGACAACGTCATGAATGAATTCACCACAGAGGAAGATCTGTTCGCATCTACCGACTGGGTCTTCACGTTCCCGACCAAGGCGTTCTACGTGGATTCCGATAAAACGGGCGTAAGCGTCGAATATATTCCAGACGCCGGTGATCCGGGGTGTAACTTCTGGGAGCCAGGTGATTTCTATCCGCCAGGCGACAAGGATGGTGTTATTGATCCGATCAAGTATCCTTCCTGGGCTACCTGCGATTACGTGAAGGTCACCTACGGTAATATCATTCCGCCGTTCACCGACTCGTTCGATGGCAAGGCTTGTGAAACCGTCTACTTTACCGACTGGGATCGCGAAGAAAGCCCGTCAAACCCGACAACGCCCGGCAACAATCCGCCGATCGTGTCTCCACCACCTCCGGGCGGAACGACTCCTAAGGGGCCACCTCCGTTCCAGCTGTGCTATGAGACCAACGTCCTGCGCTTCGGCGACGGCGTGGTTTTCGACTCTGATCTGCTTGCAACAGTCACCAACATTCCTGCCGATGGCTGGGCGAAGATCAGCATGAGTCTTAAAGCAACCAAGGCTGGAAATGGGCTGTCCATAGGTGATGAAATGCACCAGGACGAAAATGGCCTCGTTGGCCTGCCTGTCACCGGTTTCGCTGCTCAGGAATATGAGAACGAATACCTGACGGGTGGTGTTATCGCTCACTATGGTGGTCTGTTCCAGCACAAGTCGAGTGTTAAGCGTATCGAGCCGGAACGTTGCTATCACTTTGATTGCAGCGATTAGTTAGCAAAGCTATACTCGGATCGTTAGATTCGAAAAGGTAAAGACGAGGGGCTGCCTGTGCAGCCCCTTCGTTTATCTGGGAAATGGTCAATGAATTTGGAGTTTTGTTAATGTCCCTGATGAAAAAGGTTTTTTCTGTAGTGTCGGCGGCGTTGTTCGGCGCGACTTTCGTGTTTTTTCCATTCGGTGCGGCATATGCCCAGGAAATGGCTGAAAATGTGGATCCAGCCGTCATCATTGCTTACACCGGTGACGTATTCGTCACACAGGCGGAACTCGATGCGGCTTTCGCCAAAATTCCATCAAAAGACCGATTGGCCTTCATTCGTGACGGCGCAAAAGTTGACGGAGTCATCCGAAGCCTGTTGAAACTCAAGGCCGTGGCCAATGACGCCAGGAAGGCCGGGTATGATCAAAGACCGCTGATACCGGAAATGATCTACATCGCAGGTGAAAAGGAACTCGCCGAAGACTGGATACAAGAAGTCATGCGAAACGCCCCTGTCCCCGATTTCGAAGTCATCGCACATGAAGACTACATCGCCAATCCGGATAACTACCGCACTGAGGAACTTCTTGATATATCCCATATACTGATTGCCACGGAGCAGTTGTCCCAGATCGAAGCAGAGCAGCTGGCCAATTTGTTGATTTCGCGGCTTGAAAAGGATCCGGACATTTTCAAGGAACTGGTGATTGAATACTCGGACGATCCGGCCAAGGTTGCCAATGGGGGGCGATATCCCGAAATGCGCCGTGGCCAGATGGTCGCTCCGTTCGAACAGGCTGCGTTCGCTTTAACCGAGCCCGGTCAGATTGGCGGTCCGGTAAAGACTGAATATGGCTATCACATTATCCGCTTGAATGACCGCGCCGGAAATGAGTTGCCCGAGTTCGGTGAAATAGAAGAGCAGGCTACCGAGCTTGTGCGGCAGAAATATTACGAGGATTACCAAAAGGCGTATTTACGCAAACTACTCAGCCAGCCCATCGTGATTCCTGAAGGCGCGGTGGAAATCATGGCCAAACGCCATTTCGGTGAAAATCTTGAACTCGCGCCGGACTACAACGAATTAAACAACTGATCGCCAGGTAATATGCGAAACCGATGAACCTGTCATCGATGAATGTTTTCCGGCAACTGGTTTCGCGAGCCATCCGCACGGATTACCTGGAAAACATGACGGGTTTTGCCTGGCTGATCCTGCAGCCCCTGGTGCTGTTGGCGGTATACGCCTTCGTGTTTACCACCATCTTCAAGGCGCGGATTCCCGACGCCGGAGCAGGCGGCTTCGTGCCGTACCTGGCCGTGGCTTTTTGGCCCTGGACCGCTTTTTCAGAGGCAGTCCTGCGTTCATCGAACGTCGTCAGCGCCAATGCCGCGCTGATCGGTAAAGTGGCGTTTCCCAGCGAATTGCTGCCACTATCCGCCGTCAGTGCCACCTTTCTGATGAACATGGCGGGTTACCTTGCGGTACTCGTGGTGCTCCAGTTGACGGGTACGCCAATTCACTGGTTCGGCGTCATCGCGGCCCTGCCGGTGCTGGCTCTGCTTTATGTGTTTGCCAGCGGACTGGCGCTTTTCGTCAGCGCGCTGCAGGTTTTTATCAGGGATGTTTCCCAGATTCTGCCGCCGCTGATGACGTTCTGGTTTTTTACCACGCCCATTCTCTATAGCTCGAGCATTTTGCCCGAACAATTCGCTACCCTGATGCGGTTCAACCCGATGTCCTGGTACGTCGCTCGGCTGCGTGATTTTATTCTGCTCGGCAACTACGGATTGTCGTTAAATGATCTGGCTGTCCCCGTGCTGACCGTCCTTGTATTGTGGGGTTCGTTGTCTTTTTTCCGGCGGTTCAGCGCCCATTTCGAGGATTTTCTCTGATGGAGCCACTGGTCCGGATCAAGGGGGTTTCCAAGTTCTATCCGCGGGTACATCGTCCGCGTGAACGCCTGCGGGCGTTCGCATCGCTGATGACCGGCAAACAGGTTGTTGCAGGCGCGGAAGTCCTGCACGACATCAGTCTCGAAATCAACGCCGGTCAGTCCTTCGGGATAATCGGTGAGAACGGGGCCGGTAAATCGACCCTGCTGAAAGTGCTTACCCGTGTGATCAGCCCGAGCAGCGGTACGGTCGAAGTCAATGCCCGTGTGGCCGCCCTGCTGGAACTGGGCGCCGGTTTTCAACCCGAGTTTTCGGGCATCGACAATGTGAGGATGAAAGCCGCGTTGCTCGGTATGAGCGCCAACCACCTGGATAAACACCTGGACAAAATTCTGGCTTTTGCAGACATAGGCGATTACGTCCATGAACCGGTCAAGCACTATTCATCCGGAATGGTTGTCCGGCTGGGATTCGCCGTCGTGGCGGCTTCCGATCCGGAACTGCTGATCACGGATGAGGTTCTTGCGGTAGGAGACGAGTCCTTTCAAAAAAAATGTATTCGCTGGATTGAAGCCTTTCTTGAGCAGGGTAATACGTTGCTGATGGTATCTCACAGCATGTACCTGGTGCAGAAGCTGTGCCGGCAGGCGCTGTGGCTGCACGAAGGGCGCTGCCGGCAGATTGGCGACGTGTTTCCGGTTACCCAATCCTACCTGGCCTACCACGAGGAGCGTAGCGCTGCCGAATCGCGTCATCGCCGCTCCCTGAAAGGGGACGGGGGACTGTATCGCGTCAGTGATTTCTCCTTGCCGGGCTCAACCGGCGAAGGTGACCGTGTCATTGCCTTTGGTGAGGACCTCGATGCCGAACTCGTGCTTCATTCACCGGACGGCAGACCGCCGGTCGCCCTGTTCGGAGTGATGCGGGCGGATGGCACACCGGTGTATGGCGTCGCTTCCGATCATGACGCCATTGAAGCGAAAATGCTGGACGACCACCACTACGGTTTTAGAATCTGTTTTAACACCTTACCATTGCTTCCCGGCAGTTACTCCATTCGCGGACATGCGATGGACCCCCAGGGTATTCGGCTGTGTGACACGGCTGAGCTTCGCTTCACGGTATCCGGCGAGAGCCGGGAAATGGGGATTGTCCGCCTTCCGCACCGGTGGAATCCGGGGGAATAAACGTGGCACGCGTTAAGCCGATATCAGTCGTCATCCCCGTATACGATGCGCCGGAGGAACTGGATCGTTGCCTGGCCAGCGTCGCCGCCACGGTGGGTGACGCTTCCGAGGTACTGGTTATTGACGACGCCTCGCCCAGCCCCGCTACGGCGGAAGTGCTCGGTCAGTGGAAAGAACGGGCGACGCCTGCCTGGAAATTCCTGGCCAACGGAGTAAACCTGGGTTTCGTCGCTACCGCGAATATCGGCATGCGGGGATGCGACCACGATGTGGTTTTGCTCAACTCGGACACCGAGGTCACACCGGGCTGGCTGCAGGGATTGCAGAGATGCCTGGCATCGGATCCGGCGATCGCAACAGCCACCCCCTGGACCAATAATGGCGAAATCGCTTCACTGCCTGACTTTTGCCGGTTCAATCCCGTTCCGCCTGATCCTGCAGCGGTAGCAAGGGTGATTGCGCAGTCAGGGCCCGTTAATTACCCGGAATTGCCCACGGCCGTGGGATTTTGCATGGCGGTCTCACGCCGGGCCATCGACCGCATCGGTTTGTTCGACGAGACCCTGTTCGGTAAAGGGTATGGAGAGGAAAATGATTTCTCCCGGCGCGCCGCCGGGGCGGGCATGCGAAACGTGCTGTGCGATGACGTTTACGTGGTGCACCTTGGGGGGCGGTCTTTCGGTCCAACCGGCCTCAAGCCGGATGAGTCGAGCATGCGCCGCCTGTTGTCACGACACCCGGATTACCTGGAACTCGTCCAGGCGTTCATCGCTGCTGACCCTGTTTCGGCCCGGCGAAAGAAGATTCTCCAGGCGCTGGACCGTGCCGGGGTCCTGATGGGTTAAAATCAGTTTCTGATGGGACCTGTTGCGGAGATCGATTTGTCCAACCCCCTGGAATTTACCGGAGAGCGTTTCACCCCCGAATGTGTTCGTGAAATCTGGTACGAGCATTTTCATCGTTATGCTTTTGCCCGTGAACTGGTCGGGGAGCTCGATGTGCTGGACGCTGCCTGCGGCGAGGGTTACGGTTCGGCTTTACTGGCGACGGCGGCGCATTCCGTGACCGGTGTCGACCTTTCAGAAACGGCCGTCGCCCATGCAAGGACACGATACCTGGCAGAAGGCTTGCGATTCATGGTCGCCAATTGCCTGGAATTGCCCTTCGAGGATAATGAGTTCGACTGTATCGTGTCCTTCGAGACACTCGAGCACCTGGAAGATCACCAGCGGTTGCTGGCAGAGTTCAGGCGTGTTCTCAAGCCCGGCGGGTTTCTGCTGATATCATCCCCGGACAAGGCGGTCTATACAGATCAACTGCAGAATCGCAACGAATTCCATGCAAAAGAACTGTACCGGGATGAACTTGAATCGTTGCTCCGGGAACATTTTCCGGCTTTTCGGCTGTGGGGACAGAAGTTGCTGTTCCAGTCGGCAATCTGGTCGCTGGAAGAACAGCCGGGTGTTGCTTTTCACCAGGAAGATAGCGGGAGAATCAGCAGTATTTCATCCCTCAATCACGACCCGGTCTATTTCATTGCCGTTTGCGCCGCCGAAAAACAGTTCCTGCCAACCGCGGGTCAGGGCCTCGACCTGTTCGATGACGCTGGCGAATCCGTTTATGAACATTATTACCATGAAATCCGGAAAAACATGGCGGCAGGAAAATTGCTGGCTGAAAAGGAACGCGAATTGGCGGAACTGAAATCGGCCCTTGAGGAAAGAAAGCCTGCGCCAGGCTGGTGGAGCCGGCTGCTGGGCAGGTCCTGATGCAACCACCCGGCGTCATTGCAGATGTCCATGTCATTATTGTCAATTTCAATGCCGGCAATGCACTTACCCGGTGCGTGCAGTCTGTGCTTGACCAGCAGGTTCCGGTGCGGATCACGGTTGTGGACAACGCGTCTTCAGACTCCAGCATTGCGGACCTGCAGAAAGGAATCGGCCCTTCGAAAAATGTCGCGATCATGGCGAATACCACCAACCTGGGATTCGCCCGCGCGATCAATGCCGCAGCACGGGAGGTTTCACGGGAAGGGCAGTATTTACTGATCCTCAACCCGGATTGCGAAATGTTGTCCGGCTCCCTGCCGGCCCTGCAAACAGCGCTGGATAATGATCCTCGTGCCGCACTGGCCGGACCCAACGTGGTGGATGGAGAGGGCCGGGCAATGAGAGGCAACATGCGCTGTTTTCCGCACCCCTGGTCCGCGCTGCTGACGTTTTCCGGGCTTTGGAGGCTCGGGCGCTGGATACCTGCGTTCGCCGGTGTGGAAAAAATCGAAGGGCTTCCGGTGGAAACCGTTCCGGCGGAAGCGGTGTCCGGAGCGTGCATGTTGATCAGGCTGCCTGAATTTTTCGGGATTGGCTGCATGGACGGGGATTACGGCTTGCACTGCGAGGACCTGGACCTGATGTTCCGCCTGCGTGAGCAGGGGTTTCACTGCCTGTTTGTTCCGTCCGCGCGTGTATTCCATGCCCAGGGCATCTCCAGTGCCAGCCGGCCCGTCTGGGTGCACTGGCAAAAACACCGCGGCATGCAACGTTTCTTCATGAAGTTCCAGGCCTGCGACACCAGCCCGCCGTTGCGCTGGCTGGTCATCGCGGGCATCTGGCTGCGTTTTACCGCAACACTTCCGCTGGCCTGGTTCCGGAGCTGAAGGACGGACATGGAGAAAACGGTCCTGGTTACCGGCGCCAGCAGCCAGCTCGGCATTTTTCTATTGCCGCGGCTCCAGGCGGCGGGTTTTCGCGTGCTGGCGTTCAGCCGGAAAGCGCCGGCAGTTCCGTTCGACGTGTCGGATTCAGTGCGTTGGATGCAAGCCGGGCAGGCGGTTGCGGCAGCCACTGAAATCAAACCCCTGTACCTGGTGTCCTGTGGCCCGCTGGCGTTCTCCCACGCACTGGTCGAAGCATGCAGGGAATTGCGCCAGGTCGTGGCTTTCAGTACCAGCAGCATCCTGACCAAGGCCGATTCGGAAAACCACGCCGAGAACGAGCTCATCGCGAACATAGTCAGGGATGAGCAACGCCTTGGGAGTTTATGCAGGGAGCGTGGCGTGCCGCTCGCGCTGATCCGGCCAACCCTGATTTACGGCTGCGGGCTGGACCGTAACATCAGTTCAATGGCGCGGTTTGGGCGCCGTTTCGGATTTATTCCCGTCGCAGGGAACAGCGCAGGCCTGCGCCAGCCCGTGCACGCTGAGGATCTTTCAGCCCTGGCCGTGAACTGCCTGGCCAGCAAATTGCCCGTCAGCCTGGAAAGCGTTGCATGCGGGGGTAGCACACTGAGCTACCGGGAAATGATGGAGAAGACAGCTGCGGCCTGCGGACCAGGGGTCCGTATCCTGGCGCTGAACAGCGGGATGCTGACAGCGGCAGTGCGGCTGGTTTCAGTACTGCCTGCATACCGCGGGATGAATACGGAAATGGTGAGGCGCCAGGCTTTGGATATGATCTTCGACGACACGGTACTGCGCGAAAAACTCGGCTACCAGCCCAGGCCGTTTGATCCGCAACCCGGGGATTTCGCGATCCCACCCTACGCCCGGGAATTGCAGTTACCCGGTTAAGGGACGGTATTTCATCCGGTGCGGCGTGTCCGCGTCCGAGCCGATTCGCCTTTTCAGGTCGGTTTCGTATTCGGAGTAATTTCCCTCGAACCACTCCACGTGGCTGTCGCCCTCGAAAGCCAGCATATGCGTCGCAATGCGGTCAAGAAACCAGCGGTCATGCGAAATCACCACGGCGCAGCCCGGAAACTCGAGCAAGGCCTCTTCCAGCGCCCTCAGGGTTTCGACATCGAGGTCATTGGTGGGCTCGTCGAGCAGCAGTACATTGCCGCCGGATCGCAGCAGTTTCGCCAGGTGCACCCGGTTGCGTTCACCGCCCGACAGGTCCATGACCCGCTTTTGCTGGTCTGAACCCCGGAAGTTAAAGCGTCCGACATAGGCGCGTGACGGTGTCTTGTAATTTCCGACCTGGATGGTTTCCTCGCCGTCGGCGATTTCCTCCCAGACGCTGCGCTCGCCGTTGAGACTGTCCCGGCTCTGGTCGACATAGGCGAGGCTGACTGTGGGGCCAATGGTGATTTTGCCGGAATCGGGTTGGTCTTCACCGGTCAGCATACGGAACAGGGTCGATTTGCCGGCGCCGTTGCCGCCGATAACCCCCACGATGGCGCCCGGAGGCACGCTGAAGCTCAGATCATCGATCAGCAAACGATCACCAAAGCCCTTGTGGATATTCTCGACCTCGATGACCTGGTTGCCCAGCCTGGGACCCGGTGGAATAAAAAGCTCGTGCGTTTCGTTACGTTTCTGGTGGTCCTGCGCGCTCAACTCCTCGAACCGCTGCAGGCGGGCCTTGCTCTTGGCCCGGCGGCCCTTGGGGTTGGAACGTACCCATTCGAGTTCGGACTGGATGGAACGCTGACGCGCCTGCTCCCGGCTATCCTCCTGTTTCAGGCGCTCATCCTTCTGCTCCAGCCAGGAGGAATAATTGCCTTTCCAGGGGATTCCATAGCCGCGGTCCAGTTCCAGGATCCATTCGGCCGCGTTGTCCAGGAAATACCGGTCGTGCGTTATGGCAACGACCGTGCCGGGAAAACCGGTCAGGAAACGCTCCAGCCAGCCGACGGATTCGGCGTCCAGGTGGTTGGTCGGCTCATCCAGCAGCAACATGTCGGGGCTGGCAAGTAACAGTCGGCAGATGGCGACACGCCTGCGCTCACCGCCGGAAAGGTGTGAGACGGACGCGTCCCATTCCGGCAGCCGTAAGGCGTCGGCCGCGATCTCGAGTGTGCGTTCCAGCTCCCAACCATTCGCGACTTCAATCTCCTCCTGCAGTTCGGCCTGCTCGGTGAGCAGGGCGTTCATGGCATCGTCATCCATCGGTTCGGCGAATTTCATGCTGATCTCGTCGAACCGGGTCAGCAGGTCACGCACCCCGGCAACGCCTTCTTCAACGGTTTCACGTACGGTCTTGCTGTCATCCAGTTCCGGTTCCTGGGGCAGGTAGCCGATTCGAATGCCGGGCTGCGGCCTTGCTTCGCCCTCGAAATCCGGATCCACCCCCGCCATGATGCGCAGCACGGTCGATTTACCGGCGCCGTTCAAGCCGAGCAGGCCAATCTTGGCCCCCGGATAGAACGACAGGGAAATGTCCTTGATGATGGTCCGGTTCGGGGGCACGATCTTGCTTACCCCCAGCATTGTGTAGATGAATTGCGCCATGGTGTTTTCCGGTAGGTCTGATTGCGTTTGCGTGGCGAAGTATGCGCGAACCGTGCGTTCGGGTCCAGACGCGAAGACATCCGGAGCCGGATCGCCAAAAGCACGATTTCCGGCGCAGAAATGTTAGAATTAACAGTTCACACCAACCAGCTTTCCAATTACAAGGATACGGGATCAGGAATGTTTGACCAGAGCTTCCGCTTACGCGGATATGATGATGAACTTGCCGACGCCATCGAGGCGGAACGGATCCGGCAGGAAGAACACGTGGAGCTTATTGCTTCCGAAAACTATGCCAGTCCAAGGGTTCTCGAAGCGCA
>JAHEFT010000029.1 GCA_024640025.1 Chromatiales bacterium
ACGGTGGCCAACCCGCCCGGTTTCAAAAACAAGAACGCATTCAGCCTGAACGGTATCGAGGCCGCGATCGACTACAGTAGTCGGGATATCAAGCGCCTGGTTATCGAAAGTCCGGAGATCGTGATTGAGGAAATGGGCGGTGAAACCAACTTCTCCCGGATGATGGATGAGCTCGAACGGTCAGGGCCAGCGCCTGCCTCCGATTCGCCTGCAAAGGAAGAGCCGATTATTACCATTCACAATTTCCGGATGAATGCTTCCCGGGCGGCTTTTGAATCGGAATCTCTGGATCGTTATTCCAACATCGAGATTGACGCCGTGGAGCTGAATGATCTCAAGGGCACGCCGACCGAAGTGTCGAAAGTGATCGCAGCGGCGATCCTCAGGGAGGTCACCAGCGAAGCCGCCACCGAAATTCTGAAAGCGCAGGCCAAAAAGCAGATCGATAAAATGGAAAGCAAGGTCAGCAGCAAGCTGAAGGACCTGTTGGGCGGTGACGACGAGGATTCCGGAAACTGATATATCCTGCTCCTCGAGACGTCTACGGGACCTGCTGGATTAAACCAGGGTCAGCCGGTCGCCTATTGAAATCACGGCCCGTTCGCCCCTTTCCAGAATCGCATTTTGCCCAAAGGCCGGCGCGGGCTTCTTGCCGGGTACGGGGTTGATTTCCTTCAGCGTATTGAATGGCTGCCAGCCCGGGTCTTTTTCGGCCGTGTCCTGGTTGATGGTGGTAACGACACAGCGCTCGCAGGGGTGGCAGAATTTGATCCCGTAATTGCTGGTTTTGATGCCGGCCAAACGGTGTTCCGAAAAGGGCTCTAACCCCCGAACGACAATGTTTGGCCGGAAACGGTTCATTGGCGCCGGCGCATGCCCGCGCAATTCAAGCTCCCGGTTCAGTGCAGCCAGGGACGTTTCACTGGCGACAAGAAACGGCGCAGCATCGGCGAAGTGGGTGCTGGTTTCTGCACCCAGTTCTTCCGGCTTGCCTTGCGGCCGGATGAAGCCCGGCGCCATGCGCACCAGCTTCAGTATCTTGGTGCTTTCCAGCGCGGATGTGATCCACCTTGATACTTCTTCGCCTTCATCCAGGGTCTCGCAGGGGGTGCCCCAGACTTTTGTCTGCACAGGATCGCCACCACTGGAGATGAAAGGAAGGGTGATTTCTCCCTGCTTGCCTAGTGAAAGCCTGATGCCATTTTCAACCAGGCCGGTATGGATCAGCGCCAGGAGCGGCAGTTCCCGCTGGGTGACAAACCGGCCATTGGAGCGCACGACCATGAACCGGCGGTCATGGGCCAGCCCGGTGGGTGTTAGTTCCGCACTGGTCAGCGCAATGCCCTTCATCGACTTGACGGGATAGATATTCAATCCGGATATTTCAGCTTCTGGCATGGTGCATCCTGGTTTATCGGGATCCGTTGGATAGGGACTTGGCGTCTGTCATGCTGTAGAGTTTCATTATTCCAGATTAGGCACGGTTCGGCTCAAAAACTATGAAAGCGTTCAGGCATCTGCTGTTTCTGGTAGCCCTGCTGCCCTGGTTGGCGGCACATGCACAGGCAGTGCCCTATGTGCAGGACCCGGTGCGTCAGGTTCACTGGGCCATGGGGGCGTTCTTCGGCACGGGTTGGTACCAGGTGGATGACAACCGGTCCGTGTTCGTGTTTCGCATTCCGCCCCGCCAGACCGTTCGAAAGTCCGGGTTTGACCAGAGCGGTGAGCGCAGAATAGGCGTGGAGATCCGGTATCCCCTGACCTTCGGTCTCCATAAGCTCGATGATATTCCTGATTTCATTGAATTTGAAAACTACGGCACGATAAGCTTTACCCCAGGCATTGAACTGGAAATACCGGTTAGTGACAAATGGGCGCTCCGTCCTTACGTGAACATCGGCGCCGGATACGAGAAAGAGTCGGATGAATGGGCGGGCATCTGGTATGGCGGGCTCAAGAGCCGTTATCTGCTCGGCGATGACGCCGGGCTCCGCTGGTCTTTGTTAAATGCCATCTACTACGGTGGTTACAAGCCTGAATACAAATCGCGTGGCCGTTACGGCGCCGCGATGGCGGGCTTTGAATTCAGTCAACCACTGGGGCATTTTGAATTTGCAGGTGAGCCACTCAGGTTCAACTACTACGCGACCTACACCTACCTCTTTGACAAGCTGAACTTTCACGTGGATGACCAACGAACCGAATCGATCCAGGACCAGTGGGAGATCGGACTGGCTTTCGGTCACAGCAGTAAAAAGATGAAAATCTGGTTCATGAGCTTCGAACAGATCGGGCTTTCATACAAGACCAGTTCCAACGGCCACTACAAGGCAATTTCCCTCAATTTGCAGTCACCATTTACTTACTGAGTCCGCCTATCCTCAACACCTCACTGATCAGCAGGTCGAAATCCTCAAACCGGCTGCGGTGATTGGAAATGGCAACCCGCAAGCAATAAACGCCATTCAGGGTGGTGTAGGACGGCGCAGCCACCCCGCTTTCCTGCAGACGGACCAGCAGGACCTTGTTCAGCCGGTTCAGCTCCTCGGTGTCCAGTCCGCCGGGGTTATAGCGGAAGCAGACGATATCCAACCCGATCGGGGCGGTCAGCTCGAGTCCGTCCGTGTTTTCGATCAACTTCCCCAGGTAGCGCGCCTGTTCAACGTTGCGCGCCATCATGCGGCCGAAACGGGCCAGTCCGTGCTCCTTTATCGACATCCATACTTTCAGCGCGCGAAACTGGCGCGTCAGTTGCAGGCCGTAGTCGCTGAACCACAGGCTGCCGGAAGCCATGCCGCCATCATCCGCTTCGCGGTGAAGATACTCCGGAACCAGCGCGAAGGAGTCATAGTGCAGGGAGGCGTCACGTACCAACACGCAACCCGCCTCAAAGGGAATATGCATCCACTTGTGCAGGTCCAGCGCGATGGAATCGGCGCGTTCCATTCCGGCGAACAGATCACGCACGTTGTCGGCCAGTACCGCCACCGAACCGATCGCGCCATCGACGTGAAACCAGAGGCCTTCGCTCTGGCAAAAATCAGCGATAGCGTTCATGTCGTCGATGGCCCCGGTGTTGATGGTTCCGGCAGTGGCGACAACGCAGAAGGGAATCATACCGGCTTCGCGGTCTGCGGCGACCCGGCTTGCGAGGGCTTCCAGATCGAGAGTGTAGTCATCGCTTACAGCGATTTTGCGCAACCCTGCTGTACCCAGGCCCAGGGTTTCGATCGCTTTTTGATGGCAGCTGTGCACCTCGGTCGAGGCATAAACGGTGAGCGGTCCCGGAGCGGAACGCACGCCTTCGCGCCTGGCGTCGTAACCACAGTTCGTGTTCCTGGCCACGGTCAGGGCGGTGAAATTGGCCATCGAGCCGCCGCTGGTCAGCAGCCCACTGGCGTTTTCAGGAAAGCCCATCATCTTGCGAATCCAGCCAATGACCTGTTTTTCGACCAGCGGCGCCGCATGATTACCGCCGCCCAGGTTGGGGTTCAGGGTGGCGGCCAGCAGTTCTCCCAGTGCACCGAACACGGTTCCGCTGCCCATGTACCATGCCCAGAAGCGGGGGTGGGCCGTGTGCATCGTGTAGGGCTGGATGATCTCCCGGTATTCTTCATAAACAGCCACAGGATCTGTCGGTTCGCCGGGCGCCGGCGATTCAAGGCGTTCGATAACCTCCTTTGGAACGGCCTGCCAGGCGGGGCGTTCCGCGGTGGACTGGATATAGTCCAGCGCATCGTCCACGATGCGGTGCGCCAGTTGGCGCATTTCGTCCCAGTTTTCCGGGTCCAGGGTCTCGTGGTGTTTCGGGTCGTTCACGGGTTATCATTTCCTTTTCAAACAGAGGCAAATCGAATCGTGCACCTGGGTATTCCGGCACTTCTGGAATTCTATCGCAATAACCGGAATGAGGAGTCGCTGGTTCTTGCGACCATTATTGCGACCGAAGGCTCAACCTACCGCAAGCCCGGGGCCATGATGCTGATCAGCGCCGCCGGCTCATTCGAGGGCATGATTTCGGGCGGCTGCCTCGAAGGTGACCTGTTGCATCATGCGGCAAAGGTATTCGCCAGCGGCCGGGCGGAATTTGTCACTTATGATATGCACGCCGGCAAGGACCTCGTGTGGAGCCTGGGCCTGGGCTGTGACGGGGTAATACACCTGATGCTGCAGCGGCTGGACCGGAAAGACGATTTCGGTTTTTTCCGCCAGCTGGATACTTCGCAGCAGGCACGTTGTGCCAGCCTTCTTGCGCTGACCACGCAGGAAGTCCCTGGTCTGGCCTGTGGCGCTTTCGCCATGATTTGCCATCAAACGCTGCAGCAAGGAGCAAGCTGGCCGTCGGCCTTGAATCCAATCGGGGTGCCCCTGTTGCAGAGTGGTTTACAGGCAATATCGGAACCCTGGCCGGAATGGCGAGTCAACAACATCACCCAGACCTGCGAGGGTAGCCCGGTAGACGTGATCCAGTTGAATATTCCCGCCAGGACCCGGGTATTGATCTGCGGTGCAGGCCCGGACGCTGTGCCGGTTGCCAGGGCGCTGCGCGAACTGGATTGGGAGGCGGTGATCGTCGATCACAGGCCGGCTTTCGTGAAGGCCGAGCGGTTTCCGGCCGGCTGCGAAGTGACCAGGTCCCGGCCGGAAAAACTTGCTGACACAGTGGATCTCTGCGATCTCGACGCGGTGGTCATCATGAGCCATCACCTGGAGAGTGACGCCGCCTACCTTGCCAGCCTGCACGGCCTGGATATTCCCTATGTCGGCGTGCTCGGGCCGCGCGCTCGCCGGGACCGTCTGTGCGCCATGACTGAATGGAACGGCCGCCCGGTGAAGGGTCCCATCGGGCTGGACATCGGCGCCGAACTTCCGCAGGCGATAGCATTATCAGTGGCGGCAGAAATTCATGCTGACCTGAATCATCGCGACGGCCGGTCATTAACCGATAAAGTGGGTCAGTCATGAAACATGAGACCCCGAGAATTTCCGCCTTGCTGCTGGCTGCCGGACCCTCTTCCCGGTTGGGCCAGGCCAAACAGCTGGTCCAGGTTGGCGGTGAAAGCCTGGTCAGGAGGTCGACCCGACTGCTGCTGACCCAGAACAATGTGTCGGTAACGGTTGTTGTCGGATGCGAGCCGGACCGCATCAGCCGGGAAATTTCCGACTTGCCCGTTTCGATTGTCGTAAACAGGGACTGGGAGGAGGGCATGGGTGGGTCCCTGTCCTGCGGGGTTCGTCACATCAGGGACGACTATGACGGCATACTGGTTATGGCTTGTGACCAGTGGCGAATTGAAGAAAGCGACATTTCCCGAATGATCGATGCCTGGTCGCCCGATCAATCAAAGATCCTGGTGGCCAGCTGGAGCGAAGGCCAGGCCCAGGTTTCGGGGCCGCCCGTGATATTTCCGAGAAAATTCAGGCCTGATCTGATTGCTGTCGTGAAAAGCCGTGGAGCCAGGCAGGTGATCGACCGCCATATCGACCATGTCGAGTTCCTGCAACTGGAAAACGCGGGATATGATCTGGACCGGCCTGAGGACCTTGTGAAGATCGAGGGCGCTGATAACGAGAAGGCTTGAAAGTAGTCGGCGATCCGCCTCAGGCAGGGCGGGCTGTGCCCCAGTAGTTGAAGCAAGCCGGTTTCCAGCCGGGAATGTACATGGTCTGCATGTCGCCTGAGATAAAACCCGCTTCTTCCAGCAGTTGAGAGACCGGACGATTCAGGTTGCATCCGCCGCCCAGCACTTTCCACAGCGGGTTAATCCGTTCCTGCCAGCGACGCACGTTTTCGTCGGGCGCCTGGCCGTGTTCACAAAAGACAAGCTTCCCGTTTGGTTTGAGCACGCGTCGAATTTCCTCCAGGGCGCCGCCGGCGTTGGGAATGGTGCACAAGGTGTAGGTCATTACCACGGTGTCCGCGGCATTGTCGTCCAGGGGAATCGACTCGGCTCCTGATTCGATAAACTCGGCATCAAGGTGATGCTTCCTGGCATTTTTCCGGGCGATCGCCCACATTTCCCGCGAAGGGTCGATGCCCCACAAGTGGTCAACTTTGTCCGCGTCGTAATAGGGGATATTCAGACCCGAGCCGATCCCGATCTCCAGGACCAGGCCTTGCGCCAGCGGAATCACTTTTTCGCGCTGTTTCATGGCTGGCTTCTGACCGCAGGCGAAATGCACCACTTTTGGCAACAGGTAGGTGTCGTAGAAACCCATGATGGTGCCAGAATAACATCCGGCGCATAAAAAAGGGCGGCTCCTCTCGGAGCCGCCCCGGTTTCTTACTAAAAACAGGCCTTATTCGAAGTCAAGCCTCACGCCCAGGCGGAAGTAACGACCCATGATGTTCGGGCCGGCCCACGCCGGGTTGAAGCCGTAAAGGCCGTATGCTGCTGATGGATCAAACTTGGGTTTGATGTTCAGCACGTTCAGGAAGTCAGCGAACACCTGCACTTTATCGTTCCACTGATACTGGACGGTCAGGTCAACGTTCCACTGTGCCTTGGATTTGCACAGTGACGGTGTGCCGTCAACATAAGGTATGACTGAAGCACCAATGCTGGCCTCGCAGTCACCCGGGACGCCGCCGTAGTCCGTCGAGGCATTATCCACGCCGCTGGTGTAGTACGTGGTCAGCGATGCCGTGGTCTTCTCGTTGAACTGCAACGTGTTCATCCAGTAGCCGCGCCACTTCGGAGCGCCCGAGCAGGAAGTAATGTTGCAAGGACTCAGCGTTCCGGCATATTCGTACTTGGTGCCATCTGCAGCAGTCAGGTCGTACTTCGAGAGGTACGAAACACTGACCATGGAAGTCCAGTCCATACCACCGACCATCATGTTATAAGTGGCGCTGAAATCGACACCAGCCACTTTCTGCGAGTCCTGGTTGGCGTACGAGGACTGGATGAAGCCGAGCAGAGGCAGTGCATTCGGATAAGCGTTATCGGGAGTGCCAGGAACAGCCGTGATGCCCGGAATATCCACAATACCGTTGTTTGAATAGTACTGATCCTCTGCTTCTGACGTGTTGGTAACGCCGGCAATCAGGTCATCAACTTTAATTGACCAGAAGTCGACCGTCATTTGCAAGTTATCCGTAGCCTGCCAGATCACGCCGGCCGTAAAGGAGTCCGACTTTTCCGGGTCAAGCGCGGGGTCGCCGGTTTGCGTCAGGCCGAGTGAGTACGGGTTTGTGGCATAAGCATTGTCGCCATGTTGGGCACAGAAATCCGCATAGGCTTCGCAGTCCACCGTGCGGGTCACATAGCCGGTGGTCGGCAGACCGAAGGCTTCATTGAAGCTTGGAATGCGGAAGCCCTGTGACCAGGTGCCACGCAGAACGATCGCATCGATCGGCTGGAATTTCAGCCCGACCTTCGGCGAGAAGTTGGTCTGGCCCGAGGAGTAATCGTCGTACCGGCCCGAAGCGATAATGTCAAACGTTTCAGTGACTGGAGCGTCGATTTCGAAGAACACCGATGTCACGTTGCGGCTACCCGCGGTGCCGACAGCATTGAGCCCATAATAGCGCGTGTAGGGCGCGTCATCGTTTGCCGGGTTGCCGCTGGGCGCGTTGATCGATTCATAGCGATAGGCAGCACCGATCGCGGCCTGCAACGAACCGCCCGACAATTCCATCAGATCCTTGGCGATGGTGCCCTGGACCTGCCACAGCCGTGACACGGAGTAAACTTCTTTTTGTGGAGCAATGTATTCCCAGGTCTCATCTGAATTGGCGTAAGGATCATAAAAGTCGAAAGCGCCTGTCGCCACCACGTTCATGATGTTCTGTGGGATGAAGTTGTTACTATTTTTCCGGGTCAGGCCGACTTCGGAAGCCGTGAAGTTTGCCGTGTAACGGTAATCGTCGGCGAAGGATCCATCGAACCCAAACGCCAGGCGGTACGCGCGTGACTTCGCCTTAATGAAGCGGTTTCTTCCGTTCGGGGCGCGCAGTTCAGCTTGTGCCCTCAGACCTTCAGCGGCATACGGGTTGTACGGGTTCAGCGAACCGTTGGTTTCGTCGCAGCCGGTGTTTTCACCGCTTTGAGTACCTACGCCGTTGGGGCAGACCCAGACCGGCAGGAGAACGTTATAAGACGTTACGGTCGAGGCTCTCGGCGGTGTCGGTGTGCCCCTGAAGCCCAGCGGCGTGAAGGAAGTGGACGTGTCGGTCAGGTAGTAGTTCGCCATGGCGTAGAATTCGGTATCGTCGTTGACAATGGCGGTGTAGCGCAGCGAGATACCCTTGCGCTCGATTTCAGGCTGGAGATTCAGGAATGCGTTCACATAGTCAACCTCACAGTTGACCGCTGGCGACGTTCCTGACTGGTCCGGGGTAACGTTAACGGTCGGCCACTCGCGGCAGCCTGCGCCGGGATTGAGATACTCAAATTGGCCTGAGCCCGATGTGGCGCCCGGGTTAACCGGACGGACCATGGTGACACCTGGGACGCTGATGAAGCCGTTAAAGCTTCCGTCTTCAGGCGTAATGCCGTTCCAGTTGTAGTTAGGCAGGCAGCTGCCGGATGGGCCGCATTTGCCGGTCCAGTCGGCGGTATTGAACGGATAACCACGATCGGCAGCGGCGAGAGCGTCCATTTTCATGTATTCGCCGGCTATATAGAAGTTCTGGCCATCGGTATCGAGGTCTCCAAAGCCCCAGGAAACATCTAATTCCGTCTCCTGGCCTCCGCCGTCCTGCGACCATCCGTACGAGCCCCCGGCGTGCAAGCCCTGTACTTCCCGCTTGGTGATCACGTTGACCACACCGGCGATGGCGTCGGCGCCATAAGTCGAAGACGCGCCGTCGCGCAGCACTTCAATCCGCTGGATGGTGTTGTTGGGAATGGTGTTGAGGTCGACAAAGTTGCGCTGGCCATCATCCGCAAGCGGATAAGGTGCCATACGCAGGCCGTCGACGATGGAAAGCGTGTCCTGTACCGTCAGGCCGCGCAGCGCCGGAGCGGTTGCGCCGGTTGCGAAGTTGTAGCCCACGTTCCAGTTGTTGGTAATCGTACCGGCGTTGTTGGCCGGCAGACGTTGCATCGCTTCGGAAACCGTATTGATGCCGGCGTCTTTCATCCAGTCGTCGGTCATGATGGTCACCGGCGAGGGTGCATCATCGGAGCGGCGAAGTATTGAACCCGTGACGATGACTTCTTCAAGAAGTTCCTCGTCGACGGCGTCATCTGACACCTGGTCAGCACCAGACTGTGCAAATGCAGTCGAACTGAGCGCCGTGATGCCAAACATCAGGAGCGCAGACGCTGCGATGGTTTTATATAGGTTCTTAGACATAGTTGGGTATCCCCGTATTTTCAAGTGAATAGCAAATTGCTAACAAAATGTAACTCAGGAAACATTTACTAAAGTAATCAGATATTGATATTGCGGTATCGTTAGGCATTATATAACTATTTTTTAACAATACCAATACCAAAGTGATTTTGAGAGGTATTAGAGAATATAGCGGCTGAGGTCCTCGTTGCCGGACAGTTCTTCCAGGTGCTCATTGACATAGGCGGCGTCGACGACGAAAGAGTCACCGGAACGGTCCGGCGCCTCGAACGAGATGGTTTCGAGCAGCCGTTCCAGTACCGTGTGGAGTCTTCGGGCGCCGATGTTCTCGGTCGATTCGTTGACCTGCCAGGAAATCTCTGCGATTCGCCGGACCCCATCCTCGCTGAAGGCCAGTTTGACGCCCTCGGTCAGCATCAGGGCGGAATACTGTTCGGTCAGGGAGGCTTGCGGCTCGGTCAGGATCCTGGTGAAGTCTTCCACTTCCAGCGCGCGGAGTTCTACCCGAATGGGCAGGCGACCCTGCAATTCGGGAATCAGGTCGGAAGGCCGCGAAAGATGGAACGCTCCCGATGCAATGAACAGGATGTGATCGGTCTTGACCATGCCGTATCGGGTTGAAACCGTGCAGCCTTCCACCAGCGGCAGCAGATCGCGCTGCACGCCTTCGCGTGAGACGTCGGCGCCGGCGTATTCGGAGCGCCGGGCCACCTTGTCCAGTTCGTCAATAAATACGATACCGTTTTGTTCCGCATTTTCCAGCGCCTGCTGCTTGATCTCCTCATCGTTGACCATCCGGGCGGCTTCTTCTTCGACCAACAGGGGAATCGCGTCACGGATTTTCATCTTGCGTTTCTGGGTTTTTTGTCCGCCAAGGTTCTGGAACATGCCCTGCAACTGGCTGGCCATCTCCTCCATGCCGGGTGGAGTAACGATCTCGACCCCGGTTTGCGAAGAAACGTCGAACTCTATTTCCTTGTCATCCAGTTCGCCATGCACCAGCTTGTACCGCATTTTCTGCCGGGTGTTGCTGTCGCCGGGTTCTTCCGGGTCGGGTTCATTGGCAAACCCGATACCCTGCGCGGCTTGCGGCCGTGGGAGCAGTATGCCGACGATCCGGTCGTAGGCCGAGTCTTCCGCCAGTGATCGTACCCTGGCCATTGCCTGTTCACGGGTCATTTTTACCGAAGTATCGACCATGTCGCGGATGATGGACTCTACATCCTTACCGACGTAACCGACCTCGGTAAACTTGGTTGCTTCTACCTTGATGAATGGTGCGTTGGCCAGGTTTGCCAGGCGCCGGGCGATTTCGGTTTTACCCACGCCGGTCGGGCCTATCATCAGGATGTTTTTCGGCGTAATTTCAGCGCGCAGACCCTCGCTTACCTGCATCCGCCGCCAGCGATTGCGCAGTGCGATCGCCACGGCGCGCTTGGCGTCGGATTGGCCGATGATGTGCTTGTCCAGTTCCTGGACGATTTCTCGGGGCGTCATTTGGGACATGAATGCATTATTCCTGCGGAATTTCGAGTTTTTCGATGGTGAGGTTCGAATTGGTATAAATACAGATGTCGGCAGCGATCCCCAGCGCCTGGCGGGTGATTTCCTCGGCGTCGAGCTCGGTGTTCCGGATCAGCGCCATGGCGGCGGCCTGGGCAAACGGGCCACCGGACCCGATTGCGATCAGGCCGTGTTCCGGCTGGATCACGTCGCCGGTTCCTGAAATCAGCAGGGAGTCGTTCTCGTCGGCGATCGCGAGCAATGCTTCGAGGCGTCTCAGTGCTCGATCCGTGCGCCAGTCCTTTGCCATTTCGACTGCGGCGCGGACCAGGTGGCCTGAATGTTTTTCCAGCTTTCCCTCGAACCGCTCGAACAGCGTGAATGCATCCGCGGTAGCGCCGGCAAAGCCCGCGATCACGCGATCCTTGTACAGCCTGCGTACTTTACGCGCGTTCGCTTTCATGACGGTGTTGCCCAGCGTGACCTGGCCGTCGCCGCCCATCACGACCAGGTTGCCCCGGCGCACCGAGCAGATGGTGGTGCCGCGAAAGTTTTCCACGTTTGGCTCCTTGATTTGCATGGGTGGGAAGTGGGGATAACGACTGCATAATGCAAGCGGGGATAGTCGATCCCTGGCGCTGGGGATACAATTCTGGCGCACGGGGAACTTTCCAAACCCGGGAGCTGCCGACATGGGAAATGGAACAGATGATTTCTGAATTCATCAGCGCACTTTTAAAGGCGGGGCTGCCAATCGGCCTGTGCAGTTACGGCCTGGCCTGGTGGGCCATGAAAAAAAACTATATAGCGTCGGTCGACAGCATGAAAAGTTTTGAACAGGCGGTGAAAATACGGAAGAAAGACAAGTCTCTCAGAATGGAGGGAGATGCCGTTCACCGGAAGTGGCTGAAATTTGGCGGCGGGTTTTACGGAGTGGTGGCGCTATTAACTTATGCCGTCGTAGAACTCGGTGAAATTCGTGATTTCATTTTGCAGCTGGGCGGGCTTGTTGAGCTGATCAAGAGCCTCTCTCTTGACCTTCTGATCAACCTGCTGGTCGGCGCTGTCAAAAATTTCCTGGTCGCTATAGCGTGGCCGGCCTACTGGATGGGCGAGGTTCACAGTGGGCGCATCTGGCTGTGGTTCATCGCCGCGTATGCGGGTTACTGGGTTGGTGTCCACCTGGCAGTTCGGCAGTTTGCGGAAGAAAGCGTTTCTGATAAATAATCTGGCTGTCTGAATTTTTTTTTTCAACTATTATGTTTTGCGGGCACCCGTTTCCGCGGTGCACACCAGGAGGGAGAACACATGTCACTTGCAAAAAAATCTGTTGCTGAATTTATCGGGACTTTCTGGCTGGTGCTGGGCGGGTGTGGTTCCGCCGTACTCGCCGCGGGATTCCCGGAACTCGGAATCGGCTTTGCCGGGGTCGCACTGGCTTTCGGCCTGACCGTTCTGACCATGGCCTTCGCCATCGGGCATATCTCGGGTTGTCACCTGAATCCGGCCGTCTCGGTCGGCCTGGCGGTCGCAGGCCGGTTCAAATTCTCGGAACTGCCGGCATATGTGATCGCCCAGGTGCTGGGTGCCACCGTCGCGGCGGCCGTGCTGGCCTGGATCGCCAGCGGCGCGCCCGGCTTTGACCTGGCCGGGGGGCTCGCTTCCAACGGATACGGGGACCATTCACCGGGCGGTTATTCACTGGAATCGGGATTCGTCACCGAGGTGGTGATGACCCTGATGTTCCTGATCGTTATCCTGGGTGCAACCGACAAGCGCGCCCCGGCCGGTTTTGCGCCCATCGCCATCGGCCTGTGCCTCACCCTGATTCACCTGATCAGCATCCCGGTAACCAACACCTCGGTCAATCCGGCGCGCAGCACCGGTCCGGCGCTGATCGTGGGCGGCTGGGCTATCGCCCAGCTGTGGATGTTCTGGGTGGCGCCGATTATCGGCGCAGCCATTGCCGGCCTGGTATACCGGTGGTTCGAGGAATAAAGGAGTCTACGATTTTTTCCTGGCCCGCGGGTGGGCCTTGTCGTATACGCTGGCGAGGTGCTGAAAATCCAGGTGGGTATAGACTTGCGTGGTTGAGATGTCGGCGTGCCCCAGGAGTTCCTGCACGGCCCGGAGGTCTCCCGAAGACTCGAGCATGTGACTGGCAAAACTGTGCCGCAACAAGTGAGGGTAGACCTGCTGGGGCAGCCCCTGCCGACGCGCCCAGTATCGGACCCGGGCCTGTATCGCCCGGGTTGATATCGGCGTTCCGCGGTTGCTGACAAAAACGCAGGGTTCTTCAAACCCGGCAAAGTTGCCCCGCGCCTTGCGCCATTTTTCCAGCGCCGCCGCCGCAAAGCTGCCGATCGGAACCACGCGGGTCTTGTTGCCCTTGCCGGTCACCGTGATCAGCCCCGAGGCCGGGTCAACCTGGTCCCACCTGAGCCCGGCCAGTTCCGAAAGGCGCAGGCCGGAGGAGTAAAACAACTCGAGGATGGCCTTGTCTCGAATGGCCAGCGGCGTATCGTCCTGAAAGTTAAGCAATTGAGTGACCGCGTCGGTATCCAGCGTGGCCGGCAGCTTTTTCTGCGCTTTCGGCGCTTTCACGGCTGCAGCCGGGTTTTGAGCGGCCAGGCCCTCCTTCATCAACCAGCGGTAAAAGCTCCGGATGGCGGACAGCAGCCGTTGCAGGCTGCGCGACCCCAGCCCCTGCCGGTGCAGCTTTGCGGTCAGAGCCCGAAGCTGGTGCTGGTTGACCCGCCCGGGGTCACTGACGCCAAGCCGGGTCAGTTCGTCCGCAAACAAATCAAGATCGCGTTGGTAAGCTGATCGTGTGCGCGGCGACAGCCCGCGTTCGTGGCTCAGATAATCCAGAAAGCGTTGCTGCAGTTGCATCATGCAGGAAGCATACACCCGATTCAGGCCGTGCGGCGTTGTACCTCGGGCTCTTCATTCGCCAGGCTGGCTGAAATGACGTTGGCCAGCAAATCCAGGAACAGCGTGCCCATGCCGGGGTAGAAGCGCGCCGGGTCACTGCTGCCAATGGCCATCATGCCATCGGCGCCATTTTCGCCGAGCGGGGTCAATGCGGAGGATTGCACCCAGCGCGCCTTGCTCCCGAACAGAAAGTTCAGCTTGGTTTCGTTCAGCCTGCCGCAAACGGTCTGGTTCTTTGCCAGTAGCTCCAGGAAAGGTTCCAGGGCAGGGTCGTCGGCCTTGATGCCGATGACTTCCTCGCCGGCCAGGGCTGCCGTTTCCTGGTCAAACAGGCAAATCTGCAGAATATCGGCGTTGAAATCGTTCAGCAGGCTATTGCCCAGGTGGGTGAAAAACTCCTTTCTCGAACTAATCAACATGAGTTCGAGCGTCAGACGGTGCAGGCGTGACATGAGATTTTCATTCTCCGAAGCGACCTGTATCAACTGCTGGAGTTGCCTGGCCATGTCTTCGTTGCTGGCGCGCAAATGCTCTATCTGCCGTTCTATCAGTGAAACGGCCGAACCACTTTGGTGGTTAAGCTCAAGGGCTTCCAGAACGTCCGGATTGTTATCGAGAAAATCCGGATGTTTGAGCAGGTAGCTCGCGACTACTTTTTTCAAGGATATTTTGTCGTCACTCATTCAAGGTCCCTCTGAATACGTGCTCGGCCGGCCCCTTCATCAGAAGGGGTTGTTCGCTCCCCCGCCACTTTATCACAAGATGTCCGCCAGGCAGAAAGACATCCACTTCATCGCCAACCCTGCCGGACTGCCTCAATATGGCAACGGCGGCGCAGGCGCCGGAACCGCAAGCCAGGGTTTCACCGGCGCCACGCTCTATCACCCGCAAGTGGATTTTATCGGGGCCGGCCAGTTGCGCGAACCCGGCATTGCAGCCATCGGGAAAGGCCTCGTGCCTGCTGATGAAAGCTCCGATCGCAGCAATTTCGGGACTGTCGATATCCCTTGTCAGCAACAGGGCGTGCGGATTGCCCATCGATGCTGCGCCGAATTCAAGCTTGCCCCAGGGGGAGTCCAGCTGATACTGGCCGCCAAGCGCTTCCAGGCAAACCGGGATTGCCGCGGAGTCGAAAGAAGGCACCCCCATCTCGACCTCGAACTCGCCATCGCTGCATCGGCGCAACGTTACCGGGCCGGCGGGACTTTCCACGGTGAAAGGCATGCTTCCGGCTTCACCGTTCATTTCCAGGAACAGCCCGACGCATCGTGCGCCGTTCCCGCACTGGCTGGCCGCACTGCCGTCAGAATTCCAGATTTCGTAGCGGGCGACATGCCCGGGCTGTGAAGCATCGCGCAGAACCAGGATTTGGTCGCAGCCGATTCCGCGATGGCGGTCGGACAGCATTGACGCCAGTTGAGGATCCACGGTGAATTCCCGGCCGCGCGCATCGATCAGAACGAAATCATTACCCGCACCGTGCATCTTGTGAAACTCGATTGATTCAGGGAGTATCTTCATTTGCCTCAATCGTCTGTTCTACGGCTTCTTCTGAATCAGTCACCTGGTCCGTGGCTTGATCCTGGCCATCTTTTTCCGGAAGGAACAAGGGGCCGGTCTGACCGCAGGCGGCCAGGAAGAGTGTTACGCAGCAACAGCAAATGAGAAAAGAGCGGTGTAGAAGGCAAGGCTTTCTGGTTCGGTTCATCGGCAGGTTGAACATTGCAATGGCTGGTACACTATACGCCATGAATGCTCAGGAATCAGCCACGGCTTTTCAAGTTGACCGGGAACCGGGATCCGTCCTCGAAACCGTCGAATGTTCCACCGGCCCCGCCCCGAGCGCGGCTGTCATCTGGCTGCATGGCCTTGGCGCGGACGGGCACGATTTTGAACCCATTGTTCCGCAGCTGCTGTGGCCGGGCGCACCCGACATACGGTTCGTCTTCCCGCACGCCCCCATCCGGCCGGTCACCATCAACGGCGGCATGCAGATGCGTGCCTGGTACGACATCGTTGAAATGTCACTGAGCCGTGATCACGACCAGGAAGGAATCGCGGACAGTATTAACCGGGCGGCGGCGCTGATCGCCCGGGAAAATAAAAGAGGGATCGCCTCCGGCCGAATCGTAGTCGCCGGATTCTCGCAGGGCGGCGCCATCGCTTTGCAGTTGGCGCTTCGGTACCCGGAAACACTCGCCGGCCTGGTGGCCTTGTCTACCTACATGCTGATGGATGAGCGGCTGGAAAATGACCGGCACGAGGCCAACAGGGACCTTCCGGTTTTTGTCGGCCATGGCAGCGCGGACCCGATGGTGCCCTGTTTCCTCGGAGAGCAGGTCGCCGAGCGGCTGCGTGGCATGGGCCACGCGGTTGAGTGGCACAGTTATCCGATGATGCATGCTGTGTGTCCACGGGAAATTGCCGACCTGTCCGCCTGGTTGCAAAAGTGTCTCGACTGAAATCCTCGAGTCATTCACTGGATATCGACCCCGGTGAAGTGTCAGCAGGAATTTATCCGCCATCATTTTGCGATTGGCGGCTATTACTGGCGGTGGCCATCATCACCGAAGTTTCCGTGATCCTCGTCGGGCTGGGGCGTGGCGGCTTGCCCGGCTGGCAGTGGTTGAGCATGGCGAGTGTCTATTCCCAGTGGATGGCATTGTTTTGCGCCTCCGGCCTTTGCCTTGCCAGTGGATGGACCGGTCGCCTTTCGGTGCGTGGAGCATGGCTCGGTAGCTGGTTGATCGCCATCTGGCTGGCCCTGTTGTTCAGCTATGCAGCCTGGCAGGCCGATGCGCTGTTCGGCCAGGGCCAGATCGGCGACACGCCGGCGATGTTTGTTTTGAAGAATGTTTTTGCGGTTGGCCTGGTGACTGTGGTCTTTTTCCGCTACCTGGAAATCAGGGCACGCTGGCGAGCGGATTTGCTCACCCAGGCCGAGGCCAGGGTGCAGGCGCTGCAAGCCCGGATCAGGCCCCATTTTCTGTTCAACAGCCTGAACACCATTGCGAGCCTGATACCGAACGACCCGGGCGGTGCAGAAGCAGCAACGCTGGACCTGGCGGATATCTTCAGAGGCAGTATGCACCGGGCGGACCGGCTGATTTCTCTCGCCGACGAACTCCAGCTTGCGCGTCAGTACCTGGACATGGAACAACGCCGTTTGGGTGCGCGGCTATCGGTCGATTGGCGGGTGGAAGAGTTGCCCCCCGGGGCTGCCGTACTTCCCCTGACGCTTCAGCCCTTGCTCGAAAACGCCGTGTCACATGGCATACAAACGCTCGAGCAAGGTGGGAAAATGTCCGTGTATGGACGGGCGGAAGGAGACCAGGTGGTCATCACCATCAGTAATCCCCTGGCGCCTGAAGGCTCCGATACCAGTGGCCATGGCATGGCCATCAGGAACATTCGTGAACGCCTTTCGCTGGCCTTCGGCTTGCGCGCCAGTCTGCTGACAAACCAGGATAAGGAACGGTTTTATGCCGTATTGAGTCTGCCCTATGTTAAACATACTGATCATTGACGACGAGCAGCCGGCGCGCGACCGTTTGCGCCGATTGCTGGGCGAGTTACCGGGGTTCGAGGTCGCGGGCGAAGCCGGCGGCAGTACCGAGGCATTGGAACGGATTCGTGAGTTGAGTCCGGATATCCTGCTGCTCGACATTTCGATGCCGGGCATGGACGGGATGTCTCTCGCCAGGGTCCTTCAGGAAGGTGGCGCTTCCCCGGCGATCATTTTTTGCACGGCTTACCAGGACCAGGCGCTGAAGGCATTTGAAGTTGAAGCCGTGGATTACGTGGTCAAGCCGGTGCGCGTGGAACGGCTGGAAAAAGCCCTCGATAAGGCGAGGCGGCTGCTTGGCAAGGACCACGTGCACGAGGATGAGCACTACGTCAGGTCTACAGTAGGCGGGAAAATAGTTCTGACCCCGATCCACCGGGTGATTTGCATGATTTCCGAAGACAAGTACACCACGGTCATTCACGAAAAAGGCACCACGGTGATTGACGATTCCCTTACTGATTTGGAACAGGCTCATGCAGACTTGTTTTTCAGGGTACACCGCAATGCGTTGGTATCCCGCAAGCACTTGCGGGGGCTGGCAAGAACCAGGGACGGCCAGACCCAGGTTTTGCTGAGCGGTACTGACCGCAAACCTGAGGTGAGCCGGAGAAATGTTTCTGCGTTACGAAAATTACTGAGCGAGATTTCATGACTAAAACCATAAGAATTGCCACCAGAAAAAGTGAGCTGGCCCTGTGGCAGGCAAACCATGTAGCCGGCCTGCTTCGTGAGCGCAACCCCGGCCTCCAGGTAGAACTCCTGCCGATGGTGACAAAAGGCGACATTATCCTCGACCGTCCATTGGCACAAATTGGCGGCAAGGGGCTTTTTTTGAAGGAACTGGAAAGGGCACTGCTCAGTGGTGATGCGGACATCGCCGTGCACTCGATGAAAGATGTGCCGGTGGAGCAGGTGCCCGGCCTGATCGTGGACGTGATGCTGGAGCGGGCGAACCCTTTCGATGCATTGCTCAGCCGTGAAGGCCAGGCGCTCGCCGAATTGCCCCCCGGCGCAATTGTCGGCACCAGCAGCCTGCGCCGGCAATGCCAGTTACGGGCGATTCGCCCTGACCTCGTTGTCAGGGATTTGCGGGGTAACGTGAATACCCGGGTACGAAAACTGCAGGAGGGCGAATACGACGCCATCGTCCTGGCCTGTGCCGGGCTGGAGCGCCTGGGAATGGATCACCTGGTAACGGAAACACTGGAGCCGCCCCGTTGGCTGCCCGCTGCGACCCAGGGAACCATCGGTATCCAGTGCAGGGAAGGTGACGACGTTGTGATTGGCTTGATCGAGCCGTTAAAGAATGCAGACGCGGTCCTGCGCACCCGCGCTGAACGGTCCGTGGCCACTGCGCTGCAGGGCAGCTGCCAGGTTCCGCTGGCTGTGTTCGCCGATTTCCAAGGTGAACAATTCCGGATCAGGGGAATGGTCGGAATGCCCGATGGCAGCAAATTGGTGCGAGCCGGAAAGACGGGTTCCGCCGGTGACGCAGACCGGCTTTCAGCTGCAGTGTCTGACGAATTGATCAGCCAGGGCGCGGACCGGATCATAGCTTCCCTGGCATGAGTTTCACTCACGTATTCATCACCAGGCCGCTGAAGGAATCGCAAGAGCTGGCCGCCATGCTGAGCCCGTTGGGCCTGCAAACGATCGTACAGCCGGCATTCAATTTTTTCCCGCAGGATATCCAGGCCTCACAACCAGATGTTTACGATGAAATGAGCCTGGCTGGTCCGGGTACACTGGTCGTTTTTACCAGTCCACGGGCAGTCGCCCATGGACTTTCCCAACTGCCCGATACGATCCGTTTCCAGTCAAGAATTGCCGCTATCGGACCCGCAACGGCAAAAGCTCTTGCCAATGCGGGAATCCGGGTCAACGTCATTCCCGCCAAAGGCTATACCAGTGAAGCACTGCTCGAGACCCTCTCCGGGGAAGACTCTGCGCTCACCGGAGGGCGCCCATTTGCGTTCATTATCGCCGCTCCCGGCGGCCGCCAGGTGCTGTTCGATAGCCTCACTGACAATGGTTGGCGAACCCGGATGGTGATGGCCTACCGGCCGGAACCGGCGGTGCTGGACAAGGCGGAGTTGAGCAAGCTGCATGATGCATCCGGCGTGCTGTCGGTCTGGACCAGCGCTAACACCATTAAAGCATTGTCCCAGCGCCTGCAGCCGGCTGCGTGGTTTCAGTTATCCCAGGGCGACTGGCTGGTAATTTCCGAGCGGCTTAGACGCCTTGCCCGCGCTTATGGGCCAGTGAGAATTCACCTTGCTTCCGGCCCGGGAAACCCGGAGCTTTTTTCCGCGATTCGCAACCTGAATTGATTTGAGCTCCGGGAACGGCCAATAAAAGGTGAACTGTCCGGTTCTTTTGGTTAGCATCATGATTCCCTCGAACAAATCACAGGACCTGATGGGTGAGCACCGAAATTTCCGGGATTGAAACCGAAAAGCCTGAAAATCCGGGTGATGAATACGTCGCCGGAATACATACGCCGACTGAAAGCAAACCGCGGCGCAGCGGGGGCGCGCTGGCATTCCTGGCGTTTCTGATCGCCGCCGCCGCACTGGCGGGCACTGCCTGGATGTGGTGGCAGGACCAGGCGTCCATGGACCAGGGCGAAAAGCGTATGTTTGCCGAAATCGCGCGACTGGAAAGCACTGACAACGAACTGTCACTCAAGCTGAACCAGATTCGTGACCAGATCAGCACCCTCACCGCTGATGACTCCTCAACCGAGTTCGAGGCCATGCAGCAACGCATGCAGGCCGACCAGTCGAAACTGGGCCAGTTCGAAAATGCGCTGGAAGAACAAATGTCCCTGGCGCGCTCGCTGCAGAGTGCCGCCGATTCCCTGCAGGGCCGGATGTTGGCTGCCGAAGCAGCGCTGACCGGGATGTCCACCCGGGAACTGGATGCCGGCGGTGAACTCGATATCGCAGAGGTGGACTACCTGTTGCGTCTCGCCAATGAACGTCTGAAGCTGTTTTCAGACCCTGTGGCGGCAGACCAGGCGCTCGAAGTCGCCGATATGCACCTGGCGGCCCGTGATAATCCGATGTATGTGGGTGTGCGGCAAGATATCGCCGCTGCCAGGCAGGATCTGGCGTCGATCAAAATTCCGGATTACCTGGATATTTCCAGCCGGTTGAATGCAATCCAGCAGGAAATCGGCACACTGCCGTTCCAGCAGGGCGAGACCCCAGAGACGGATTCCGGGCCGGAGGGGGAGCAGGGCTGGTGGCAGAAACTGAAAGGTGTTTTTTCCAATCTCGTTACGGTCAGGCGCAGTACAGAAGAGGAAAACCAGAGGATAAGCCTGCAGGACAAGGACTACATCCGGCAAAGCGTCTGGCTGCAATTGGAGGTCGCCCAGTTGGCGCTGATGCGTCAGGACCAGGAGATATTTCGCGCCTCGCTGAAACGGGTGGAAGAGTCGCTACCGACCTGGTTTGACACGGGTGATGAGCGGTACGGGACGGTCATGCAAGGCATAGAAGATCTCGCCGCGATCCCGGTACAGGTTGACATGCCGGATATCACGGCTCCCTGGTCATCCCTGAGACTGCTTAGAACCGCGCGGCCTGTTCCCCGGAAGACACCGCCGCCGGAGCCCGAGGCAACGGCAGAACCCACGGAGGAGGGTGAGACGGGATGAAGAATTCCTTTCTCATCCTGATTGCTGTGGCACTGGCGCTTTTGGCCGCAGCAATCGCGCCGATGTTCAAGACCGATCCCGGCATGGTCCAGATTCATTTTCGGGGCTGGACCATCGAAACCAGTTTGTTAGTCCTTATCCTGTCGGTGATTGCACTCTGGCTGGCCGTATGGGTGATCCTCCGTATTTGGAAAGCCCCGGCTGAGACCGCCCGGCGCATCCGTGAGCGCAGATCACTGGCGCAACTGGAGAAAGGCTTGCTGGCCCTGACTGAGGGCGACTGGCGCACAGCCGAACGGGCGCTTGAACGATCCGCCAGTTCGCATGGACGGACCACCGCGCGTTACCTGGCCGCGGCCGAGGCAGCAGACGGCCAGGATGCCGGAGACCGGGCCGAGTGGTACCTCGAACAGGCTGACACGAGAAATCGCAAACAGAAGTTTTTGGTGGATCTGACGAGGGCGCGAATCCTGGTCCAGAACGGCAACTACTCCGAAGCAAAAAACATCCTGGAAGAGTTGTTCAAGCGGCGGCGCAAGCACCCGCAGGTACTCGAGATGCTGGCGCGATGTTATCGCGAGCTTGGGGAGTGGGACGTATTGCTCAAGCTGCTGCCCGCGATGCAGAAAGCCAAGGTGATCGATGAGCAGAAAGCTGAAGAGCTACGCCATGTTGCCGCGATGGGAGAAATTCAGCGTTGCAGGACTCGGGACGACCTGGAGGTTGCCTGGCGTGTGCTGCCCCGTGCGATGCAGAAAGCGCCGGACGTCATCAGGGCTTTTGCGGACCAGGCTATTCAGATCGGCTCGCCGGAGTTGACCGAGGATGTGATCCGGACCAGCCTGAAAAGCGAATGGAGTCCCATGCTGCTGATTCCCTATGGCGAGCCGGGGCCTGATGACACGACAAAACGGCTCAAGCAGTGTGAAAAGTGGCTGCTGTCCTACCCGGATGATTCCCTGTTGCACCTGACCCTGGGCCGCTTGTGCGCCAGGGAGGAATTATGGGGAAAAGCCCGTCATCACATGATTCGCAGCCTGGAGATCGAACCTACGGTTGCCGGATACGATTCACTTGGACAACTGCTGGAGCGAAAAGGAGAGCTGGAAGTCGCCATGGCCTGCTTCCGCAACGCGCTGCGCCTGAACCAGGGTAAAGATCCCCTGCCGCTGCCCGGCGACCAGGCCAAACTGGAACCACCGCCAGGTCCCGACCCCCTGTAGCAGGGAAGCGCAGGCTTCTTGAGGGAGAGCGGTTTCGCCGCAGGCGAAGAAGTGCTCTTGAAAGGCCGTCGCGCGTGAGACACCTTTAGTGGGGGCGCGCGAGCACCCTGACCGGAACATCCAGCCCGAATTCAAAAGAATCGTAAAACAGCCGATCCTCTGGCACGCCGCGCTCGATAAATTCACGTTTTGCGACCTCGATCATCGCCGGCGGTCCGCTCATATAAATGTCAAAGCCGGATAGGTCTGCCTGGTCGGCAACCACCGCTTCGTGGATGAATCCCATGAAACTGGTTCCCGCTTCACCATCATCGGGTTCAGAGACCGCTTTTCGGTAGTGAATGTGTTCATGTGCGCGGGCCCACCCCTCCGGCAGTTCGTCCAGGTAAAGCTCTGACCTGTTACGTGCCCCCCAGTAAAGGTGAATGGTGCGCCGGTCGCCCTGCTCCAGGAGATTTTCGATCATTGACTTCAGTGGGGCAAAGCCGGTGCCGCCGCCCATCATGATCATCGGCCGCTCTGGCTGGTCATTACGCACGAAAAAATTTCCCTGCGGGCCTTCGAGGCGAAGGATGTCGCGCACTTTCAATTCGTCGAATACATAGCCGGTGAAATCCCCGCCCTCCACGTGCCGGATATGCAATTCAATTTCGTTTTCAAGCGAGGGACAACTGGCGATAGAGAAGGCGCGGCGCTTTCCTCCGGGCAAAAGTACTTCAATATACTGCCCCGCCAGGAACTGCAGTCTTTGCCCGGCCGGCAGTTTCAGCTGAAGGCGGACAACGTTTTCGGTGAGCATTGTTTTCTCGAGCACCCGCGCGGGCAGCATGCGTACCTGGATGTCGCGCACAGCTTCGATCTCCCGGACCCGTATAACCAGGTCGCCGGTCGGCTCTGCCTGGCACATCAGTGCAAAACCATCGGCGAAGTCACTTTTTTCGAGCGCCAGAGGAGGGTGAAACGGATAATGAACTTCACCGGATTCCAACAGCCCCTTGCAGCTGCCGCAAGTCCCGTTCTTGCAGGAATAGGGCAGCATCACACCCTGGCGAAGTGCCGCCACCAGTATGTTTTCGCCCTCCCTGACCAGGAAGGTCTTGCCGTTGCCAGCAATAGTAACTTCGAATGATTTCACGTTTTTCTCCACGCGGGGCCGGACATTTTCGCCGATTACGCACTGCTGTGGTAGGCTTGCGCAGGTTTCTTTTTACACAAGGGCCGTTGTTTGAACAAATACATCAGCCTGGCCCCGGTGAGCCTGGTCCAATTGAATCATCAAGTCCAGAGAGGGATTGATAAGGTGCTCGGCATCCGGATAACTGCACTCGGGCCAGATTTCCTATGCGGCGAGATGCCGGTGGATGAGCGTACACACCAGCCGTTCGGTGTATTGCACGGTGGCGCGTCAATCGTGCTGGCTGAATCCCTGGGCAGCCTGGCGTCTTACCTGGTGGTGTCTGATAATCCCAAAGCACGGGTTGCAGGTATCGAGGTCAGCGGCAGCCATGTCCGGTCTGTCCGGTCCGGTCTCGTGACCGGTGTTGCGCGCCCGGTAAAGCTCGGCCGCAGCCTGCATTTCTGGAGAATCGATATTCAAGACCAGGATCACAACCTGTGTTGTTCCGCCAGGCTGACTGTGAAGGTCGGCGGGAGCCGAGATTACCTGGACTGATTGCGATTCACAACCATGAACCTGCCTGGAATTTTTCGTCTCACCTATCGCATTCCCTTCTTTTTGTTGCACCTCGTGATAAGCACCCCGGTGACCGTTCTTTGCCAGGGTCCCAGAAGCCGATCCATACACGTTGGCGGAGAACCTTTCGCTGAAGTTCTTTCGTGCTGGTGGTCGCGGGTGATTTGCCGGATTTTCGGCATCAAGCGGCGCCTGGTCGGCGAGTTCATACCGGGTGCGCAACTGGTAGTGGCCAATCACATTTCCTGGATCGACATCCCTTTTCTGCACAGCTTTGCCGCCATGGGGTTCGTGGCCAAGTCAGAAATTGACAATTGGCCGCTGTTGGGTACGGTGGCCCGGGCTGGCGGTTCGGTATTCCATCAACGCGGCAATCATGATTCCGCCAGCGGTGTCGCCGCCCAGATGATTTCGCGCTTGCAGGAGGACCGCAGGGTGGCTATTTTCCCTGAAGGCGGCATACTGCCCGGCAACGGTGTCAAGCTGTTCCACGCGCGCCTGTTTGCGGCGGCCATTGAAGCCGGTAAGCCGGTGCAGCCGGTTATGCTGCGCTACCTGCGCGATGGCGCCCGTTACGATGACATTACTTTCCTTCCCGGGGAAAACTTCGTGGTGAATTTTATGCGCCTGCTGATGCAGAAAAGCTGTATTGGCGAAGTGCACGTCCTTCCGTTGATTCAATTAGAGGGCAAGCAGCGCCGGCAACTGGCCGGAGACTCCGAGGCAGCCGTCAGGGCGGCTTTTGATTCGGAAATATCCGGTGAGTGAGATTTTTTCAGGGTTTGTTCCGCCGTTGGGTTTGCGCAGCGGGCATGTGCAGTCACTGATCAGTAGCAGCGGTATTCGCAAGCGGGTCGTCCTGCGCCGGTCCGGGGCGGTCCGGCGGGCTGGAGAAGTATGGACACTGGACGGCGGTGAAGGTATTCGCCTGCAGGGTCTGTATTCCCCGCAAGCGGGTGAAAGCAAGGGACTGGTTGTGCTGCTGCACGGCTGGGAAGGCAGTGTCAATTCCAACTACGTGCTGGGTAACGCCGCACGGCTCTATGATTCAGGCTTTGATATCTTCAGGCTCAACTTCAGGGACCATGGCGACACCCATCACTTGAATGATGGGATTTTTCATTCCTGCCGCCTGGACGAAGTGGTCTGCGCGCTGCGTGATCTGCAGGATCGTCTGGAGGCCGGAAACTGGTTCCTGGCCGGTTATTCACTGGGTGGAAATTTCTCCATGCGCGTCGGGCTCAATGCGCCGTCGGCTGGCCTGGATATCCAGCATATTGTCGCGGTTTGCCCCGTGATCAACCCGGCCAACGCCATGATAGCGATGGAGCAGGGCGTTCGATTCTACGAGCGGTATTTCGAACGCAAGTGGTCGCGTTCACTCCGCACCAAGAAAAAGGCTTTTCCCGACCTGTATGGCGAGGAGAACTGGCACAACATCAGGGGGCTGAGGGAACGGACTCACTACCTGGCCACGCGGCATGCCGGCTATGAGAGCGCCGACGATTATTTCCAGGGCTATTCGATTGCTGACAACCGGCTAGAGCCATTGGCAGTGCCGGCTACGATTCTCACAAGCGCCGACGACCCGGTGGTGCCGGTGACTGATTTTGCACACTTGCCCGACAACCCCTTTCTGGAGCTGGTCATCTCAAAGTACGGGGGGCATTGCGGCTTTCTGAAAAACTGGAAACTGGAAAGCATGGCGGAAGATCTGATTGCCGATAGATTTCTGGGTGCACATGATGATCGTTGGAGCGGGTGAAGGGAATCGAACCCTCGTCTCTAGCTTGGGAAGCTAGGGTAATGCCATTATACGACACCCGCGCAGACGCTCAGATCATACCAAAAAAGCAGCTCATTTAGTCAAGGCGCTGACGTGTGCGGCCGAGGCGCTGGCCAGTGCGTCAAGATCGTAGCCGCCTTCCAGGACCGATACGACTCTGCCGCCACAATCAGCCGTTGCACAGGCGCAGATTTGCTCTGTTATCCAGCCATAGTCCTCGTCCTGTAACTCCAGTTGGGCCAGTGGGTCGCGCACATGCGCGTCAAATCCGGCAGAAATAATGATGATTTCGGGCCTGAACCGTTCCAGGGCAGGGAGTCCGGACGACGACCAGGCCGCTCGAAATTCCTTGCCGCCGGCACCCGGCGCGAGCGGCAGGTTGAGGATGTTGCCGCTTCCGGTTTCGCTGCCATACCCGGTGCCGGGGTATAGCGGCATCTGGTGACTCGAAATATAAAGTACGTCCTGAGAATTTTCGAATATGGACTGTGTCCCATTACCGTGATGGACATCAAAATCGAGGATCGCGACACGCCCGACCCCATGGGCGCTTTGCGCATGCCGTGCGGCGACCGCGGCATGGTTCAACAGGCAGAAACCCATTGCGACCTTTGCATCGGCATGGTGGCCGGGCGGGCGCGTGGCGCAAAATGCGTTTTTAGCGTTGCCGGCGATGACCTGGTCGATGGCAAAACAGGCCGCTCCGCTGGCGCGCAACGTTGCGTCGATGGAACCCGTTGACAGGAATGTATCCGGGTCCAGGGCTACCTGGTTTTCCCCGGCTTCCCGGGGCGGTTCGAGCTCAACCAGTCGCTCCCAGTATTCAGGCGCATGCACCCGCCTCAACTGCTCGACGGTAGCTACCGGCGCGGGAAGGATTTCGATGCCGGGCAGGCCGCCGATGCCGTTCAGCACCGACGTCACGCGCGCGGATGATTCGGCATGGCGCCGGCCGGGGTCGTGCCTCAGGCAGTCATCATGCTGCAGGATCAGTGTTTTCATTGCGGTCTATAGTACAGACAAAGTCGTGGATTCTTTCACTTCTTCCATAACCACGTAGCTGCGCGAATCACTCACTCCGGGCAGGGCCAGGATCTTTTCCCCAAGCAGTTCGCGGTATTCCTGCATATCCCTGACCCTGGCCTTGAGAAGGTAATCGAAATTTCCGGAAACCAGGTGGCATTCAAGCAGTTCCGGCAGTTTCTTGGCTTCACGACGAAAATCGCGGAATGCATCCGGAGAAGTCCTAAGCAGGTCTATCTCAACGAACACGAGCAAGCCCGCGCCAACCATGCCGGGATCTAGCAGAGCTGTGTAGCCCCGGATGTATCCGTGCCTCTCCAGGCGGCGTACGCGTTCATGGCAGGGCGTCGCCGAGAGGTTCACTTTCTTCGCCAGCGCGACGTTGGAAATTCGCCCGTCCTCCTGAAGGTATTTGAGAATCAGGCGGTCAGTTCGATCCAGGTTGCGGGGTTTTCTGGGTTTCATAGTGACTAACAGTATAAAACACTATTTTATCGTGTTTTTCAGGATAATAAACCAGGTGGTTAAAGTTAAACTTAGAACAATAAACATCACGGGAGCCTGTAATGAAAATCGGTGTGCCAAAAGAAATTAAAAATAATGAATATCGCGTTGGACTCGTGCCTGCATCCGTCAGGGAACTGACTCATCGCGGCCACGAGGTTTTCGTTCAGGCTACTGCCGGGGCCGGCATCGGCATGGACGACACCCGGTACGAGGCCGCGGGCGCGACCATTCTTCCAGGCGCCGAGGAAGTTTTCGATACGGCGGAAATGATTGTCAAGGTCAAGGAACCCCAGGCTGTTGAGCGCGCCATGCTCAAAGAGCGCCACACGCTGTTCACCTATTTGCACCTGGCGCCGGATGCGCCGCAAACCGAAGACCTGGTCAATGGCGGTGCAACCTGTATCGCGTATGAAACCGTGACAGACGACCACGGCCATCTGCCATTACTCGCCCCGATGTCCGAAGTGGCTGGCCGCCTGTCGATCCAGGCAGGCGCCTGGTGCCTGGAGAAGGCTCACGGTGGTTCGGGAATGCTGCTGGGCGGCGTACCCGGAGTGGAGCCCGCCAAGGTCGTGATCATTGGTGGCGGAACGGTTGGCTTCAATGCCTGCCAGATGGCCCAGGGCCTTGGTGCCCGGGTCGTGATCATGGATCGTAACCTGGAAGTGCTGCGTTTCCTTGACGCCAATTTCGAAAGCCGGGTCGAGACGGTGTATTCCAGTGTGGACGCGATCGAAAAGCATGTTCGTGACGCCGACCTGGTTGTCGGCGGTGTGCTGATCCCGGGGGCGGCAGCGCCCAAGCTGGTCACCCGCGCCCACCTGGCAACGATGCGGCCGGGTTCGGTCCTCGTCGATGTCGCCATTGACCAGGGCGGTTGTTTTGAAACTTCCAAACCGACAACACACGCAGAGCCGACCTACATCGTAGATGGCATCGTCCACTACTGTGTCGCCAATATGCCCGGCGCAGTTCCGCGCACGTCGGCGTTCGCGCTGAACAACGCAACGCTGCCGTTCACGCTGGCGCTGGCTGACAAGGGCGCGAAGCAGGCCATGCTCGATGATCCGCACCTGCTGAACGGCCTGAACGTGCATCGCGGCAAGGTGACTTACGCGGATGTGGCCCGGGATCTCGGCTACGAGTACGTCCCGG
>JAHEFT010000030.1 GCA_024640025.1 Chromatiales bacterium
GGAACCTGTCCGCAGATCACCACGATGGGTGTGGAATCCGCCATGCAGTCGCGAACCGGCGTCACCGTGTTGGTCGCGCCCGGACCGGAAGTTACCATGACGACACCTACCCGGCCACTGGCGCGGGCATAACCCGCGGCCATGAATCCGGCGCCCTGCTCGTTGGCAGGAACGATCAGGGGCATCGGCTCCACGCTGTTTTCATCGGCATGTTCCTCGTTGTACCGGAAAACCGCATCGTACGTGGGCAGAATGGCGCCGCCGCTGTAGCCAAAAATCACGTCTACACCCTGGTCTGCCAGGACCTGGACGATCATCTCAGCGCCGGTCATATTCTGGCCCGCGCGCGGATGGCTAACTTCGGTCAATTTTTTAGCTGTTTGAGTCATGATAAGAGGAAGTGTCTGACAACTGATCATGCATTGCAATAGCCGACGTTCTGAGCCAACATTGCAGGTGCCATGCGTCATATCATCTCAATTCTCTTACAGAACGAAGCCGGCGCCCTTTCCCGGGTTGCCGCCCTGTTTTCAACCCGTGGTTACAACATCGAATCATTGAACGTGGCGGCCACCGAAGACGCTGATATCTCGCGCCTGACGCTGGTCACCAAGGGCTCCGACGCGGTCATTCACCAGATCAACCAGCAATTGCTGAAACTGGTCGACGTGGTCAATATTGCCGACATGACCCTGGACGACCATATCGAAACAGAGCTGCTCCTGATCAAGGTGATGGTGTCGGGGGATGCTGACTGTAATTTACCGGATATCATCGAATCTTCAGGCGCCCGCGTGCTGGATGACAGCCCGGAAACCTATACGCTGGAGATGACAGCCTCGAGTGAGCAACTGGACGAGTTCATCGCCAATGTGGGGGACTGTTCTGAAATCCTGACGGTGGTGCGCAGCGGGGCAATGGCTATCGCCCGTGGCCACACTGTACTGGGAACAGGCTCCTGAGCGACTCTTCCAAAACCCCAATCCCACTCTGGCTGGCACTGACGCCGCTGCTGTTCCTGATCACCATGCTGGTCGGCTCGGTCGGCCTGTTTAACGACAATTCGTCCTACGGGCCAAACCAGATTGCCCTGATGCTGGCAGCCGGGGTAGCCTCCCTGGTCGGACTGTACCTCGGCGAAAGCTGGAGGGATATGGAACGGGCCATGGTAGAAGGAATCTCGCTGGCCCTTAAGGCCTGCCTGATACTGCTCGCTGTCGGTTCCCTGATCGGCAGCTGGATGCTGGCCGGCACCGCTCCAACCGTGATCTACGTTGGGCTGGGCATCCTGGATCCCTCCTGGTTTTACCCGGCCGCGCTGATCATTTGCGCGCTGGTCGCCATTTCGATCGGCAGTTCGTGGACCACCGCTGGCACCGTCGGCCTGGCCCTGATTGGCATCGCCCAGATCATGGACTTGTCACTGCCGGTCACTGCCGGCGCGATCATTTCAGGGGCTTACTTCGGCGACAAAATGTCACCGCTTTCGGACACGACCAACCTGGCGCCTGCCATGGTCGGCGTGGACCTCTTCGTTCATATCCGGCACATGGCCTGGACGACCACTCCTTCATTTGTGATTTCACTGATTCTTTTCACGCTGATCGGCTGGAACAGCGAATCCGTTCAGGCTCCGGCGGAAAGCATCGATGCGGCCCGCAACATTCTGAGCCAGAATTACACGATCGCGTGGCCGACCATACTGCCACTGGCCATTCTCCTGGTCCTGGCCATGCGCAAGGTCTCCGCTCTGCCGACCATCGCCATCGGGGCGCTTTCGGGCTGCGTGGTCGCCCTGATCTGGCAGCCGGTACTGGTGCAGGCCTTTGGCAACCCTGATGGGAGCCTGGCAGGCTGGTTGGGGAGCATCAAAGCGCTGTTCATGGCCATGGCGGACGGATTCCACATTGAAACGGGGAATGAATCCCTCGACGCCCTGCTGTCACGTGGCGGCATGTCCAGCATGCTCAACACAATCTGGCTGATCATGTCGGCCATGTGTTTTGGCGGGGTGATGGAACATACCGGGCTGTTGCAGCGGATTGTCGACGCCCTGCTCAAGGGCGTGCACGGAACCGGCTCCCTGATCACGACAACGGTGCTGACAGCTATCGGCATGAACATCATCGCCGCTGACCAATATATCGCGATCGTGCTCCCCGGCCGGATGTACCGGGTGGAATTTGCCCGGCGCGGCCTGGCGCCGCAAAACCTGTCACGTACCCTGGAAGACGCCGGCACCATGACCTCCGCCCTGGTCCCGTGGAATACCTGTGGCGCTTTCATGGCCGCCACGCTGGGTGTTCCGACCCTGGCATACGCCCCTTATGCTTTTCTCAACCTGCTCAACCCGGTAATCGCCATCATTTACGGCGTGACGAACTTCAAGATCACTCCTCTCGAGGAAGGGCCCGAAGTCGAACCGGTCACTACCTGACAGGCAGTTCTTTGCCATCATCGAACCCAGGGGACAGGGGAAATGGGATATCGGGAGCGAATTTGCTTACACTTGGCTTTCGGCAACCAGGTCATTACACCCATGAACAAAAAAAGACTGTTGAGCGCATTCGTTCTGTCACTTGCAATCCTGGTGCCTCTCACAACACACCCTGTAGACAACGCCAGTAACTTAAGGTCCGGAGGTATTCCCGAGTCGCCCGTCAGCTACTCGATTGAGGTTTCGCTCAATCCGAAAACACGTGAACTTGAAGGCCATGAAACCATTACATGGGTCAATTCGCTCAATATCCCCGTGTCGTCGATACCCATGCATCTCTACCTCAATGCATTCAGTAATGAGGGATCAAGCTGGAACCGGTACACCCTGGGTAGTCGTTTTCAGCTTGCGACGCTACTTGATCGATTTGACGATCCCTGGGGCTGGACCGAACCACGAAGCATTCGCCAGGGCAACGCAGAGCTCGAGTGGCAGGCCATTGCCCCCGATGATGGTAACCATCTCGACCGCAGCCTGATCGAAGTTCAGCTCTCAGAAGCCATTGCGCCCGGTGAGGAACTGGTGCTTGAAGTGGACTGGACCAGCCGAATGCCCGCGGCCGCCGCAAGGACCGGTGGTCACGACCGGTTTTTCTTCATCGCACAGTGGTTTCCGAAAATCGCTGGCGTCCGTCCGGAAGGTACATTCAATCGCCACCAGTTCTTTGGCGCCACCGAGTTTTTCGCTGACTTTGCAGACTTCGACGTGACAATCGCCATACCCAAAAACTGGGGTATCGCCTCCACAGGTAAAGGCGAACACCTGCGCGTTGACGGCGACGTTGACTGGCACCGCTATCAACAGGACGGTGTTATCGATTTTGCTTTCGCCACCGGTGCGGATATGGAAAACATCTCTACACCGCATGAGCTGGCGACCGGCGGTACGGTTCAGATTCATGTTTTTCAACCAAAGGGCAGTGCACACCAGGCGCCGCGATGGACGAGAGCAGTTGCCGCGTCTCTTGACACCATGTCTTCGCGCATTATGCCCTACCCTTACAGCACTACCACCGTCGTGCTGCCACCCAGAAGTGGTCTGCGCACCATCGGTATGGAATACCCGACATTTTTCACGGGCGGTCCCGGGGGCAATTTCTGGGACGATGACATCGTCCGTGATCTGACTGTCAATGAGTTGATAATTGCGCACGAATTCGCGCATCAATACTTCCATGGCATCGTGGCTACCAATGAATTCGAAGATGCGTTCATGGACGAAGGCATGACCGAGTACTGGGGCTTGGAAATCATGTCGGATGCCTGGGGTGAGGTATCGGGTGGCGGGCACTTGTTTGGCCGTCCGCTCAACGTAAATACGTCGAACATACGGTCCCGCCCGATAACAACAAATCTACCTGCCGTATGGTCCGGTCCATCCTTCCTGGTTCGCGACTACAGTGGTGGATTGCAATTTTACGATCGGCCGGCAACGACATTTCAGACAGCTGCAAGATTGTTTGGTCAGAATGTGGTCGATGACATCTTCGCCAGGTATACAGAACTTTGGTCGTTCAGGCATCCGCGTGTCGAGGACTTCTGGGCTGTTGCCGAAGAAGTCGCGGGATCCGAGGTCGCGGCCATGCTCAAGGAAGCCTATCTGCACCCGGCTATACCCGATTACAGGGTAACAAGCGTCAATTCATCCCCTTATGAGCCGCCACGTGGTTACGTGCACGATAGCAACGAGGTTGTATACGTTGGGCCCGAGTGGGAAGGCGACAAACTTCTCGGACTCGACCCCGCCGCTTACGAATCAAATGAGCATGTGATGCTGGAAATTCTCGATCCGGGCCATACGCGTGAGTCGAGAACGATGGGGCGGATTGAGCGACGGCCTATCGAGCCACACACAGCTGCCGGCAGCCCAGGTGAAAAAGAAGATGAGAAGACGTACTACGTGTCGGAAGCGCGCATTGCCGGCCCGGATTGGGATCACCTGCCTGTAACAGTCGAACTTCACTTTGCAGATGGTGCGGTGGTCGTGGACGAATGGGATGGTAAAGGGGTTTATCGTGTGTATCGCGTTGTCCGTGCGGCGCAGCTCGACGCTGTTGTTATCGATCCGGACTACAAAATCCGGCTCGATGTCGTACCTGTCAACAACGGATTGAGACGCGAACCCAAGGGCAAAATCCCGCAGAATTGGTCGGTTTGGTTAACTGGCGTCTTCCAGCTTATCGCCGAAGGGGTGTCGTCATGGCTTTGATACAAAGCACGCTGAATATGATCCGGCCAACCGCAGGGACCTGGCGCGTTGTCTTGTCACGCTGGATGCTTTATGTGTCCGTCACACTTCCCGGTTTGGCCGCCCTCACGATCCATCTCAGGCAAACGGTCGGGCTCCGCCCGTGGTTTCAGGGTCTCGAACCACCTCTTGATGTGCTTAGCCTTAAGTTCCTGCTGGCAGAGCTGTCCGGCGGATTGCCTATTCTTGTGCTTGGCGCATTAATCATCTGGGTATTGCAGTTGGTCTGGCTTGCTGGCTCCGTGCAAATACTTGATACATCAAAGAACGACCTGCCACGGAAAATTTTCGCGAATGGCTGGTCCTACCTGGGACGTTTTGTCCGTATCGCCGTTTTCGCAATCATCATGATTTTACTGCTTCATCTTGCACTGAAATTCGCGTTCAACTCCCTCGCAACCCGTGCGGAACTGGAGGACTGGACCGTGCAACAGAGTTTTTTCGACCTTGTCTTTTGGCGAGCCGTGTTATCGTTTGTTGCACTCACCCTGGTCGGCACCTGCGCATTCTGGGCGCGCGTAATTACAGCCGCTGACAACAGGCGCAAGTTGCGGCGCCTGCCGTTAATGTTGATGCGTTTGTTCCTGCACCGTCCCGTTTCCGCATTGATTTTCCAGTTCAGTACAATCACTGTCGTTCTTTTCGTACAGGGCGTCGCGCTTTGGACATGGCGCCAGTCCGCGGGCGGATTGGCGTGGCTGGTGCTATGGGCATTACTGCTACTGATTGCATCATGGATCTGGCAGGTGCGCATTCGTGCGGCGCTGGCCATCTGGCGGCTTGAAGACATTCGAGAGGAACGAGACTGAAAACAACATGGAGCCGGTTTTCCATCAAACCGGCTTGAGAGTAGACTGATTCCGGATAACTCGATAGCGAGGAACGCTTTCCAGTGTCATTGTTCAGCGAACTCAAGCGCCGCAATGTTTTCCGGGTGGCCATTGCGTATTTAGCCGCCGCCTGGCTGCTGACCGAGGTGGCCGGTACGCTGTTTCCCATGTTTGGCTTCGGAGAATCCCCGGCGCGGATCACCGTTATCATCCTGGCCATCGGATTTCCGTTGTTCCTCGTTTTTTCCTGGCTGTTCGAGACCACCCCCGAAGGCCTGAAACTCGAGAGGGACATCGACCGGACCGCCCCGGGGCCGTCGGCCAACACGCGCAGGCTTGACCGTACAATCATTGTGTTATTGGCCCTTGCGTTGGGATACTTCGCACTCGACAAGTTCGTGCTGGAGCCTGAACGGGTGGCGGAAATTGTGGAGGAGACAGCGCAGCAAGCCCGTTCGGAAGCGCTGGTCGAGTCCTACGGCGACCGGTCTATCGCCGTGCTGCCATTTGTGAACATGAGCTCCGACGCCGATCAGGAATACTTCTCAGACGGTATCTCGGAAGAGCTGATCAACCTGCTGACAAAGATTCCCGAACTCAGGGTAATTGCCCGCACCTCCGCTTTCTACTACAAGAACAAGGACATCAAGCTGTCCGACGTGGCAGTGGAATTGCATGTAAACCATGTCCTGGAGGGGTCGGTGCGCAGGTCCGGTGACCGTGTTCGAGTCACAGCCCAATTGATCGAAGCCAGAAGCGATACCCACTTGTGGTCGGAGACCTATGACCGCACCCTCTCCGATATTTTTGCGATCCAGGACGAAATCGCGACCAACGTCGTTGAGCAACTAAAGGTGCAGCTGCTCGGCGCACCATTGAAAACTGATGTGGTCGATCCTGAGGCTTACGCCCTCTGGCTACAGGGCAATCACCTTTTGCGCGATTGGAGCACCAAGAGCCTGGAACAAGCTCAGCACCTATTCGAGAAAGCCCTCGAAATTGAGCCCGATTTCATCGATGCCAGGTTCGGTTTGGCAGAGTTGCACAAGGGAGATGAAAACTACCGCCAGGCCCTGGAAGAAATTTTGAAGTTGAATCCGGAATACGCCAATGCGTATGTCCGGCTTGGTGGCCTGGCAATACTCGACTTTGACCTGCAAACGAGCGCCGAGAACATGCAGCGGGCGCTGGGTTTGGCGCCGACCAGCGTATTCGTGCTGGAAAGCGCAACCTGGTTATCCATCGTCCTGGGTCACATGGACGAAGCCCTGGAAGTGTATCGATACCTGATGGCTCGCGATCCTCTGAACCACCTGGCATACCTCTACACGGGAACTGTACTGCTTGAAAAGGGAAAACCACAGGAAGCGATTGAGGCCTACAAGACCGCAGCGAGCATCCGGCCGAGTGCAATCGCCGACTCGGCGCTGAGCCAGGCGCATTTGTTTAACGGTGATGCGCAGACGGCGCTGGATATTTCCATCGGCAGAGAGGAGACCATAGAGCTATACCCGGGTGCATTTCTCACCGTTTCAGCGATGGCGCTCCACTCACTCGGAAGGCACGAGGAATCACAGTCCATACTCGAGGACCTGATCACGCGCTACGGTGAGTTTATGCCCGGGTTCGTGGCGCAGGTATATGCCTGGTTCGGAGACGCAAACTCCTGCTTCTTATGGCTGGACAAGGGTGTCGACAATCACAGAATCGGCGATCTTTACATGAGCCCGGCTTTCCGCCCGGTCTTTGGGGACCCGCGTTGGGCTGAGTTTCTCAAGCGCATCGGTCGCGCACCGGAGCAACTTGCCGCGATCGAGTTCAAGATAACGTTGCCCGAATAAGCGAGTGAAAAAAGTTGCCCGGGCGACGACGTGCGAAGAATTTTCACAGCAACGACAACCTGTCTGGCTTATACTCAAATCCCGCCACCGGCCCGGTGCAGGCGGGTGAAAGCATGCGGGTAAATGAAAGGAAATTCAAAGGGGAGGCGACGGTGGTGGGTTTTCAATGAAGCGACGCAACTTGCTGAGAATGATCGGCATGACGGCGGGCAGTGCCGCGATGTACCAGGCGATGAGCAGCCTGGGCCTGGCATCTGAATCGCCGTATAAAGGCCCGAACCCGCTGGGAGAGGCTCCGAAGGGGGCCTCGGTTCTGGTGCTGGGCTCCGGCATCGCCGGCATGGTCGCGGCTTACGAACTACGTAATGCCGGCTACAAAGTACAGGTGCTGGAGTACAACGCCCGTGCCGGCGGCCGCAACTGGAGCCTGCGGGGTGGCGATAACTACACGGAACTTGGCGGTTTCACCCAGCGGTGCCAGTTTGACCCGGGGCTGTATTTCAACCCCGGTCCCTGGCGGCTGCCTTATCACCATCGGGGTATCCTGAGCTATTGCAAAAAGCTGGGAGTGCCGCTGGAGGCTTTCAATCAGGTCAACCACAACGCCTACCTGCACAGCGAAAAGGCCTTTGGCGGCAAGCCACAGCGCTTCCGCACCATCAAGGCCGACTACCAGGGTCACGTGTCCGAACTGTTGGCCAAGGTCATCCAGACTCGTAAGCTGGACGAGCAGGTAAGCCGGGAGGACCAGGAGAAACTTTTAGACTCGCTGCGCCAGTGGGGTGCGCTGGATAGGAACTACGCCTACGTCAAGGGCGAGACCAGCAGTCTCCGGCGCGGATTTGCAAAGGATCCGGGGGGTGGCCTGACGGGGCGTCCGGTCCAGTCTGAGCCAATCGCACTGAAGGACGTGCTTGACTCGGAACTGTGGATGGGCATCCCGCCAGGCGAAGATTATGAGAGGCAGACCACCTTGTTCCAGCCGGTCGGCGGCATGGGCCGCATCGGCGAAGCATTCGGCCGCGATCTGGGCCCACTGATCCGCTATAACGCCAAGGTGGTGGACATCCGCCAGGATGACCATGGCGTCACCGCTACTTTCGAGGACACGAGCAAGTCCGACTCGCCCAGGCAGACCGCCACGGCCGACTGGTGCGTATGCACCATCCCGCTGTCGGTGCTGGGGCAGATCCCGATGAACGTCGGCAGTCAAATGGCCGATGCGATCGCTGCCTTACCCTATGCCTCCTCGGTCAAGGTCGGCCTGCAATTCAAGCGCCGCTTCTGGGAGGAGGACGATGAGATTTACGGCGGCATCAGCTATACCGACCTGCCGATCCGCAACATCAGCTACCCCTCCTGCGACTATCAGAGCAGTGGCAAGGGCGTGTTGCTGGGCGCTTACATGTGGGGCCTGGACGCAATGGAGTTCACTTCGATGTCGCCTGAGCAGCGCGTAAGCAAGGCGGTAGAGTACGGCAGTCAGATCCATCCGCAGTACCCCGGGGAATTCGACAATGGCATAGCGATTGCATGGCATCGCTCGCCCTTTGCCCTGGGTTGCTTCGGCACCTGGTCGGAAGAGGACCGCGAGAAGCACTATGACAATCTTTGCCGGTTCGATGGCCGCATTGTGTTGGCCGGCGAACACGCTTCCTACGTTCCGGCCTGGCAGGAAGGATCGGTCACTTCGGCGCTCGACGCTATCGGCCGGCTGCAGCTACGGGCCCAGGCCGCAGGAAGCCAGACATGAAGAACATGATAAAGCATGCAGTGTGCGCAGCTTTACTCGGGGGGCTGGGACTGGTGTCGCCGCCTGCTCCGGCCGACAACGCGAAAACCTTGCAGACTTCCGACGGCGAGCAGGTCTACCAGCATGTTTGCCAGGGTTGCCACATGTCCGAAGGCCAGGGTGCGGTCGGCGCCGGCTATTACCCGGCGTTCGCTGGCAATCCAAACATGGCATCGGCGCAGTACATGGCGCTGACCATCCTCACCGGCCGCCGCAACATGCCATCGTTCTTCGAGTACGATTCCAGCGGCGACCTGTTCTGGTTCACCAGGGTAGCGCTGAGCGACGAGCAAGTGGCCAACGTGGTCAACTACATCCGTAGCCACTTCGGCAATGCCTACGAGGACAGGTTGACCGCAGCTGACGTCAAAGCCATGCACCCGTAACCACCCCTGGAAGATCCTGCATTCCATTGGTTTTTGCGCGGGAAGCGATTACTCTTACAACACTTTCTGACTGGACAAAAACATTGCCAATGCAGTTCTTCAAGGAACTCCAGCGACGTAACGTCTTTCGAGTAGCCATTGGCTACATCGTCTCCTGCTGGCTGTTGGCGCAGGTGGCTGACCTGGTGCTGGAGAATATCGGCGCTCCTGCCTGGGTTATGCAGACACTATTGCTGGTCATGACACTCGGTTTTCCGGTCGTTGTGTTCTTCTCGTGGGCATACGAGGTCACTCCGGAAGGCGTCAGGCGCGAGTCAGAAGTCGATCGATCGCAATCCATCACGCACGTCACGGCACACAAGCTGGATCGCTCGATTATGCTCGTGCTGGCGATCGCATTGGCTTACTTCGCTTATGACAAGTTCTTCCTGTCGGAACATCGCCAGATCCCGACCGGGCCTGCTGCCCCGGCGACCGCCGATCAGCTTGCCAGGGAGCCAGGCACATCCATAGCAGTGCTGCCCTTCATCAACATGAGCGATGACGAGAACAACGAATACTTCTCCGACGGCATTTCCGAGGAACTGCTCAACGTGCTCGTGCGCATCGAGGGCCTGCGCGTGCCGTCCCGCACTTCCTCATTTACCTTTAGAGGCAGCGGCTTGAAGGTCAGCGAAATTGGCAAAGAACTAGGGGTTGATCACGTCCTGGAAGGCTCAGTCCGCAAGGCCGGTGAACGCATCCGGGTGACCGCGCAGCTGATTGACGTGAAGACGGACACCCACCTCTGGTCAGAGACCTACACCCGGCAACTGGACGATATTTTTGCCGTTCAGGACGAGATTGCCCAGGCGATCGTGGGGGCGCTCAAAATCACTCTGAGTGGCGAGCAACAGGCGCAACTTGAGCAGCGTCCAACTGATAATGTAGAAGCCTATAATCTCTACCTGCGCGGACGACACCAGTGGAATCTGCGCATCCCCGGGCGGATGTCGGAGGCTATCGAACCCCTGCAAAAAGCGGTCGAACTGGATCCCCAATTTGACCGTGCCTGGGCAGCGTTGGCGGATGTCTATTTGCTGCTGCCCGAATACGGGGAGGGCACCGTTGCGGAGCATGTCCCCAGGGCCCTTGAAGCAACCGAACGGGCGCTGGTCATCAATCCGGATTCTGCGCATGCACTGACTACCTCGGCCTACATCAAGGCCATGCATTATTACCAGTGGGAAGAAGCGGAAACCGAGTTCAAACGCGCTATCAAGCTCAATCCAAAATACCGGACGGCCTACCAATGGTATGCCGAAATGCTGGCGGCCCAGCGGCGCACCGACGAGTCCCTGGCGCAGTTGGATATCGCCTCTGAAGTCGACCCACTGGCGCCGATCATCCCGCACATCAAGGGTTGGGTTACGCTCTGGGCCGGACGTCTGGATGATGCCGAACAAAACTACCTGGATGCGTTGCGCCTTGATCCCGGTTTTCCCTATTCCATTGGCAATCTGGGGCTTGTTTACCTGCTGCAAGGAAAATATGACCAGGCGCGAGTGCGCTGGACCGAATACGGCGAGCTACTGAACATCGACATCAGTCCATCCCTGTTGGCAGCAGACGCAATGGAAAACCCGGAAATGAAGGAGCGCGCAATCGCTGCCTGGCAGGCGATTGTTCCACCCACACAACCCTTCAACTTTCCTGTTTACTTCGTGTTAGTTGGCCGGAATGACCTGGCGCTCGACTTGCTGTTACGAAATTTCGAAGCCGGGGGAGCCTATTCTCCGCACGTCAACCGGATTTTCCTTTTTGATCCGATGCGCGAAGACCCCCGCTTCCAGGACTTGCTGAAAAAGATGAATCTGTGGCCATGAGTTTCTTCGACGAACCAAAGCGTCGCAACGGCTAATACCGTCCGTTAGACTTTGCCCAAAAACTCGGATCCCCGGTACAAGCTTTTATTCGGTGCTGACGGGGTTAATGATCGAGATGACTGAGCCCCGGGTGAAACGGGGCAGCAGATCCAGGACGTCCTGGCGGCGGATGGCGGCAAGTTGTTGCTCCCATTCTTCGTAGTCGAGCACGTCTCCATACCAGATCCACTGGCGTGTGAGACTGTCCGCCAGTTCCCGGTTGCTCTGCGATGAGCTGATAAACCGGCCGAGCAAGTGAGTTTTTGCTTCGTCAATTTCCTGCAACGAGGGAGGCTCTGTCAACAGCCGTGCCAGTTCTTCTTTAAGCAATTGCCTTACCGCCGGCAGCTTGGCCGGATCAACCCCCATGCTCAGTGTAAGCCAGTCATTCCTGCCATCCGTTTCGACGGCGCTGTCGATGTAATAAACCAGGCCTCTACGGCTGATGGCTTCTTTGCCGAGACGGCCTTCATAGCCATGACTGAGTATATAGAGCGCGATTTGCCACGCAGCAGCCGTTTGCGGACGGGGCTCTGGAATCCGGACAACGTAGCCAATCCGCTCCTGGGCGATGGGATACAGAACGCTGGCTTCCAATTCCAGCGGCGGCGCCGGTTCGAGTGCTGCGGGGAGTTCCCACGCGCCGGCCGGCAGGTCGCCGAAACCGGCTTCGAGCTGTTGCAACACCCGGTCAGGCTCAATATCACCTGTAACGACCAGCAACAGCGGACGAACAGGTTTTGCGACCGCCGGGTTCCGCAATCCGAGTATGTCCCGCTGATAATGGTCGTACAGCGAATCCGGGTCGGTGCTATCGGCTGCTTGCAATCGCGGCCGATACCCGGCCGAGTTCAGGATATTACGGGCCTGGGCGATGGCCGCCCGGATCTCGTCCGGCAACAATTCGAAATCCAGGGAAACCAGCCCCCAGGCCGGTTCGCCCGAACCAACCCCGGCCGGCAAGGTATACGCGGCCGCCGGCACGACAACCTTGAACACAGCGGCGCGAGAAAGGCTGGAGCGCCTCATGATGACCGGTGTTCCGTTTGCCAACTGGCGGATGGTTGCCGGACCGGCGCGCTCCCTGGAGCTCTCTTGTGTCGTGGGCTGATCCTTCGGCGGGATGACCGGCGGGGTGTGCGCGGAAACCGCCCGGGGCTGCCCGGCCGTTTCACCGGTAGAGGGCAGATACCATCCTATAGTCCGCTGCCCGCTCGCCAGGTAGCTGTCAAGAATCCCGACGATGTCTTCGACGGAAACCCGTTCCAGTGCTTCCGGGATCTGGATCAGCTGCTCCAGGGCACCCAACCCGGCAAAATAGGCCAGTTGGTGCGCGGCGTCCTCGGTCGTTTGCACGTCGAAGGTGAGTTCCCTGAATACCCTTTCCCGGGCGTGATCCAGGAGCTCGACCGCGTCTTCAGAGCCGGGCTGGAATTGAACACGCAGGCGTTCGATACCCGCTTCTACAGACGTTTCCAGGTCTTCCGGCTTGTCTCCCGCGGGTATGGAGCCACTGATAACGAATACATAATCCTGTTCCGAGGGCGGGAACCAGGTGGTCAGGTCTTCGCTGATGCCGGCCAGGGCAGAGCCCGGGCGGGCGGGCGTGCCCCAGTCGTTCTGCAGAAAGTTGACGCCAGAGCCGGCTGACAGCAACTCCTGGGTCAGCAGGAAGGCCGCCAAATCCGGGCTGGATACGGCCGGAGCCCGGTAAGCGATCTTGAAGTATTTTCGGTCCAGTTCGCCATGCAGGGTGATGCGCCGCTCACCCGACTGCCGCGGTTCTGCGGTGTATTGCCCCGGTGGCCTTGCCTGGCCCTGCAATGCTGCGAAATGGGTACGGACATGCTGCATGACGTCATCCCTGCGCACGTCGCCAACGATGGCCAACACCGCGTTTCCAGGCTGATAGTGCTGCCGGTAAAACGCCACCAGGTCGGCATGCGTGATGTTGGCGATGTCGCCTTCCCAACCAATCGTGTTGTTACGGTATGGATGCGCAAGGAAGGAAAGATAGAGTACGTAGTCATGCAGCACAGTTGCCGGATCGTTCTCATAACCGTGCATTTCCGAAAGAATGGCGCCTCTTTCGGCCAGTACATCGTCAGCAGGGATTTTCAGTCGCGCCATGCGGTCCGCCTCGATCCGTAGCAGCAGATCGAGTTCTGTCTCAGGCGCGGTCGCGTAATAAGTCGTCTGGTCCAGCCAGGTGTAGCCATGCCACTCGCCGCCTGTGGCATAAATCGAACTGACCACCTGGGTATCCGGAAAGTTTTCAGAGTCACGGAACGCCATGTGCTCCAGGAAATGGGCGAGGCCGGTTTTGCCGGCAACCTCGTCCTTTGCACCGGAACGGTAGAGCATCTGCACACTGACCACGGGAAACGAAGGGTCTTCCAGCACAATGACGGTCAGGCCATTGTCCAATCGTTCGACCGCAGCCGACGCCAGGTCGAGATAAGCCGAAGCGACTGCCGGAAAAAGCAGGGCCGGCAGGAATGCGGCAGCAAATCCCGCCAGTCGAACCAGGGGGATTTTGCCGGCCTGATGTTCAGGCATCCTGGAACCCCCGCAGAAACTGGCTGAGGTTTTCGCCCAGTTCGTCACACAGGTAACCGCCTTCCTGCACAATCAGGGTCGGCAAGCGTAGCCTGTCAGCAATCCTGGTCGCGATTGCCCGGAACCCCGCAGTGGATATTCGCAGGCCGCCGAAAGGATCGCCTTCGAAAGCGTCCAGGCCCAGCGCGATCACCAGCGCTCCCGGTGAAAAAGCCCGGACCCGCTCAATTGCAGTATCCAGGGCCAGGAGGAATTCTGCATCACCGGACTCCCGCCGTAATGGCAGGTTGAGGTTATACCCCCGCCCCGCTCCCTCGCCCTGCTCGTTCGCATAACCCCAGAAAAAAGGATAAAACCGCAAGGGATCGGCATGAATGGATGCGGTCAGGACGTCATTTCGGGCATAAAAGATCGACTGGGTGCCGTTGCCGTGGTGCAGATCGACATCCAGGATGGCGATACGTGGATGGGCCTGGCGCAGCACCTGCGCTCCGATGGCTGAATTGTTCAGGTAGCAGAATCCGCCTGCCATGTCGCCGAATGCGTGGTGTCCGGGCGGACGGCAAAGCGCATAAGCGCTCGACGCGCCATCCCGTACCAGCATGGCCGCGTGAGTCGCGGTCCGGGCGCTCCAGCACACGCTTTCCCAGGTTCCGTCTGCAATTGGCGCCGCCACATCCGACATGTGGTAACCGGCCTGGGCCACCACCGAGGCGGGGTAGCCCACGTCGCGGCAGTCCGTGTGGATATTCGGCGTCACGGCATCGGCTGCTCCCTCGATGTGTTGCCAGCGATCAAAGGCGTGCTCAAGAAAATCCAGGTAAGCCGTGGTATGCACGGCACGAGCCGGTTCCAAACCATGTTCTGGAGGTGTTTCGGGTGTGCAGCCGGCAGCCACTGCGCCTTCCAGCAGCCGGTCGAAACGTTCCGGCATCTCGGGGTTGGGCTGGAAACGGCCGTTCACCAGAAACTGCTTTGGATAGTGCCGCTTTTGGTCCGGGTGGCAAACGACTTTCATACATCGACTCCCTGCAGGCGCAACTCTTCACGCAACGCTTCCAGGCTCTCCCTCAACATGCCGATAATCTCGGATACATGCTCCTGCGTGGCTATGATGGGTGGGCAAACCATGAAATGCTCCCCTTCGACGCCGTCACGGGTACGCCGTGAATAGATGATCAGGCCTCGCTCGTAAGCCAGTTCAACCAGGCGTAAATAAGCGTTGAAGTCCGCCGGCAAGGGTTGCATGGTTTCGCGGCTGGCAACCAGTTCGAAGGCCAGCAACATACCTTTACCCCGGACATCGCCGACGAATTCAAATTCATCCATTAGCCCTACCAGTTCGCGCTTCAAGAGCTTGCCCGTGGCGGTTGCCCGGTCCATCAGGCCATGCTCCAGGATTTCCTGCGTCACTGCTAACCCGGCCGCGCAGGCCAGCGGGTTGCCCGCGTAGGTGAAGCCGTGTTGAAAACCGCCGGAGTTGAGCACCGGCTCGATGATCCGGTTGTCTGCCAGCATGGCTCCCAGCGGCGCATAGCCCGCCGCCAGGCCCTTCGCCAGTGCGATAATGTCTGGTTTGATCCCCCAGTGCCCGGCTGCGAGGTAGCGGCCGGTCCGGCCGGCTCCGCTCATGACTTCATCATAAATCAGCAGAATTCCGAATTCGTCACAGATTTCGCGAATGCGGGCATAGTAGCTGTCCGGCGCCACCAGGGCGCCGGTGGAGGCGCCACCGACCGGCTCCATGATGAATGCCAGCACGGTCTCCGCGCCTACTTCGATGATCTTGTCCCGCAGCATATCGGCGTAGCGGATACCGCGTTCCGCATCGCTGAGCGAGTCGTGGTCAAGGTAGCAACGCGGCGCCGGAATGGACGGCATCTGCCGCATCATCGGCAGGAACGGATCGGTCAGCGGACGGTAGCCCGTTACAGCCAAAGCGCCCAGAGTTGAGCCATGATAAGAAGGGCTCCGCGAAATCACCCGCCAGCGTGAACCCTGACCGGTGGCAAAAGCATACTGTCGAGCCACTTTCAGGCAACTTTCAACGGCCTCCGAGCCGCCGGAAACGAAAAACACCCGGTCGTGCCCTTCCGGACAGAGATCTGCGATCTGCGCGGCCAGGTGTTCGGCAGGTTCGTTTTCGAAGTGCAGTCTGTAGCCGAAGGTCGAGCGTTCCATTTGTTGCCGCATGGCTTCCAGGACGCGTGGGTTGCTGTGGCCGATGTTCGAGACCATGGCTCCGCTGCAACCGTCCAGGTAGCGTTTTCCGCTCCGGTCCCACAGGTAGACGCCTTCCGCCCGATCCAGCAGCGGACGACGTTGGCGCGTCTGGTAAAACAGGCGGGAAGGTTGATCTGCACTCCAGGCAATTGGCATTTTCAATAGGTATTCTCCGTTCGGTTTCCGATCTTGAAGGCTCTTCTTCTGGAAGATGCTGATCATGGGCTTACCGCGTGTAGAATACCAATAGAAATTGACCTTGTGGGAGGACGACCGGGCTGACTTCGCCCGGCATGAATGACATGGCCCGAAAAATCATCATTACCTGCGCCGTTACCGGTTCCATCCACACGCCCACGATGAGCCCTCACTTGCCGCAAACCGCGGACCAGATTGCAAGCGAATCGATCGAGGCCGCCAGGGCCGGGGCTGCCATTATCCACTTGCACGCCCGGAATCCCGAGACGGGTAAACCCAGTGCCGATCCGGATCACTTTCGTGCTTTTCTTCCGCGCATCAAATCGGAATGCAATGCAGTACTCAACATTTCGACCGGCGGCAGTTCGCTCATGTCGCTGGATCAAAGGCTGGCGCCGGCCCGCGACGCCGAACCGGAAATGTGCTCATTGAACATGGGCACCATGAATTTTGGCATTTTTCCGCTGGCCGACCGCTACAACGACTGGAAACACGATTGGGAACCACAGTTGCTGGAAGCGACCCGGCGTGTACCGTTCACGAATACCTTTGAAGACATCGACAACATCCTCGCCGATCTCGGCGACGCGAAGGGGGCGCGATTTGAATTCGAGTGTTATGACGTTGGACAGATAGAAACACTCGCCTGGTACCTGCGCAAGGAAAAAGTCCGGCCGCCGCTTTACGTTCAGTTTGTGCTCGGTGTGCTTGGCGGTATCGGGGCCTCCGCGGAAAACCTGATGGTCATGAAAAACACGGCTGACCGCCTGCTGGGCCATGACTACGAGTTTTCGGTACTCGGTGCCGGCGGATCTCAAATGCCGCTCGCAACAATGGGCGCTGTGATGGGAGGCAACGTACGGGTCGGCCTGGAGGACAGTCTGACGATAAGTCCCGGCAAACTGGCCCCGGGCAACGCTGAACAGGTCCGGAAAATCCGGCGCATCCTCGAGGAACTGGGCCTGCAGATAGCCACTCCTGATGAAGCCCGTCAACGGCTGCAACTGAAGGGCATGAACCGGGTTGCTTTTTGATGGGCCGGAACCGCGATGGTGGGGTGAACAGCATCAGCATCCGGCGCGGGAATCGCAACGACGCCGCGGTCATTCATGCCATGCTGTGCGAACTGGAAGAAACGCTTGGAGCAGGCAAGGCGGTCAGGCGCAGCGAAGAGGATATTCACCGTTACGGGTTTGGCGAATCACCCCATTTTGAAACGGTGCTGGCCTGGCGCGGCAACGAAGCCGTGGGCCTGGCAGTTTATTTCCGCGAGTTTTCCACCTGGAGAGGTTCTCCGGGCGTTTATGTACAGGACCTTTTCGTATCTGGCAAGCTGCGGGGCCGCGGGCTGGGCCGCGAACTAATGGAAGCGGTTTTTGCCCGGGCCCGGCGCTGGGGAGCAACCTACTGCAAACTCGCTGTCTATGACGACAACCAGGCGGCAGAAAATTTCTATCAACGGCTGGGATTCCGCGTTTCGGTCAATGAACGCGTTTTGTTGCTTGATGCGTTGTAGTCAAGCCAGGCGCTGGCGCGTCCGCCGGGCGCGGTGCCTGTCAGGGTTTTGGCAAGAGTTGCTGCCTGCATCAGCCTGTCCAGATCGATTCCGGTAGCGAACCCCATCTGCTCCAACATCATGACAACATCCTCGGTTGCCACATTGCCCGAGGCTCCCGGCGCAAAGGGGCAACCGCCCAGTCCGGCGATAGATGCGTCAAATTTACGGATGCCGGATTCCAGTGCCGCATAAACGTTGGCCAGGCCCATCGCGCGAGTATCGTGGAAATGGCAGCTGATCTGGCTGGCGCCGTACCCGTCAACCAGGGCGGCCGTCAGCGAGCGTACCTGCCCTGGGTTGGCGCCTCCAATCGTATCGGCCACACATAATTCGTCGGTCCCCAACTCCAGGAAACGACCCGCCATATCGCAAACCAGGGAAGGCTCCACCCGTCCCTCGAAAGGGCATTCGAAGGCCACTGCAATCGTTGATGTGACGCGCACGCCATCTTTTCGCGCCCGTTCCAGTATCTCTTTCGCTGCGGATTCAGCCTGCAGCCGGTTCATGCCGACATTGGCCTCGGCCATTCCGTCAGTGCCATACAACACCAGGCACACGCTTCTGGCCCCGGCGGCGGTGGCCAGCTCGTATCCCCTGACATTGGGAACCAAAACGGTAAACGTAACATCGCCGCTACCGGTGTTTTCCCTAAGGCCGGCAAGCACTTCATCGGTACCCGCCATCGCCGGAACGGCAGTGGGTGAAACAAAGGCCCCGACTTCAACGTGGCGCATACCCGAATCGAGCAGGGCCGTTACCAATTGAATGCGATCTGCCGGAGATAAGACCCTGGACTGACTCTGCAGTCCATCCCGCGGGCCAACATCGTTTAAGGTTACTTTCTCCGCCATCATTCTTCAGAGTATAACCTCACTGCAATACGTGGATATTCCTCTCGGCGCAGATCTCTCTCAGTTCTTTTGGCCAGATCGTGACCCCAACCTCGCCGAGATGCGCTTTGCGCAGCAGCAACATAAAGACGCGTGATTGCCCGATCCCGCCGCCGATGCTGAGCGGAATTTCATCATTCAGGATCGCCCTGTGGTAAGGCTGGTTTACCAGGTCCATCTGGTCACTTAACTCGAGCTGTTGCAGTAATGTCTCCCTGGTGACGCGAACCCCCATCGAGGTCAACTCGTGCCTGCGGCCGGTGACATGGTTGTAGACCAGGATATCGCCGTTCAGGCCATGCATGGGGCGCCCGTCTTTCGATGTCGTGGGGGTCACCCAATCATCGTAGTCGGCCGCGCGAAGCTCATGCGGATAGCCATCGGCCAATGGCCAGCCAATGCCATAGATAAACACGGCCGGGTATTCCCGGATCAACTGTGTTTCACGCTGTTTGCGCGGCAAATCAGGATACATTTCCAGGATGTCTTCAGCGTGGATGAACTTGAGTTCCTTTGGCAAGCTGGGATACCGCGGATCTTTCAGCTGCGGAAACATATCCTGGGCGAAATCCTCGGCGCCGGTCAGCACCTTCCAGATGCGACTTACCGTTTCGGTCAGGTAGTCCAGGCTACGCTGGTCCGCTGTTATGACTTTTTCCCAGTCCCATTGGTCAACATAGGCGCTGTGATCGTGGTCCAGGAAATAATCCTTCCGGATGGCTTTCATGTCTGTGCAAAGGCCCTCCCCAACTTCCATTCCGAAGGTCTTCAGCGCCATCCTTTTCCACTTGGTCGCCGCCTGAACAACCTGGGCATTCATTCGTTTTTCCAAACCGAGACCGCAGGGAAACTCCACCGGCGTGCGGGACCCGTCACGATCGAGCATGTCATTAACCCCGCTTTCACGATCGACAATCAGCGGAACCTGCACCATCATCAGGTTGAGCTCTTTACACAGGTTTTCCTCGATGTAGTTCTTCACGCCGAACAGGGCTTTCATGGTTTCCCGTGGCGTCAGAAGGGATTTGTAATTTTTGGGCAGGATTTTTGCAACTTCTTCGTATGTGCTGATGCCAGGACCCGCCAGATCGGCTTGTTTGTTCATCATCCAATTCTCCGGTTTTACCGATTACCGGATCATTCTGACGACTGGTCCCCGGGCACCGCAATGATGTTTGTCAACGGTTTGAGGCCTGTTTAAAACAACTAATCTATCTCCTTTTCGCGCCACCGCGAACGGATCATGGACGAATCCAGCAGGAAGTCCCGGGTTTTCCTGCGGTCATTCACGATCTCCTGCAGTTCCCGCCAGATTTCCTGTCGTCTATCCGGATTGGTCTCCCTGTGCCACCGGTAGTTACGCTCTGAAAGGCGCTGGATTTCTTCCAGTGCAATGGTATGCCTCCGTCTCGAGTACCGGTCCAGCAGAGCGGCGTCCTCGCCCTCGAGGACCGGGAGAAGATGCTCAACCAGGCACTGCGCATCATGGATCCCTGCATTCATGCCCATGCCGCCTGTGGGACTGCTAAGGTGTGCAGAATCACCCGCAAAGAGAATGCGGCCTTCGCGGAAGGAATGCAGGCAGCGTTGCTGCAGCGTGTAATGGTCAATGTGCAGCAGCTCGTAGGGCTTGAGACTGGGAAATACGGACTGGACATGTGCCTCTGCGACCGGCGCCGAGACCGCTTCCTCCAGGGATTGGCCAGGATCTGGCGAATAAGTAAACCGCCACTGGTCGCGAATCTGTATGAGACTATAGTACCCGGTTTCTGTCCAGACATAGTTCACACCCAGGAGTCCAGGAATCTCGTCCTGAAACGGGTGGTTCAGGACCAGTGTGATGGAAGTGCTGGGCAGAATATTTCCTGCAAAAGCCAAGCCCATCTTTTGCCGAACCGTACTGTTCCCTCCATCAGCCGCAATCAGCCAGGCTGTACTCAACTCGTATTCCACGCCTGGCTTACCCACTTGTATGCGAACCTGCCCACCCATATCTTCCAACCCCCGAATGCCATGGCCGAATCGTATTTCGAATAAAGGACTCGCCAGCAGGAATTCGAGGGCCAGGTCACTGAAATAGTATTGTTCGCATTGCACTCGAAAGGGGTGTGCTGTCAGGTCATGAATAATTTCCAGGTCAAAAACGGCATGGCTCTTGGTGCCATGAATCATGTACTGCCAGCCCTGCGCAATCGACCCGCGTGCGATCAACGGGTCAGACAAGGCCAGCGGACTAAGCAGGTCCAGGGTGGCCGGGTGAAAAGTCGATGCGCGCCGGTTTAAAGCCAGACCTTCGCTTTTTTCGAGAACGATAACCGAGTGTCCGGCTTTGACCAGCAAAACGGCAGCAAAAAGGCCAACCGGGCCTGCTCCTGCAATGACGATTGACTTCGTTGCCTGTTCATTACGCATGGAACATTCCCCGTAAATTTTGTTCGCACGTGTAATCTAAGTCTAGCAGGACATTTTATCCGCACAGGCGCAGCGCCGGGTTTTTTCGAATGGCCCGGAAGCCGGCATTATTCCAGCAGGAGGAAGATTTGGGGGGCATACCGCGGGTATACTGCGCACATGTCCAACATACTAGCGATAGACCAGGGGACCACGGGCTCTACCGCCCTGGTGTTCTCACAGGAAGGCAGAATTCTCGGCCGCGCCTACAGCGAATTCACTCAGTACTATCCCAATCCGGGCTGGGTAGAACACGACCCGGAGGAAATCTGGCAGGTCAGCCGGCGAGTCATGGCGGAGGCTCTCGCCGCCTCCGGCGTCGGCAAGGGCGAATTGACGGCTATTGGCATTACCAACCAGCGCGAAACTGCTGTGGTCTGGGATCGTGAAACCGGGCAGCCCGTGCATCGCGCGATCGTCTGGCAAAGCCGCCAGAGCGCCGGAATTTGCAAGCGTCTTATTGCAGACGGGCTGGAACCTTTGTTCCGGGAGAAGACCGGACTGTTGATTGATCCCTATTTCTCCGGGACTAAAATCCGCTGGATCCTGGACCAGGATCCTGAATTACAAAGCCGGGCCGAGGCGGGACTGCTCAAATTCGGAACCATTGACAGTTGGTTGCTGTGGAAGTTTACCGGAGGCAGCCTGAAAGCCGGCGCCCTGCACCGCACCGACCCGACCAATGCGTCGCGCACTCTTCTGTTCAATATTCATCGGCAGGAATGGGATCAGGAGTTATGCGAAATCCTGAATGTACCCATGTCCATGCTCCCCGAAGTCCATCCAAGTGCCGGTGTTTTCGGTGAAACCGGTGTGCTCGAGGGTTTACCTGCAGGGATACCCGTCGCAGGCATTGCGGGTGACCAACAGGCGGCCCTTTATGGCCAGTGCTGCTGGGAACCGGGCCAGGCCAAAAATACTTATGGAACGGGTTGTTTCCTGCTGATGAACATGGGTCTGAAACATCCCGTTAGCCGGAACGGTTTGCTGACCACGATCTGCTGCGATGCCCATGGCGCGCCGGCTTACGCACTCGAAGGCTCGATTTTTATTGCCGGCGCTGCGATACAGTGGCTCAGGGACGAGTTGCAAATTATCAGCGACGCATCCGAAACAGAATCCCTGGCGCAGGAAATTGAGGACAACGAAGGGGTCTATCTCGTTCCCGCTTTTGCAGGGCTGGGCGCACCCTATTGGGACATGAATGCCCGCGGCGCGCTGCTGGGACTGACCCGGGGATCAGGCCGTGCCCATCTCGCCAGGGCAGCACTCGAATCCATCGCGTACCAGACCCGGGAAATTGTCGAAGTCATGAACCTCGACTCGGGCATTACACTGCAGGACCTGCGGGTGGATGGCGGGGCATCGATGAACGATTTCCTGATGCAATTTCAGGCTGATATGCTTGGCGTAACCGTCGACAGGCCAAAAATCGTGGAAACAACGGCCGCGGGCAGTGCCTATCTCGCCGGCCTCGCCACGGGTGTCTGGAATAGTCCATCCGAACTGGAGCTGATCAGGCAGACCGACCAGTGCTTCGAGCCCCGGATGGGAGAGAAACAACGCCATGAACTGTTTGCAGGGTGGCGCCGCGCCGTGGCCCGGGCTCGCAGCACAACAGGAGATGAACAGAATGACTGAGCAATTCGGGCGCCACCAGGGACGGGTAAAGACCTCTGACCAACTCGAACTGGTCTGGCAGTCCTGGGTACCCACCACGCCCAGGGGCGTCATCGTCATCATCCATGGGTTGGCCGAACATGGCTCACGCTACCGGGAAACGGCGGAATTCCTTTCGGGAAACGGCTGGGCGGTGTATGCCTGCGATTTACGCGCGCACGGCCTCAGCCCGAATCCGCCAAAAGCAGGCAGGGTGCATGTCAATCGCTTCACGGATTATTTCAACGACGTCGATGCAATGACCAGCCTGGCGAAAAAACATCACGAAGGCCTGCCGCTGTTTATTCTCGGGCATTCCATGGGTGGCCTGATTACAATAAGTTACGTGCTCGCGAAACCGGAGGGGGTGGCAGGCGCGATCATCTCTTCACCCGCCCTGGGAACCCATCCGGAATTCAAACCCCCGCTTTTTCTGAAGATGATGGTCAGCATCCTCTCCTTCCTGGCCCCGCGCGTGCTGGTCGACAGTAAGCTTGACACCCAGGCTATCTCAAGGGATCCGGATGTGGTTAAGGCTTATATGGACGACCCGTTGATCTCACAAAAGATATCGGCCCGATGGTATAGCGAACTCCTTAAAGCCATGAAGAGGGCCAACGCGAATGCAGGATCGCTGAGCATTCCCATGCTGCTAATGCAGTCCGGATCAGACCGACTGGTTGACCCGGATGCGCCCTCCCGGTGGGCAAGGTCAGCGCCCGAAGAATGGGTTGAGCTGGTAGTTTGGGAGGATCTTTACCACGAGATGCTCAACGAGCCGGAAAAAGACCGGGTGCGAGCCAAAATTCTGGGGTGGCTGAACGCGCGAATATCCGAACAGGAAAGCCCCGTCGCTTAGCTGCTCCATCGGGATTCATGACGCTTCAAGGCCATCATGCAGCCTGTTTTCTTGCCGCGATCCTACCTGCTTTCATATCCCGAGAAAGGTCACGCCGAGACCGCAAACCAGTATCGCGAATCCGGCCATTGCGTGATAGTAGCGTTCGAATCGTTTGAGCTTGACTGATGCCATACCTTTCAGGGAAAGCGCCACAATGGTAGTCATAGTCAGAACGGTTACCACGCCGAAAATTCCCGTAACCAGCAGTACCCCAAACAGGCTTTCACGTGCCGCCGGGTACATGAGTAACGGGATCAGCGGTTCACAGGGTCCGAGCACAAAGATGATAAAAATTACCCAGGGCGTCAGGGATTTGCGATCTTCAGACTCTTCATGCAGGTGCACGTGGGCGTGATTCTCAAAGTGGCGGTGGACGTGCTCATGGGTTGTCCCGTCATGGCTGTGGCGGTGCGTGTGCGGCCGGTTTCTATACGCCTGGCGCAATCCCCAGGCGGTATAAGCCAGGCCAAAACCGATCAACAACCATGCAGCGATATTGGAACGGACGCTCTCCATCCACTCCAGAGAAGATAGCTGGATGCCCAGCGTCACACCTATCAATCCAAGCGCCACCGAGCCTGCCAGGTGTCCCGTTCCGCAAAGCACCGTTATCCTGATGGTTTTTTTCAACCCCCATCCGCGCGCTTTGGCCATCGCAACGAATGGCAAATAGTGGTCCGGGCCCAGGACTGTGTGCACGAATGCAATCGCAGCCGCTGACAAAACAAGCAAAATGATTTCGGGTGTCATTAATTAGTGACTCGTCGCTTTGTTTTAACTCGTCTATTCAAACAGCAGCTTTAACGCCATTCAACGACACCGGTCAAGTAATTCCGCAAGAACCCGCTCCTTGCAGATCAGGGCGTCACGATATTGAACCGGCCCTGTGGCTTGTCGAAAAGGGAGAAAAACTCCACCAGGTCTAGTTTACTTCCTTCCAGTTCCAGGTCTTCTGACAGCAACAAGACCTTGAGCCCGGCCTGACCGGTCAGCATCCTGATGAACAGGTCATGGGTCAGTTTTAGTGTCGCGTCTGACCTTTCATCGGGCGTTGAAGCTTTATGGTGAAGCACAGCGTTACCTATCGTCAGCAGGTAACTTTCGCCCAGGTCGGTGAAAACAAATTTGACGGTCAATTCGACACCCTCCGCATCCGGTCCATTCAGCCGGACGGCCATGGAATCGAAAAAACGCTGTACCGGAGTCTGGCGCAGCACATCTTCCATCATCGCCGTATTCAGACCCACTTCCGGCGCGCCGTGCCGAAGTTCATAGGCACCCGTCAGGTACACATCCCTCCAGGGTGCCGACTCGGCCTGGTAACCCAATTGGTCATAGCTGGCCGCAAGCAATGATTTTGCCGCTGCGTCATCTGGATCTGCGAACACCGCGTGATTCAGCAATTCTGCCGCCCAGCGGTAGTCGGCCGCCTTGAATGCGGTCTGTGCTGCCTGCATCAGGGTTTCCTGTCCGCCCGCCAATTCGACATAGCGCTTTGCAGTCTCTGAAGGCGGAAGCGGGTTCAGGTTGGCTGGATTGCCGTCATACCACCCGAGATATCCCTGGTAGACGGCGCGGGAATTGTGCCGCATCGTTCCGTAGTATCCCCGATTATGAAACGAAGTCTGCAAAGAATCCGGCAACTCTATCTGTTCCGCAATTTCCCCGGGTGTCAGGCCCTGGTTGAACAACCGCACGGTCTGATCATGCAGGTATTTATAGGTATCCCTCTGCTGCACCAGGAATGCGTTGATCCTTTCATTACCCCAGATGGGCCAATGATGACTTGCCAGGTAGACCTCCGCCTCGCCAAAAAGATCGATCGATTCATCGATGTAACCGCTCCAGCGCAAGGCGTCCCGCACCTTGGCCCCGCGCAGCGTGTACAGGTTATGCATATTGTGCGAAGTCACCTCTGCCCCGTTGAACGCCTTCAGATGCGGCAGGTAAAACGTCAGTTCGGCCGGCGCTTCCGACCCGGGCGCATTTTGGAAAATGAATTCGATTCCGTCAATCTCGAGAGTTTGGGGCGTGTGATCAATGATCTGGGTGGGCTCAAGCAATCCGAAGCTTCCAAATGCCGGCGATTTTCCGAGCCCCGAATCGACATGGCCGCGTTCTGAACGGGCCAGTTGCTTGCCGTACATGAACATCGCACGCCGGCTCATGGCCGGACCGGCAATGATGTTTTCACTGGTGGCTTCTTCCATGAAGCCTTCCGGTGCAATGATCCGGATATTTTCGGCCTCGACACCCTCGCTGGTTAAAACGCCCAGCACTCCCCCGAAATGGTCGATATGGCTGTGCGTGAAAATCATCGCGACAACCGGCCTGGGCTCGAGGTGTTGCCTGGCGAAGGTGATAGCAGCGGCGGCTGTTTCCCGCGCGGTCAGCGGGTCGACAATGATCCAGCCGGTCCGTCCCTCGATGATCGTCATGTTGGACAGATCATAGCCTCGCAACTGGTAAATTCCTTCAGTCACTTTGAACAGGCCGTGAATGTTGTTCAACCGGGCCTGGCGCCAGAGACTGGGGTTGACGCTGGCGGGAGCTTCTTCTGCAATGAAGCCATAGGCGGGCATATCCCAGACTGTGTCATTGTTTTTGTCAACGGCCCGCAAATCCGGATCAACCGCGATCAGGCCGCGTGTCGCGTCTTCAAAATCCTGCTGGTTGGAGAAATCCAGCTGATCCCGCACGGCATTGTTGGCCCGCACAGTCGCCGCGGTTGGCTTAGTGTGACCGTTGTTGTCCGCCTCCAGGCCCGGCGTTTTGCGCTCGCACGATGCAAGCATCAAAAGTAGCAGCGCAAACCCCGCCAATAGTACCGGTCTGTTCATACCTTGACTCCCCGTTCTGTTTCCTGATCATCTGGATCATCCAATTTATCAGAAAATTGGGCCTCTCCCGTGCTTAGAGCACAAACTCATCAGCTAGGCTATAATTCAAGAACATGGGGGGGAAATACGGGACACAAGGATGTGTCCAACGGGCAAAGCAGGGAGCAAGGCTATGAAGAATTACCACATGACCATTCGAATTCTCTTCACAATATTGACGTTGACCTGGGCCGTTTTCATGACCCTGCCGGCATCCGCTGCCGAATTGGTCGTGACGCGCTATTTCACCGGGATCTGGGACCAGCCAAAACAGGAAAGCCAGGGTATCGTCCTGCAGATCATTGACCAGGAAGTAGACGGGCACAAAAAGGCTGTGGCTTACTGGTTCACCTATGGCGATGACATGAGCACCGCCTGGTACATGGCGATCGGGCATGCCGAAGGCGACCAGGTCCTGATGAGCCTGTACACCGCCGATGGCGTTCAGTTCATGGAAGACGATGCGACCGGCGACACTCATGTCAACGCGGTGGGAACCCTGAACCTTAACTTCAAAAACTGTAACAAGGGTGTCGCTGCATACGAAATCGACGAGGTGGGAACCGGCAATTTCGAAATTGTGCGGCTGGCCAGCCTCTATAATTCCCGTTGCAGCGGCGGTATTTCGGATGACACACCCAGCAACGCCAAGCCGCTCATGCTGGACGTTGACCTGGAACCAGCGCGCGAGGGGATCATGGGCAAGGGCAAGGCAAAATTCTGGGAACGCGTGGACCGGTCTGATTTCCATGTATCCGCAGAAGGTATCGCTGACGGCACCTATGACATCATGATTTGTGATCCGCTGGAAAGTGTCGGAAGCCTTACGGTGGCAGGCGGCGAGGGCGCCACCCAATTCCGCAGCCCGGAAGCCTACGGCAAGGAACTGCTGAGCTTCGACCCGCGGGACTGCGTGATCGAACTGCACGATGGCGCCGGCGCTGTATTGTCATCCGGGGAAAATGTACTCGCCGGCAAGGACCGTGGCGATAACGGCGGCGGTCATGGTCACGGCAATGGAAAGACAGAAATTTCCGTTGCATTGGACTACATGGGGGACGCTCCCGAAGCGGAAGGCGAAGCATCCTACCTGGAAAAAAACAACAGTACCGAGTTTGAAGTCGAGATCAAAGGTGTCCCGGCCGGAAGTTACGCCCTCTGGGTTGGCAACGAGCTTCGGGGGCAAATTGTCGTGGACGTGGATGAAGACGACGATGACGACAAACTCAAGGGAAAACTCCGGTTCAGTGATCCGCAGAAGGACGACAGGGAGTTTCTTGATTTCGACCCCAGGGGTTTGCTGGTCGAGGTCTACAACGACGCAGATCTTTTATTTGATGTGTTTTTCCCTGACTAGAGAGGAAACACGGTTCAG
>JAHEFT010000107.1 GCA_024640025.1 Chromatiales bacterium
GAAATTCGCGGCTGAATAACTCTATGATCCGGTCGTGCAGGACCTGGGTGAGCACCGGGTCATAAATTTCGTTCTGACGCCTCAGATCATTGCCGCTCTGATACTGTTCGAATGCCCGGTCGTAGTCCTTTTCGTTTTCGTAGTGTTTGCCCAGCGAGAGAAAAAAGTTGACCCTGGTCTCATCGGCAAGGTTTTCATCCTTGACCATCCGCTCCATGACTTCGACTTCGCGCTCGTTGAATGTGAATGTCTTCAGGTTGGCCAGGCTCCAGTAAGCCTCGCCGAATCCCGGATGGGCCCTGATGCATTTGCGAAATGCCTCGATGGATTCTTCCTGCCGGCCGATGGTCTTGAGCACATGTCCCACCTGGGAGAGCGCGCCGGCGCTGCGGGGGCTGAGCTTCAACGCCTGGCGAAAAGCGTCCAGGGACTCTTCGTTGCGCTGAGCCCGGGTCAGAATGTTTCCCTTGATAATCCACGGGTGCACCATTTTCGGATCGAGATCTATGGCGCGTTGCACAGCATCCAGCGCCTTGTCGTAACGGTCCTGTTTCATGTACAGATTGGCCAGGTCGTTCCAGCCAGGTACGTAACCCGGTTTCAATTCCACGGCCCGTTGAAACAACCTGCGGGCCGCCTTGAAGCGGCTTGCCTCGACCGCAATCGTTCCGAGCATACGCAAGGCTTTGACATCATTGGGGTCGCGCGCCAGGATACTTCGGAGCAGCTTCTCCGCCTCCTCCGGTTCACCACCAGTCAGCGCGATTTCCGCCCGGTTCAGTTCCGCCTGACGGGGATTCAGCGTAAACGCTTCCTTGATGGACTTTTCCGACTCGGCGTAGTGGCCGGACTCTGCCAGAGCGCGGGCCAGCGCCATGCGTGTTTTGGACCTTTTTGGCGCTGCGGCGGTTGCCTTGAGCAAATATTCGGTTGCGTCCACCGGTTTCCTGTCAGCCAGCAGGGCCAGTCCCATGCCCTCGAGCGCCCGCGCATATCCCGGGTGCTTGCCGATGACTTCCGCAAAAAGGTGCCTGGCCTCCTGGGGCCGTCTCTGACGCAGGGAAATCTCACCCATCAGGCACAGGATATTGGGATCGCGTCCATACAGCGGCAGTGCGCGGCGGCAAATCAGGCCGGCCTCTTCGGCATCGCCCGAATTCAGCGCATCCAGCGCCTGGTCGTAGGTTTCCTTGATCAGGTTCATCGACATTTGGAATTGCCAAAACACTGCGTGGCTGGCCATACTTGGCGCTCCGGATGATACCGGTTTAAATGCTTAAAGCAAGAGGTGCCCAATGCTCGACAAGACCGTCACCGGCTGGCAAACGCTGGCAACCGAACTGAATTTTGAAGGGCGCGCCTTCATCAACGGGCGCTACGTGGACGCGCTTTCCGGGACTACGCGGCCCACGATCAACCCGGCCAATGGCAACGAACTGACCGAAGTAGCCTCTTGCGGGATTGAAGATGCAGAATTGGCGGTCAATGGCGCCCGCGCTGCATTTGAAAGCGGCGCCTGGTCCCGGATGGCGCCGATGGATCGAAAAATGGTGCTGGTCCGCTGGGCCGAGCTCATCGAAAAACACGCTGATGAACTGGCCTTGCTCGAAACCCTGGACGTAGGCAAGCCGATTTCGGACACGACCCAGGTCGATGTGCCCGCCACCGTTCGAACCATCCGCTGGAGCGGGGAGGCCATAGACAAAGTTTACGATGAAATCCCGCCAACCCCGGCTGACACGCTGGCGCTCGTGCAACGTCTGCCGCTGGGCGTGGTCGCCGCGATCGTGCCATGGAATTTCCCGCTGTCCACGACAGCCTGGAAACTGGCGCCTTCGCTGGCCACCGGCAATTCGGTCATCCTGAAACCCGCCACAAACACGCCTCTTTCGGCGCTCTTTATCGCGGGCCTGGCTTCCGAGGCGGGACTGCCGGACGGCGTGCTGCAGGTACTACCCGGCCCGGGCAGCAGCCTCGGCAGACACCTCGCCCTGCACATGGACATCGATGGCCTGACGTTCACGGGTTCGACGCCGGTCGGCAAAATGCTGATGGAGTATTCCGGACAGTCCAACCTGAAGCGGACTTTCCTGGAGTTGGGCGGTAAAAGCCCGAACATTGTATTTGCCGACGCCAACCTGGATAAAGCCGCAGCCATGGCGGCAGTTGCTGTCTTCTACAATGGCGGCCAGACTTGCACGGCCGGTACCCGGCTGATCGTGGAGGAAAAAATCCAGGACCGGTTCCTGGAAATGGTGGTCGACAAGGCCAGGAACTGGATGCCCGGCAACCCGCTAGATCCCGCCACTGCAATGGGGCCGATGATCGATGCTGCACAGTGCCGGACCGTGGCCGAATACATCGACATTGGCCACAGGGAAGGCGCTGAATTGCTATTCGGCGGCAGGCAGGTGCTCGAAGAAACCGGGGGCCATTACCATGAGCCCAGTATTTTTGCAGGCGTCAACAACGCCATGCGCATCGCCCAGGAAGAGATTTTCGGGCCGGTTCTGTCCGTGATCCCTTTCAAGACAGCGGAGCAGGCCGTACAGATTGCGAACGATTCGATTTATGGTCTGGCCGGCGCCGTGTGGAGCAACAACATCAACACGGCACACCGGGTTGCTGAAGCCGTACGCGTTGGAACCATGGGTATCAACAACTATTTCGGCGGCGACATCACGGTGCCATTCGGCGGTTTCAAGCAGAGCGGAAACGGTCGTGACAAATCCATCCACGCGTTCCACGATTACACGGAATTGAAAACCACCTGGATCGAATTTGATTAACCGATAAAGAGACTGTAGAGCGCCGGAACTGGTCCCGGTTAGTGCTGGTTGGGCTTTTTGGAATGGTCTTCGCCGGCGCAGAATTTTTGATCCTGCTCACTCAATCCAGCGGTGTCTTCGCAGTTGATATCGCTTTTTTCCGGCTTTTTGGCCAGGGCTGTTCCGGCCAGCGAGCCGTCTTCAACGGTTACCCTCGGCCCGTCGCCCTGGTATACAGCCAGGCCTGCAAGGAGCAGCATGCCGAAGGCTGCACTGCTTATACGGGTAACGCGATTCATACTTCAATCTCTGCCGGTTTGCTGGACACTTAAAAACACCCCTTCCCTTATTGATGATTAAACTATATACAGGTCATTAGTTAAACCCTTTTCTTAATTACGGAGAAAAAAGATGAAAGTTGGTAGATTCGGTTACGCCATTTTTGCGGTGCTGCTTTGCGCACTGGCTGTGCCCCTTGCCGCAAAAGAAAAATTGCCCGAAACAACCAAGGATGGCCTGGTTCTCCAGCACCAAACCGAGCTTGGGGCGGTTTACGTCAAACCCGGTGCAACTCTGACCGCCTACACCGAAGTGAAAATCCTTGATTGTTATGTTGCTTTCGCAAAAAACTGGCAGCGTAATTTCAACGACCAGTCCATGGGCCTTGAAGGCAGGATTACCAGCCAGGAAATGCAAAAAATCAAGACCAAAGTAGCCGAAGAATTCAAGGCCGTTTTTACCAGGGAGCTTGATAAAGCCGGGTACACCGTCGTCGAAACAACCGGCACTGATGTCCTGCTGATACGCCCGGCCATCATTAACCTGACCGTCACAGCACCGGATCTTGACTCCCCGGATATGAGCACATCGTTCGTCGCTTCAAATGGTTCGATGTCCTTGTACGCAGAATTATACGATTCAACCACCAGCGCCAAGATTGCAGAAGTTCTGGACAACGAGGAAGTGGGTGATCATGGCTTCAGCCACGTGGCCAACTCGGTCACCAACAAAGCTGCACTGGATGAAACCCTTCAGGCGTGGGCGAAAATTCTGGTCAAACGCCTGGATGAAGCGCATGGCAAAACATCGAAGTAGACCGTAACCAATTCAAAGGCAGCATCTGAATTTCTGAAAAACAGGACCTGACGACCGGCCCTGTCGCCGCACACCTGCGGCGGCAGGGCACCCCTTTTGCCCTCGGTCTTGTCGCCATTTTTTCCTTCGAGGCGGCAGACATGTTTTTTATCGCCCGGCTCGGCAACATCCCCCTTGCAGCAGTCAGTTTCACGATGCCGGTTATCTGGCTGATCTATGGCATCGGCATCGGTTTCGAAGCCGGCGCCGCCTCCTGCGTGTCCCGTGCTGTCGGGAAGAAGGACAACGATCTTGCCATGCGCCTGACCACGGATACCGTGGTGCTCGGCGTGCTGGTGGCCCTTTTGCTGTGCTTTGCGGGCCTGTCGACAATCGCGCCGGTTTTTTCCCTGTTGGGCGCAACCCCTGAAGTGATGCCGCTGATTTCTGACTACATGAGTGTCTGGTACTGGGTCGCTCCGCTGGATATGGCGCTGTGGATTTCGCTGGCTTCGATCCGGGCCCGCGGCAATACCCTGCTGGAGAGTAAAGTCATCACCATTGCCGCGCTTCTAAACCTGGTGCTGGATCCCATCCTGATTTTCGGCCTGTTCGGGTTTCCAAGAATGGAGATCCAGGGCGCGGCGGCGGCAACGCTGTTGTCAAATGGAATCATGCTGATCTTCACCCTGGCCTATTTGAATTTCCGGCTGAAAATATTCGCCAACCCCATAGCGCCGCTGAAAGTCATCCTGAACTCCTGGCGCCACATGTTGCATATCGGCATTCCGGCCACGATCACCAACGCGATCATTCCCGTTTCCAGCGGTATCGTGGTCGCCATGCTCGCCGCATACGGAGTGGAGGCAGTGGCCGGCTACGGTATCGCCATGCGCATCGAACCCATTTTCCTGATTCCTTTCTATGCTTTGTCCGCCGTATCCAGCCCGTTTTTCGGCCAGAATTTCGGATCGGAAAAGTTTGACCGCCTGCTCGAAGCGCGGCGGGTCATCACGCGTTTTTGCCTCGGTTTTGGGCTGGCCCTGGCAATTATCCTGGCGCTCATCGCCAAACCTCTGACCGCGCTGTTCAGTGATTCGGAAAGTATCCGGATGGTGGCTGTGCTCTACCTGTGGATCGCTGCAATTTCCTATGGCGCCTACGGCCTGGTCATGTCGGTCAACGCCTCGTTCAACGGCATGGGTAAGCCGGGCCCCGGGGTCGTGATATCCGCCTGCCGGGTCATGATCGTTTTCCTGCCGCTGGCATTCCTGGGCCGGCACCTGTTTGACCTGCCGGGTTTGTTCGCGGCCACCACGCTGTCGAATCTGCTGATGGGCGCCGTGGGTTTCGCCTGGCTGGGATCGAAAATCAACCAGTCCCGGACCATATCTCCTCAACCCAACGCCTGATGGTCAGGGCTTCCTGCCAGCGATCCGACAACTCGGCCTGGTTCGCGTCGGTCATCGCGTAAGGCGGCGGACCCAATTCGCAAAGAAAAACCAGGGTGGCCTCCTCGTCATTGCGCCGCTGCCACATGCTGATTCCATCGCGCCACCAGGACCTGAACTGCTCAACCCATTCACGATGCTGCGGAAAGCCGATCTGTACCTGGACCTGCTCGCGATTGGCGATGCGCCCCTGGAAACAATCCGATCGCTCGAGGATTCGGTTCATGTATCCGCGATCCCTGTCCCCCAGGGGCAGGCGCATTTCCCGGTCGATCACGAAATGGGACAGGTCGGCGCAGAGCCGCATTTCGGGCACGGCTTCGATCAATTGCAGGGTGTAATACAGGTCATTGAGCGTACAGTCGCGGTGGGTTTCAAACAACAACGGCAGGCCGGCCTGTTGCGCATCCTCCATCCATTGGCGGATCACCGGGATCCCCTCATCCACCGTCAGCGGCATGACTTGACCGATGACGTTAACCAGCGATGCATCGAGTTCGTTCGCCAGTTCCAGCAGGGGCGGCAGTTCTTCAACCGATGACGGAAAGGCATTGACCATGCACTTGAGGCCATAATCCCGAAACAACGGCTGGAGCTTCAGAAAACCGTGGATTTCGTGAACCGCCGGGTCGATACAAAGGCCGTGATATCCGGCTTCACTTGCCATCCGGAAGTTCTCTTCCATTGGCCGTTCAGGCACTCCGGGCTGACGCAGTTCCATGGCCCACAGGGATTGAAAAATTTCGAGCTTCTGGGTCATTCAGTGACTCCTTAAACCCGAAGCCCGAATGGCTGCAGGGATAGCCTCAGGATCACCGGTTGTCATCAAATTTACTCCGGACACGCCGGGGATTTCCGAAATTTCCTGCATCAACCCGGCGCAGATCGCAATACCTTCCTGTTCGGGGTCGCCGGCATCCTCCAGTCTCTTGATGAGCGCATCCGGTATGCGCGAGTCACCCATGTTCTTCTTCACCCAAAGGGCCGTTTTTGCTGACGGCAAGGGGGAGAGGGAGACCATGACCGGAAAGTCACTGGTCAGCCTGGCCGCCACGAAACGCTCCATGTAGCGGCGCAAAATGTCCATGTTGAAACACAACTGGGTCTGGATGAAACCTGCTCCTGCCACAGAACGCGCGGTCAGGGAATCAGCCCGCCAGTGCGGGCCGGGGCGGAATACCCTGGCGCCGGTACCGATAAAAAAACCGGCTTCCATCGATGCAGCCAGGGTGATCAATTCGCGGCCGGTCAGGTCGAACACGGAGGCGGCAGGCATCGAGTGGTCTTTCGGAATGCGATGGCCCCGCATTAACATCAGGCTGGTCACTCCCAGCGCCTGCAGACCCAGCAGATCACTCTCCAGCGCCAGTCTGTTGCGGTCCCGGCAACTCAATACCGGCACCGGGTCGACACCATGCCCGATCAGAAGGGCTGCAGCCGACAGCGCCGACATCTGGACCCAACCGTAAGGATTGTCCGTCACCTGGATTCCATCGACATAACGCCCCAGCGCGTCAGCCTGGCTCAGCACATCACCAGCAGTCGAATCTCTCCTCAGCGTCAATTCCGCCGCAATGGCTAATGTATCCCCGCGTACGGCTTCGGCAAAAGCCTTCAACATGGTTTTCGGAAGTTACAGGGAATGGGCATCAGAAAGAATTCAGAAATGAGACCGCGTTGCCGCCATACATTTTTCCGGCACGGGCCCTGGCAAGATACTCCTCTCCCCAGGGGGTCGGCAGGTCATCCCATTCGCCGCCGGAATGCTGAACGCGTTGTACGCGGTAGCGATGGTACATTTTCAACTGGCTTTTTAAAGGAATCACCAGGGCAGGATCCGTGCCGAACTGCTCCCGATGATACGCCGGCAGGCGGTACCAGGGGATGGTTGGGCGTTTGTGATGGGCGTTGTGAAAGCCGAAACACAGGGTCAGGTAGTTGGGCCAGTCGTAAGCAAGGTTTTCCGGGTTGCTGAAGGTGTGCGCCTGCTCGGTAGCGCGGCCGCCATAGCGCGAAGGCGGGTCTTCCTCGAACAGGGTGGGGTTGCCGTCATAGTCATGCTGCAGGCCATCTTTGAATCGCAGGATGTGCAGCATGATCATGTATGCAACCAGGTAGAGCAGCGCAGCCTTTGGGTTGAAAAACAGCACCGTAAAAAAGATTCCGCCCCGAATCACGATCACGACGAAATTCCGCCACAGCTGGTCCCGTCGTTGGGGAATGATGAAGGCGCCGAACACGGTGATAAAATGCATCACCATGTCGTGCGCAGGAACATAAAACCACTCGAGGAACTTGATCCACTCCACCAGCCTCGGGTGACGGCCGAAAAATTCGTCACACATGAACCACACCGAGTCATCATTATCCATATGGTGACGGAAATGCTTGTAGCG
>JAHEFT010000155.1 GCA_024640025.1 Chromatiales bacterium
TTGCCACCGATGGCACAAAATTGTTGCATTTCTGTTAAAAATTGTAAATCATGTGGTTCGATAAGAAGAAAACATCAGAAATCCGCAGACAAACCCGCGCTTTGTTCCGGCGGGAAAGTCGGTTAATTCCAGCAATCCAAGACTGGAACTCACGGGGTTACAGGAACAGGAGGAGCACAAATGCAAAGTCAGCCAACTCTCGTATCAAGACTTCTGACAGGCCTATCCACATGCGGCCTGCTCATTGCGGCGGGCGCCATTCAGCCCGCGTTGGCGCAGGACGCCGGGGATGACGAATACGAAGGTGTTCTTGAAGAAGTCATGGTCACGGGCTTTCGCCAGAGCTTGCGGGAAGCCGTGACGTTGAAACGCGATGCCGTGAACTCCCGCGACAGCATCGTGGCCGAAGACATCGGCAAAATGCCTGACCTCAACCTGGCGGAAGCCATCCAGCGTGTTCCGGGTGTGTCCATCACCCGCCAGGCTGGTGAGGGTCGCCAGGTGACATTGCGCGGCCTGGGTGCGGACTTTACCCGCGTCACCCTGAACGGCATGGAAGTGCCTGCCTCTACGGGCGGACTGGACAGTTACGGCGGCGTCAACCGGGGCCGCGCTTTTGACTTCAACGTCTTTTCCGCCGAGCTTTTCACCCGCATTGACGTCAACAAATCGCCGACCGCTTCCATCGAAGAGGGTGGCGTAGCAGGCACCGTCGAACTGTATTCCGCGCGTCCGCTCGACAATCCGGGCTTCCATGCATCGATTTTCGGCCAGCTCGGCTACAACGACCTGTCGGAAAAGACCTCTCCAAAAATTACAGCATTCCTGAGCTCTACCAATGAAGCAGAAACTTTCGGGGGCCTGCTGACGGTCGCATACACTGAGCGCACGGTGTACCAGGATGGTTTCGGCACCGTACGCTGGGCGGTGCCCGACCGGCCGTTCGGAGGCAACAATACCGATCTCTCTGATGAACAGTTGAATTCACTCTGGTACCCACGCCTGCCACGCCAGGACAGCTTTCATCACGACCAGGACCGTCTGGGCGTCAGCGGCGCTCTGCAGTTCCGCCCGAATGACGATCTCGAATTTGGTTTGAACTGGGTACATTCCGAATTCAACGCAACCTATGACAGCTATAACTCCTTTGCGGAATTCCGCCGCAGTGGGGCCTGGGGTTACCCGCATATCACACCGAACTCCGTCACCTTGGACCCCAACGGTGACTATGTGGTGGCTGGCAATTTCGACGGCGTGGGCTTGCGCACGGAAAGCCGGCAAAACGCGGACTCCACCGAATTCGACCAGTACACCCTCGATATGAAATGGACCCTGAGCGACGACCTCAGACTCTCCGGCATGATCGGTCGTGCCGAGTCCGAATATTTTGATGAATATTTTCGGGTGAACATCGAAACGCCAGAGCCCGGCACCAACTTCTCGTATGATTTCACGGGCAACGCCAATGTGGCAGCCATTGACTACGACATCGATGTTTCTGATCCAAATAACTATTTCATCATGACCAATGATCGGATCGAGCAAAACAAAGTCGCCCGCACGAACGATACGGCGCGCCTCGATCTGACCTGGGACCTGAGCGATATGCACAGTTTCAGCTTCGGTGCGATTTACAACGATCGCGAAGTTGACAGCGTTCGTTTTGACTGCACGACGTGCTCGGATCAGACAGATATTGTCGGGCTCGGAAAGGTCTTCTCGTTCTATGACATCGGCGGTTACGGCAGCGGGACCGAGCTGGACTTCTGGGTTCTGGACTTCAACAAGGCCAAGGCAGCCTATGGTTTGGGCGGCTGGGAACCGGGCAGGGGCGCAGGTGTCGAGACATGGACAGTCCAGGAGAAAACCACGGGCGCCTATGTTGATTACAACCTGAACACCGTTCTCGCCGGTCATGGCTTCCGACTGAACGCCGGCGTCCGGTATGTCGATACCTCGGTAGACGCCACCGCGTGGCTCAGTTCAACCGTGCCTTATCTTGAGTCAAACAGCTACGACAACTGGCTGCCCTCATTGAATGCCGCGTTTGACCTCACCGATGACCTGGTACTCCGCGCCGGCCTGAGCCGGACCATGACCCGCGCCGGTCTGTCCAGCCTGGCGCCCAGGAAGACATACTCTGACGTGAACTTCACGGTGAGTGGCGGCAACACGCAATTGGAGCCCCTGGTCTCAGACAATCTGGATCTGGCTGTGGAATGGTATTTTGCAGAGCAGGCCGTTCTTTCATTTGCCTACTTTCACAAGGACATAGACAGCTTCATCTCGCAACCGGAAACATCCGAACCGCTGCGCCCAGAGGATTATGCCCCCGTGGCATCGGTGTACCCGGACCAGCCAGCGCTGTTGGACCCGAGCCTGATCTGGACCTACCGCAGCTCCGCAAATACCGAAGGCACCAAGATAGACGGCTATGAAATCGCTTACCAGCAAGCCTTCACCTTTTTGCCAGGCTTTTTCGGCAACTTCGGCTTTATCGGTAACTACTCCTACGTGGATGCCACAACCGAGGTCATACGCAGTGGTGGACCCGAGACCGTTCCGCTGGAAGGCCTGTCGAAACATTCCTGGAACGCGACGCTCTACTATGAGGTCGACAACTGGGGTGCACGCGTTGCCGTGAACAATCGTGATGATTACATCACCAACAACACCGGCAGCAATGGCAACGTCGCAGAAGGAACGACGGGCCCGACGCACATCGACATGAGCGCCTTCTATCATATCAATGACATGTGGACGCTGACGTTCGAAGGCATCAACCTGACGGATGAACCCGAACGGCTGTTCACGACGGGCGACGGCACCCTGAATCTGGGGCGCGAATACAACGCCTCAGGTCGCGAATACTTCTTTGGGGTCCGTTTGAACTTCTGAAGCCTGCGTTTTTCTGGCTTTTAGCCCCCGACTGGTGATACCAGCTGGGGGCTTTTTTTTGCACTCCGCCGTCAACGGGCACCCGCTCAGCCATGGGCTTGCGTTTAGTGCTACCGGTGGCAAACAAAGTTTATTATCATGGTCCGTGAATCGTGGTTGCCACGGCAAACCTGATGTACATTCGGGTGAACAGGCGATGGAGACAAGTGAATGGGTGTTAAGTTGAATCCTGGTTTGCAAACCTTACTCCTTCCACTGGCCCTGCTCCTGGCCTCCTGCGCGCCACAAGACGATGTCACCACCCTCAAGCTGGGGCACGCGCTCGACACGGGCCACGTCGTGCACAAGGGGATGGTTTACATGGCCGAGCGGCTCGATTACTACTCCAACGGCAAGATGAGAATTGAGATCTATCCCAGCGGCCAACTGGGGGCCGAGCGGGAACTGGTGGAGCTGTTGCAGATCGGTAGCCTCGCCATGACCAAGGTTTCCTCCAGCCCGCTGGAAAGTTTTGTTCCGGAGATGAAAATCTTCAGCCTGCCCTATGTGTTCCGCGACCGCTCTCATTTCCAAAAGGTCCTGGCATCCGACATCGGCAAATCCCTGCTGCTGGCGCCCGAAAAAGTACGCCTGCGCGGCATGGGCTACTACGATGCGGGCGCCCGCAGTTTTTATACTACCGAGAAAGCCATCAACCGCCCGGCGGACCTGAAAGGATTGAAGATTCGCGTGCAGAAGAGCGAGACGTCCGTGCAGATGATTGCGGCCATGGGCGGCGCGGCCACGCCGATCGCCTGGGGCGAACTCTATACCGCGCTGCAGCAAGGCGTGGTGGACGGCGCAGAGAACAACCCACCCAGCCTCTACCTGTCACGACAGTACGAGGTTTGCAAGTATTACAGCCTGGACGAACACACTTATGTGCCTGACATCCTGCTGATGAGCCTGCACATTTGGGAAAACCTGAGCCCACAGCAACAGGACTGGTTGCAGCAGGCCGTTGACGACAGTACCGCCTACCAGGGACAGCTTTGGCAACAGGCCAGTGATGAAGCCCTGGCGGCCATCGAAGCCAGCGGCGTCAAAATTGTCCATCCCGACAAGGCGCCCTTCATGGCGGCGGTCGCTGACATGAAAGCAGCGTACAGCGGCACTGCGGTTGGCGACCTTCTCGATGCCATAGCGGCACAATAGAGGTGCAAAGATGACCCGATTCCTGGACAAACTGCTGCAGCTGTCGATGGTGTTTTGCATGGCCATGATGGTCATTGTCGTCACCTGGCAGGTGATCTCCCGATATGCACTGGGGGACCCCAGTCAATGGAGCGAGGAGGTTGCACGCATGCTGCTGATCTGGGTCGGCTTGCTCGGTGGTGTGTACGCCTACCGTGAAAAAGCCCACCTTGGACTGGACCTGCTGTTTCAGAAAGTCGGCCCGGTGGGCCAAAAGCGCCTGAACACGATTACCGACCTGTGCTGCGGCAGCTTTGCCCTGGCGGTGCTGGTCATTGGCGGCGGCGCCCTGGTGCAGCTTACATGGGAACTCGGGCAGACAACTGCGGCCCTGGGCATCCCCATGGCATGGGTTTACACCGTTCTGCCGATCAGCGGGGCATTGATCTTCTATTACAGCATGGTCTCCCTGCTGTCGGGACGGGAGGGGGAGAGCGCGTGACCATAGCCATTCTACTGCTCGTTTTTACGACGCTGCTGGTGCTCGGCGTGCCGATTGCCTTTTCCATCGGCATCGCAACGGTTGCCACCATGCTGGTTTCCGTTGACACACTGCCGGCCTTGACCACGGTGGCACAACGCATGGCCGGCGGGCTGGACAGCTTTGCGCTGCTTGCCATTCCGCTTTTCATTCTGTCGGGCCAGTTGATGGGACAAGGCGGAATTGCGCGGCGGCTGATTGACTTTGCCAAGTCCCTGGTGGGCATGCTGCCGGGAGGGCTGGCCTTCGTCAACGTGATTTCCTGCACTTTATTCGGGGCGATTTCCGGCTCTTCCGTGGCGGCCACATCAGCCATCGGCAGTTTCATGATGCCGGCAATGGAGAAGGACGGTTATCCGCGGGAATTCAATGCAGCACTCACGGCAGCGGCGTCAACGACAGGCCTGCTGATCCCGCCCAGCAATATCCTGATCGTCTATGCCGTAGCAAGCGGCGGCGTGTCGATTTCAGCCCTTTTCGTCGGCGGTTATTTACCCGGCATACTGGTGGCGCTGGGCCTGATCATGGTCAGTGCCGTTTACGCGCGCAGGTATGATTTTCCCGCAGGGGAGCGCGTGAAATTTTCGGTTGTGGTCGAGAAATCGATCGCAGCCCTGCCCAGCCTGTTCCTGATCGTATTGGTTATCGGTGGAATTCTCGGCGGTATTTTTACCGCCACGGAGGCCGGCGCCATTGCCGTGCTTTACGCACTGGGCCTGTCGGTTCTCGTCTACAGGGAAGTCAAACTGTCGGAGCTCAAAGACATCCTGTTGAAGTCCACACGCACCACGGCCATTGTCATGCTGTTGATCGCCACCTCCATGGCCATGTCATGGATCCTGGCGTTCGAGAACATTCCGACGATGGCCGCCGACGCTCTGCTGGCGCTCAGTGATAACCCCATTGTGATCCTGCTGATCATCAATCTCATTCTGCTGGTGGTAGGGGCCTTCCTGGACATGACTCCGGCGGTGTTGATCTTCACGCCCATTTTCCTGCCTGTCGCCGTGGCGCTCGGCATGACCCCGTTACATTTTGGCATCATGATGGTGTTGAACCTCTCGATTGGACTGTGCACACCGCCGGTAGGAAGTGTTTTGTTTGTCGCTTGCGCCGTGGGGCGAACCCGGGTCGCGGAAATTGTACGTCCCTTGATGCCGATGTACCTGGCCATGTTTATCGCCCTGCTGGCGGTCACCTACATACCGGGAATCAGCGAATGGCTGCCCCGCGCTTTTGGCTTGATGGAATAAGGATCAGAGTAATGAAGAGAGCACATTTTCTGTACGCACTGCCGTTTGTGCTGGCGGCTTGTGACAGCGCAAGGGACAAGGCAGAAGTGGCGCCGGCTGAAGAGCCGGCCGCGCCGCTGGCGATCGTGAGAACGGATTCCATTGCCGGGCTTGAAGTGTCCAACCCCTCCGCATTTGCGCGTCCGGAGACCGTTATCAGCCTGTCCCTGAATCAACTGGGCGCAACGACGCCCCCCCTGCAGGTTTGGGAAGGTGACAACGCCCAGCCAACGCAACTGGTGGACGACGATGGCGACGGTAACCCCGACAGGCTGCTATTCCTGACGGACCTCGGTGCTGCAGCCACCCACAACTTCGTGATCGATACGCAAATGGCCGAGCTGGGTCTGCCCTCGCGCACACATGCGGAGGTATCCATCAAGGAGGGCGGCGAATGGCAAGACAAAGTCTACGTCGGTGGCACATTCAGGAACGTGGATCACGTGACCACCCCCACGCAATACACCGATCACAGCGAGTACATTCGTTATGAAGGCCCGGGTATCGAAAGCGACAAAGTCGGTTACCGGATCTACCTCGACTGGCGCAATGGCTTTGATATTTTCGGCAAAAAGATACCTGACATGGTGCTGCAGGATGTAGGGCAGGACGGCTATGACAGCTACCACGAAATGTCAGACTGGGGCGCGGACATCCTGAAGGTGGGAACGAGCCTGGGCATGGGCGGTTACGGCTACTGGGACGGCGCCAAGACGGTGCTGGTCTCCGATGTGGCGGAACGCTCAACCACCATCCGGGCAGACGGCCCGGTCTATTCAGCCCTGGATATCAACTACATGGGCTGGAATACCGGCGCCTCCGTCGTCGACTTGAAAGCCACGCTTTCCATGCAGGCAGGCAGCCCGATGGTTGACGTTGATCTGAAGACCTCTGCCCCACTGGATAACCTCGCCATCGGAATCGTCGCTCACCCGGGGACCGAGCTGTTGATGGGTGACCTGGATGTCACCGGGGAGGCCTGGAGCTACATGGCCAGCTTTGGTCCGCAAACCCTGTTCGAGGACAACCTGGGCATGGTGGTCCTTTTCAAAAAGATGGATCTGGTGCAACAAACCCGCGACGAAAACAGTTATGTACTGGTGATGAAACCACGCGGCACGGAGCTTTCCTATGCCTTTGGCGCGCTGTGGTCCGGCCAGCCGGGCGGCGTTCAAACACGTGAAGATCTGGAAGCCTTTCTGGCAGCAGAAGTCGAGCGCCGGACCCTTTCACCGCGGCTGCGGTTGAAAACGGAAGCATTCCAGAAGCTGAGCACATTGGCCCCTATCGATATTTCAATCGGCCTGGCAAATTCGGAAATGCAGCGCCGCGGCGAAAGTCTTTCGTATGGTGGTTGGGACGCAGTCAACAAGATTGCCAGTCGCTGGTCCTATACTACGGGCCTCCTGATGCAATCGATGGACGACTTGTCTGTGGCCACCGGTGATCCGGTCTATGCCGATTTTGCCAGGCGCACGATCGACAGCTTCCTGGGTGACGACGGCATCATCCATACCTATAAACCCGAAGAATTCAATATCGATCAAATCAACTCCGGCAAGATGCTGCAACGTCTTTACGCAAAAGACTATGACGCCAGGTACCGAGCGGCCATTGATAGCCTGTCAGCCCAGTTGGCGAAACACCCGCGCACGTCGGAAGGGGCGTTCTGGCACAAGCAGCGTTACCCCCATCAACTGTGGCTGGACGGCGTGTATATGGGCATGCCCTTCTGGGCCGGCGTAGGCGCCATGGAAGGCGACCACTACATAGTGGAAGAAGCTGCGCGTGAGTTTTCCATTGCCCGGTCCCACCTGCGTGATCCGGATACAGGCTTGTACTACCACGCATGGGACGAAGCCAAGCAGCAGGAATGGGCTGATCCCGAGACCGGCCGCTCGCGCTATGTCTGGGCGCGTGGGCTTGGCTGGTACGCGATGGCGCTGGTGGATATCCTGGATGTGCTGCCAGCCGAAATACCCAGACCTCGCGCGACGCTGCTGGAGATCATCCCAGAACTCGCGGACAGCCTGGTTCAGGCGCAGGACAGCACGGGCGTATGGTTCCAGATCATGGACATGCCGGGGGCGGCGGGCAATTACCGCGAGGCCTCGGGTTCCGCGATGTTCACCTATTTCCTCGCCAAAGCGATCAATAAAGGCTACCTGCCTGAAACCTACACAGAGGCCGCGACAAAAGCCTATGCCGGCCTGGTCAACGAATTTGTCGCGGTCTATGCCGATGGGTCTTTCCACGTCACCAACATCTGCCAGGTGGCCGGCCTGGGTTACGGGCGGGATGGGAGTTACCGCTATTACATGAGTGAGCGGGTTGTTGAAGACGATCCCAAAGGACTTGCGCCTGCCATCATGGCGGGCATTCAAATTTCAGAACTTTTGAACGGAATGGAATAGGGCTATGACGACTAATTACACGGAACGCTACGCCGTACACCCCGATGACGGAGAGGGCTATAACACGAGGCGGTTGCGGGAAAATTTCCACGTCGGCGGGCTTTTCAAGCCCGGCGAGATCAACCTCGTTTATTCGCAGATCGACCGTTTCATCGTGGGTGGCGCCTGCCCTGCCGACCAGCCATTGGCGCTGGAGACCATCGATGCTTTGAAAGCCGAACATTTTCTGGACCGGCGTGAATTGGGTGCAGTGAATGTAGGCGGCGCGGGCCGGATCACGGTAGACGGCAAAACCCATGATATTGCGTACAAGGAAGCCCTGTACGTAGGCGCGGGCGCAAGCGACGTGGTTTTCGAGAGTGTCGACGCAGCAAACCCCGCCAAGTTCTATTTGAACTCGGCGACCGCGCACCACAGTTACCCGGTGAAAAAAGTGGGCCTGGACGATGCCATCAAAGTGGAACTGGGTTCACTTGAGACGTCCAATCACCGGGTCATCAATAAATTGCTGGTCCATGGTGTGGTCGAAACCTGCCAGTTGCAGATGGGCATGACCGAGCTTAAACCGGGCAGTGTCTGGAACACCATGCCGGCCCACACGCACAGTCGCCGCATGGAAGCCTACTTCTATTTTGAAGTACCCGAAGGCCAGGCCGTGTGTCACTTCATGGGGACACGCGAAGAATCCCGCCACATCTGGATGGCCAATGAACAGGCGGTCATATCGCCCACCTGGTCCATCCACTCCGGCGCAGGCACCTCAAATTACACCTTCATCTGGGGTATGGCCGGGGAAAACCTGGATTACGACGACATGGACAAGATCAACCCGACCGATTTCACGTCATAGGAAAGGCAACCATGTCGAACGCACTTTTTGATCTGAGCGGCAAGGTGGCGCTGGTTACCGGTGCGACGCACGGGCTTGGCATGGCCATGGCCACGGGACTTGGCGAAGCCGGTGCCACAGTGGTGGTAAATGGTCATTCAAGCGATGCGAAAATCGCTGCAGCGGTCGACCTGTACCAGGCCAGGGGCATCACCGCCCACGGCTATCGCTTCGATGTCACCGACGAGGCGTCGGTGGAAGACGCGGTGGCACGAATAGAGCGGGAAGTCGGTCCGATCGATATCCTGGTCAACAATGCCGGGATCATCAAACGCGTTCCGCTGCTGGAGATGCCCCTGGCGGAGTTCGAAGAGGTAATCCGTACCGATCTGACCGGTGTATTCGTCATGACCCGGCCGGTCGTCAAATCCATGATCCGGCGCGGCGGCGGCAAGGTAATCAACATCTGCTCCATGATGTCGGAACTGGGTCGCAATTCGGTTGGCGCGTACGCGGCGGCCAAGGGCGGCCTGAAGATGCTGACCCGCAATATGGCGACAGAGTGGGCCAGGCATAATGTCCAGGTGAACGGCATCGGCCCTGGCTATTTCGCCACCAGCCAGACCGAACCCATCCGCGTGAAGGGCCACCCCTTCAACGAATTCATTATCCAGCGCACACCCGCCGGCAAATGGGGAGACCCGGATGATCTGAAAGGCGTAGCCGTATTCCTGAGCTCGCGAGCCAGCGACTTTCTGACCGGCCAGGTGATCTATGTGGATGGCGGCATCCTGGCGACGATCGGCAAACCCGCGAATGAATAGGCCTGAAACTCCCAGAGGTAGCAATCCATGAAACACGACTCCAGGCACATGACACGGCGAAGCTTCATCGGCACTGGCGGCGCGCTTGGCGCAGGCGCGGTGCTCGCAAGCTCTCCTTTTGGTCTCGCCATGGCGGGCACAGGCAAGAAGCGCGTGGCCCTGGTCGGAACCGGCGTGCGCGGCGTCACGTTCTGGGGCAAGTTCATCCAGGAAAACTACAGTGATGTGGCAGAGTTCGTCGGCCTGTGTGACATCAACCCGGGGCGATTGGAATTTGGTACGTCCTACATAGGAGTACCCGGCTGCCCGACTTTCAGTCATTTTGATGAAATGCTTGCAGTGGCAAAGCCGGATTTGGTGATGGTAGCCACCGTGGACAGCACCCACGACGAATTCATCGTAAAAGCACTGGCCGCGGGCATCGACGTGGTAACTGAGAAGCCCATGACCACCGCGGCAGACAAATGCCAGAGGATCGTCAACGCCGCCAGGGCATCCTCTGCGCGCCTGATCATGGGCTTCAACTACCGCTACGGCTCGGTCTTCACCAAGGTGAAGGAACTGTTGTCAGAAGGTTCAGTCGGAGATGTGACCTCTGTCGATTTCAACTGGTATCTGAACAATTATCACGGGGCGTCCTATTTCAGGCGCTGGCACGGTATCCGCGAAAAAGGCGGCACGCTTTTATTGCACAAGGCAGCCCATCATTTTGACTTGTTGAACTGGTGGATCGGATCCGATCCCGTGGAGGTGCACGCCTATGGCGCATTGGAGCACTACGGCCGCAACAATGCGTTTCGCAGTGCGCGCTGCACGGGCTGTGAGCACAAGGACAAATGTGCCTATTTCTGGGACATCAGCCAGGACCAGATGGCAATGGACCTCTACAAGGCCAACGAACACCACGACGGCTATATTCGAGATGCATGCCTGTGGCGCAAGGAAATAGACATCTTCGACAAGATGGCCGTGCAGATTAAATACGCCAATAACGTACAGGTGGCCTATTCACTCACCACCTATTCGCCCTACGAAGGGTTCCGCCTGGCCTTCAATGGTCGCCAGGGGCGCCTGGAAACATGGGAAGGCGTGCCCTCCTTGCTGGAAGAACAGGAAGATCAGTCCAAAATTTACGAAAAGGACATGGACTACAAAACCCATTCAACCGCCGAGCTTGCCTACCACGAGATCATCACGCAACCGAACTTTGGCGAGTTCACGCGGATCAAGCATCCTTTTGTACGCAAAGCTCACTGGGGTGGTGATCCGATCATGATGGATGAAATATTGCGCGGCCGGATCGCCAATCCGGGCCTGCATCAGGCGTCGGATTACCGCGATGGGGCGATGGCCGTGCTGATCGGCATCGCCGCGCGCCGCAGTATCGATGAAGACCGGGCGATCCGTATCGACGCCTTGACGGATTTAAAGCCACAGGGAAATAAGTGGGCTTGAACTGCAGGCATCAAATTGTCGGTCAAGGAATAGTTTTCAAGTGAACCCGCAAAATCTCAAATCCACGCTGTCCTCTGGCCTGATGTCGTTTCCGGTGACGGATTTTGACGATGAGCTGAATTTTCGCCCGCATACCTACGCTCAACGACTGGAGTGGCTGGCACCCTATGGCGCCAGTGCCTTGTTCGCGGCCGGCGGTACCGGTGAATTCTTTTCGCTTGAACCAAAAGAGTACTGCGACATCATTCGCGTTGCGGTCGACACATGTAAAAACCGCGTGCCGATTATCGCCGGCGCCGGCGGCCCAACCCGCACCGCTATCGGCTTTGCGCAAGAGGCGGAGCGCCTGGGCGCGGCCGGAATATTGTTGTTACCTCACTATTTGACTGAAGCCGGTCAGGCTGGATTGATTGCCCACGTTTCAGCTGTCTGTAAAGCCATCAGCATCGGTGTTGTTGTGTACAACAGGAACGTTTGCCGACTGACTGCGGACAGCCTGGAAGAGCTCGCAGACTCCTGCCCCAATCTGATTGGCTTCAAAGATGGCATGGGAGAGATTGAGCCCATGGTGCTGATTCGTCGACGTCTTGGTGACCGGGTGGCATACCTTGGCGGCCTGCCGACCGCTGAAATCTATGCAGCGGCGTATAAGGCCCTCGGCGTCCCTGTCTATTCTTCGGCGGTGTTCAATTTCATCCCTCGAACAGCGATTCAGTTCTATGAAGCGGTGCGCGACGGCGACCAGCAAACGGTCGATCGGCTGACCGATGATTTTTTCATCCCCTACCTGTCAATTCGTAACCGCTGTCCCGGTTACGCAGTAAGCATCGTAAAAGCGGGAGCCCGACTGGTTGGTTATGACGCCGGGCCGGTGCGGCCGCCGTTAAGCGATTTGCACGAGAACGAGATTGAGGAACTCGACGCTTTGATCAGCAGCCTCGGACCACAGTAACGAAAATCTTGCCTCCAGGGTCATCACAATCAAGAAAAAGCTGAATATGCAGAGCCAAAAGCAGACTCACGTCCGCTATCTGATTCTGTTCATGTTGTTCGTGGTCACCACGATCAATTATGCGGACCGCGCCACCCTGTCGATTGCGGGCGCAAGCATTCAGGAAGATCTCGGCATAGATGCCGTTAGCCTGGGTTATGTTTTCTCGGCGTTTGGCTGGGCTTATGTGCTCGGACAGATCCCCGGGGGTTGGTTACTGGATCGCTTCGGTTCGAAAAAAGTTTACGCGATCAGTATTTTCACCTGGTCGCTGTTTACCCTTCTGCAAAGCTTTGTCGGTCACATTGGTTTTATTGGCGTTGTCACCTCGTTATTTATTCTGCGCATGCTCGTGGGATTGGCCGAAGCACCTTCGTTTCCAGGCAACGCTCGAATTGTTGCGGCCTGGTTTCCGACCGAAGAACGCGGCACGGCTTCGGCCATTTTCAATTCTGCACAGTATTTTGCAACGGTACTTTTCGCCCCGATCATGGGTTGGGTCACTTACGTATTTGGTTGGCCTTATGTGTTTCTGCTGATGGGCAGTATTGGAATTTTCCTGTCAATTATCTGGCTCAAAGTGATTTACAGTCCGCGAGAACACCCCCTGATAAACGAAGCGGAGTTTCTTCATATTCAGCAAAACGGAGGCCTGGTCGACATGGACCAGGCTTCCGATACCGGCCCGAAGGCCACTCGGCGCAAAGGCCCGGGCTGGCCTCACGTCAAACAGCTCCTGACGAGCCGCATGTTGCTCGGGGTTTATCTCGCGCAATATTGCATCAACTCAATTACCTGGTTCTTCCTGACCTGGTTCCCTGTGTATCTCGTGCAGGAGCGTGGCATGACGATTCTGAAAGCAGGGTTTGTTGCTTCGCTTCCTGCAATTTGCGGATTCATAGGCGGGATACTGGGTGGTGTGATTTCAGATTTCCTGTTGCGCAAGGGTCGGACACTGAGCGTCGCCCGGAAAACACCCATCGTTATTGGTTTGGGCCTGTCGACCAGCATGATCGTGTGCAACTATGTCGATGCTGAGGGGTTGGTCATTGGCATCATGGCGCTCGCCTTTTTCGGTAAAGGCCTGGGCGCCCTGGGCTGGGCGGTGGTGTCCGATACTTCGCCCAGGCAGATGGCCGGGCTATCCGGGGGCCTGTTCAACACCTTCGGTAACATTGCTTCGATTTCCACCCCTATTGTTATTGGCTATATCATCAATGCAACGGGCTCTTTCGAGTGGGCGCTCATTTACGTTGCCGCCAATGGCGCGGTCGCGGTCTTCAGTTACCTGGTGATTGTCGGGCGCATTGAACGCGTGGTGCTGAAAAATTTCGATTCCTGCGAGTCGAGCCAGGCCTAGGCCATACTTCAATGATGAAACATATCCAACATCGGGACTCACCACGTTACATTCAGGTTCACCCGGACGACAATGTGGCGGTCGTCGTAAACGATGGTGGTGTCGCCAGTGGCGCCCGGTTCTCAGATACTTTGCAAGCGTCTGAAAACATCCCTCAATGCCACAAAATTGCATTGGCGGACATACCCCGGGATTCTGAGATCAAGCGCTATGGCCAGGTGATCGGTACGGCGCTGACGGCCATTCGGCGGGGCAGCAGGGTCGGGGCGGAACAGCTGAGCATGCCCTCAGCCCCACCCCTGGACAGGCTGCCACTGTCTGACGGGGCATCCAGGGATCAGACTCCCCTGCAAGGCCATACCTTTGAGGGCTTCAGGAATGCCGACGGTACGGTAGGCACACGCAACCTGCTGGGTATCACCACCACGGTGCAGTGCGTTGCCGGCGTGCTCGATCACGCCGTAGAACGCATCAGGAAAGAACTGCTGCCCTTGTATTCAAACGTTGAAGACGTGGTCGCATTAACGCACAACTACGGTTGTGGTGTCGCAATCGATGCGAAAGATGCTTATATCCCCATTCGCACCGTGCGAAATCTCGCCCGCAATCCAAACCTGGGTGGTGAAGCCCTGGTCATTGGGCTGGGTTGCGAAAAGCTGCAGGCGCAACAGATCATGCATGAGGGCGATCGATCCATCGATTTGCAGGAGCCCTGGTTCTACCGTCTGCAGGAGTCAAAAACCGGCTTCAAGGAAATGATCCATCAGATCATGTCGCTGGCGGAGGCACGCTTGCAGAAACTGGATAAACGCCGCCGTGAGACCTGCCCGGCTTCCGAGCTGATTCTTGGGATGCAATGTGGCGGCAGCGACGCCTTCTCCGGCATAACAGCAAATCCGGCGCTGGGCTTTGCCTCCGACCTGCTGATACGCGCCGGCGCCACCGTGTTGTTTTCTGAGGTCACCGAAGTTCGCGACGCGGTCCATATACTGACTGCCAGGGCAAAAACCCCGGAGATTGCCCGACAGTTGATCGAACAAATGGACTGGTACGACCACTATCTTCATCTGGGCGGAGCCGATCGCAGCGCCAATACGACGCCGGGAAACAAGGCAGGTGGCCTGTCCAATATTGTCGAAAAAGCACTGGGCTCTGTCGTCAAATCGGGCCACAGCGCAATCAGCGGCGTCATTGGCCCCGGCGAGCGAATCAAGGAGAAAGGGCTCATTTTCTGTGCCACGCCGGCCAGTGACTTCGTCTGCGGCACCCTGCAATTGGCTGCGGGTATGAATTTACATGTGTTTACCACTGGCCGGGGCACGCCCTACGGCTTGGCGATGGCCCCGGTAATCAAGGTTTCCACCCGCAGCGAACTCGCTCAGCGCTGGCCCGATCTGATCGACGTGGATGCAGGCAGAATCATCTCAAGCGCAGGCAGCCTGGAGGATCTTGGTTGGGAGTTGTTTCACTACTACCTGGATGTCGCGAGCGGCAGGAAGCGTACCTGGGCCGAGCAACACAGGATACATAACGACTTGACGCTGTTTAATCCTGCGCCGATCACCTGAAGCGGGCTAGTCCAGCCGCGCCATTTCGCCGGCAGCCAGAAGGAATGCCCCGATTCCGTGGGCGTCGTCACTGACGCGGTCGGTCGAGACGTAGTATTCGTATGATCCGTCACGATAGGGTGTCCCGCCCAGCCCGGCGCTGCGGCAGATATCATTCACATGAACCGTGCCGTCTGCGTCGGTTGATATGATCTGCGCCAACAATCCTGCGTAACCGTTCCTGCTGACAACGGCGTAATCACCATCGAGTAAACCCAGCCTTACGCCCTTGGCGATGGCGTAGACGAACATGGCAGAACCTGACGCTTCCAGCCAGTTGCCCTTACGGGCGCCCTGATCCGGAACCTGGTACCACAAGCCGCTTTCATGTTGAAACGGGATCAGCGCGTCAACCAGGCGCTTGAGGATGCCGCGCAACAGTTCACGCCCCTCATGGCCCGCCGGCAGTTGTTCCGTAGTGTCTACGATGGCCATGGCATACCAACCCATGGCCCGGGACCAGAATCCGGGCGACCGGCCGGTCTCGTGGTCTGCCCAAGACTGCAGGGCGCTTTCATCCCAGCCGTGATAAAGCAAGCCGGTCTTTGCGTCGCGCGTTTTTTGCTCGATGACGACGAATTGGCTGACGATGTCATCGAATGCCGCCGGATCGTCACCAAAGGATCTCTCATACTGAGTATAGAAGGGCTGGGCCATGTAGAGGCCGTCCAGCCAGATCTGCCAGGGATATTTGCGCTTGTGCCAGAAACCGCCTGAATGCGTGCGTGGATGCCATTTCAGCTGCAGCCGCAAGCTGTCCATGGCTTTCCTGTAGCGCGTATCCCCGGTGCGCTCATACAGGAAAAACAGGATCCTTCCCGCGAGGATGGAATCAATATTGAACTCGGTGATCGCGAAAGTATCGATGCTGCCGTCCGCACCGATAAAGTGATCCGCATAGGCCTGGATATATTTCGCATAGGCCGCGTTCCCGGTTTGATTGAAGAGCTGTTCCATCCCCAGCAGTACCAGGCCGTGCGTATAGCTCCATGAATAAGCACCGTCCGATTTGCGCATCAGCCAGGGCTCCGGAAAACGCTTCATGTGTTGGCTGGCAAGTCCTTCTGCCACGGTTGTATCGTTGCGGTCTTCGCCGGCACCTGCAGGCAGCGCGAAGGCAAGCAGAAGCAGACCACCAAGCAGGACTGCGCCGCGGACGAAAGTCGAACGTGTCATGGGACGATATCCCTGGTTTCGTAAAGCGCGAGTTGCGCCTTGAGCCGGGTCAGCTTCGTTTCCGGATCCCACCTGCCATTGAAGGTCTGGCCGGGAGTGATGCGTGCCGCTTCGGCCGAAATATTGTCATCCAGCCATGCATAAGGCCGGCCTTGCTTGACGGAGCCGAAAAAATAGTAGCGGTCTCCCCACAGGTTGGGCCGTCTGCTGCTGGGGTCCTCATACGAAACCCTGAAGATGGGCACATCCGCCATGGCCGCGGAATAGCGGTTGTTGACCAGGTAATACTGCGCATCGTATTGGCGGCGACCCAGGATGAAGTTCTCGACGCCGTCAAATGACGAATTCTTGATCACCATCTTTTGCGATTCGTCCAATTGGCCGTCGTGCCAAATCGTTGCAGCTCCTCCGCGGCTGTAAAACTCGCTGTCGGTGATATAGCTCCAACCGCGCGGGCAGACAAAATCCGTATAGCCTTCAAAATAAGCCCGGCGGTGATAGTACATGCCGTCCTGCTTGTTCCACAGACTGACCGTGTCGGCGCCGCCAGTGATGAACGTGCTGTCCTCGGTAATGATCCGACTGCCTTCCATCAGGCGAAGCGCAAATTGATGGCTGTTGTCGCCGTGCAGGATGCCATAGTCATTCAGCACCTGGAGCCTCATGAAGCTGATGTCGCTGGCCTTGATATTGACGGTCGCGGCGCCCCAGTCATCGTCATGGTTTTCCCGCCAGTCCGCGCGCAATTGCGTGGTCTTGATGATGGTCCGGTCGCGACCTGTCCCAACAAACGCGATGTTGTCCCGCGTGATGAAAAGTTTTTCGTCGAACAGCCCCGCGCCGATCAGTACGAGGGCGGGCTCATCGGAGCCACCGAGCAGGTCGATGGCGTCCTGAATTCGGGTGACATCCCCGCTGCCATCCTGTTCGACCCGTATGAAAGTGGGCGGGTCCTGTTTGCGCGGCACGACGTGTAACGCGTCGAGTCCCCCAGCGACCAATGCCGCCATGACATATGCGCCGCGCTCGGAAAAATGCGTGTTGTCCTCAATCGGCCCATCAGCGCCCGGCAGATGGAGATAGATCGCCTTGCTCTCCTGTTCCCCCAAGCCGGAAACGAGTTGCCTGCTCAGGGCATTCATGTCAATGAGCCCCACCCCCGCTTCCGTGGCCAGTTCGCGAACGGCCTGAGGATATTGCCCGTGCGTGGGCTGCAGTACTCCGTCGACAAACTTGCGCCGCACAATCGGCGTCAACAACACGGGAGTCGCACCTTTTTCCTGCGCCATTGAAACGTATTTGCCCAGGTATTCCTTGAACGCGGTGTCCGCGGCAGCGTATCGTTCGGGGCTATTTACCTTCTGGTCATTGTGACCAAACTGGATCAGCAGGACATCACCCTGGCTGATCTGCCGTTCCAGTTCTGCAAAAAATCCCTCGTCAATATAACTTTTGGCGCTGCGACCGGACTTGGCCAGGTCGATCACTTCGATATCGTTTCCATAAAAAGCACGCAGCACCTGGCCCCACCCCATACGCGGATACTGCTCGGGGCCGTATGCACTGGCGGTGCTGTCCCCGGCTATGAACAGGGTCTGCGCCAGGACGGGTGCAGCCAGGAAGAATAATCCTGCCATTGCGACAACAATCGAGAAAAGGGAACGCAAACGGGGCATGGCTGACTGCTCATTAGGCGGGCACATGATGAGTATAATCCACCTTACTTACCTCGACCCCACTCGCAAACCTGAACCTTATACTCATGCCCGATCCGCTCGCCCAGCCCCTGAATCTTCCCTGCGGGGAAACCTTGCCCAACCGCCTGGTCAAAGCCGCCATGACCGAAGGCCTGGCTACGTCGCGCGGCGTACCCACGCCCGAACTCGAACGGCTTTACGGCCTCTGGAGTGACGGCGGCGCCGGTACACTCTTGACCGGCAACATCCAGATCGACCGTAATCACCTGGAGCGGCCGGGCAACGTGATCATCGACGGCGAGCCCGATGGCGAGCTTCGCGCAGCTCTCTCCAGCTGGGTCAGGGCTGGAACACGCCAGGGTAACCACCTGTGGGCGCAACTCAGCCATGCCGGTCGGCAAACGCTGAAGAACGTCAACCCGCACCCCAAGGCGCCTTCCGCCGTTACGCTGGGCCTGCCCGGCGGGCAATTCGGCAAACCCGTCCCACTCACGCTCGCCGAGATCGAACACGTCGTCCAGCGGTTTGGCATTGCGGCGGCGGCCTGCCAGGAAGCCGGCTTTACCGGAGTGCAGATTCACGCCGCCCATGGCTACCTGTTGTCGGAATTTCTCAGCCCACGCGCCAACCAGCGCACGGACCGGTACGGCGGAGCCCTGGAAAACCGGGCGCGACTGCTGCTGGAAGTGGTGGAGACGGTGCGTGCCACGGTGGGTGCGGGCTTTCCACTGTCGGTCAAGCTCAACAGCGCGGATTTCCAGAAAGGTGGATTTGCCTTCGAAGACAGCCTGCGGGTTGCACAATGGCTGGAACAGGCAGGTGTCGACGTGATCGAAGTCTCAGGCGGCACCTATGAACAACCCAAACTGCTGGGCCTGACAGGGCTCGAGGAAGAGGAAGATCAGCACGTGGCGCATTCGACCCGGATGCGGGAAGCCTATTTCGTCGATTTCGCCATCGCCATGCAGGAGCAGGTCACGATCCCGTTGATGGTAACGGGCGGCTTCCGCACGCGGTCCGTGATGGAACAGGCAGTCGAGTCGGGCAGCGCCGACCTGATCGGTCTCGGCCGACCCCTGTGTGTCGATACCGACGCGCCCGCCCGATTGCTGGCTGGTGCGTCCGAACTGAAGCGGTACGAACAGGAGCTCGCGCTGCTGCCGGCTTGTCTGTCGTTCCTCGCCCAGATTCCCATCATCCGCTCGCTGGCTGGCTTCGGCGTCATCTACTGGTTCTATGCCCAGTTGGACTCCCTCGGGCGCACCGGTGCGCCACAGCCGGGCATATCCGTCTTCAATGCGCTGCAAAAGGTGATGCGACTCCAGCATCAGTTACTCAGGGCCAGGCGGTCAGCAGGGCCTTTTAGCACTATTTGAATCATCGCTGCCGGAGGTCATTTTTTCGACTGGCAAGGCGGAAGGAGTGCAGTGTAATGAATCTACATAAGCGAGTGACAACGAAGCCGGATGGAATAATGGCCCCGGCCCTTCGGCTTGTATCTGAAAATGACCCACTCAGCGTTACTCGTCGCTCAGATGGAGTCACCATACTTCATTCCTCGTGCCTTGATTGGGTCTATTTCAGGTACACCAGTGACGGTTCAAATAGTTTTAACAGGCCCCAGCTGTGAGCGCGAGACAGGTACCCGAACTGGCAACTGAACGGCTGTTGCTCCGGCCGATACAGATGAGCGACAGCAGCGCATTTTTTGAGATTTTCTCAGACGCCGAAGTCATGAAATACTGGTCCAGCGAGCCGATTGAGACTGCGGAAGAGGCAGAAACCCTGGTAAAAGAGGAGCTCGCATGGGTCACCGGCGTCAGCTGGGGCATTGAATTGCAAGCGTCCGCTCAGCTCATTGGCAAAATTGTGCTGTTCAACTTCAGCGAACAGAATCGCCGCGCAGAACTTGGCTACATTCTGGGCCGGCATCACTGGGGCAAGGGTTACATGACGGAGGCGCTGGATTGCGTTCTTGCACATGCCTTCGGCGAACTGGCTCTTCACCGAATCGAGGCGGATACTGACCCGGACAATTTACCCAGTCTGGCGCTATTGGAACACTTTGGATTTGTCCGCGAGGGCCTGCTCCGCGACCGCTGGCTGGTGCATGCAAAGTGGCACGACAGCGTCATGCTCGGACTGCTGAAGGATGATTACCATGGTTAGCCTCGCCGTATTGCCCCCGGCAGAGTATCTCCAGAGTCATTCCGCGAAGAGATGCAACTCCGAAGCCACCTTGTCGGCCAAGGTCAGAGTCGTGGCCAGGTCGGGGTGGCGCAGCATAACGAAGCCGTCGGAGACAAGGGTCTTGCGCCAGTCGCGGCGTTGGGCGCCGACCGGCAGCAAGGTGTTCCAGACCACGTGCTCGCCAAATTCGCGATGCAGCTTGTCGGCGCCCTCGATGGCCGTGATGTGACCCGTACCACGGGCGCGTTTATAGATATTGGCGACATTGTATTTCGGCGTGATGCCTTCGCTGACCCGGCCCTGTGTGACGGCATTGGCCCACTCGCGGAATACGTCGAAATCGCAGACGTATTTCATCTGGTCCACCTGGTGGGCGCCCGGCGGGCGCGCGCCGATTTCACCGAACACGACTTCGCCATCGGCCTTGCGGTACCACTCCATGTGGGTGAAACCGGTGTCGAAGCCCAGGGCCTCGATCACCTCGAAGCCCATCTTGATTCCCTGCTGCAATTCCGGCCGATCCAGGTCGCGGAGCGCGACCACCTGGGGGCTGATCCATTCGTTACTGCGCGCGACCAGCGGCCGGGGGCGGTACCAGGCGATATTGAAGTAAGCGATGCGGCCACCCACCGTGATCGTGTCGAAGGTATATTCCTCGCCATCCACGAACTCCTCGACGCTGACGCTTGGCACGTGCCGCAGGCGCGGCAGAACCGCCCGCAGCTCATCGCCGTCGCACACCCGGTAGGTATCTGCCGAGCCGGCCCCGTCGATGGGCTTCAGGATGAGCGGAAAGCCGATCGACTCGGCCGCTTCCCACACCGCGGCCACGCTCTGCGCGGCCAAATGGCGGGGCGTACGGATACCGGCCGCGTCCAGCGCCTGCTTCATCAGTTCCTTGTCGCGGAAGCGCTGGGCCTGAACCACGTCGAGGCCGGGTATACCGAAGTTTTCCCGCAGGCGGGCGGCCAGCAGGATGCCGGGCTCCCACAGGCATTCGATGCGGTCCAGCCGGTCACCCCGCAAGCGTTGGCGGAGGGCTTCGATCACCGCATCTTCGTCCCACAGGGAACGCACCGGGATGTAATCCGCCAGGCAGCGGCGGACCAGCGGAGGCAAACCATCCAGCGGCGAGTCGCCGACCCCGAACACACGCGCACCGGCTTCGGCCAGGCCGCGGGTGAATTCCGGCATGTCGGCGGGGTAGCCCGGGGAGAGTAGTAAAACATTCATCATTTATTGGACCGGTAGGAGGTTGGATACCGTTAGAATACTCCAGTAAAGGATCGCCTCACATTATCGGGGTCGTGGCATCGACATGGCGCAAAAACCACTCAAAATCTGCCTCGCCGCTTCGGAGATGACGCCGCTGGCCAAAACCGGCGGGCTGGCTGACGTCGCCGGGGCGCTATCGGTATTTTTCGATGGCCAGGGGCACGATGTGCGGGCTCTGATGCCGCTCCATTCGACGATCGACACATCCAGGCTGGACATTAGCCCGGTCCATTTCCTGCAGGATCGACACCTGTGGCTGGGCAACCATCATTTTCGCTACTCCATCGACACCGCGACCCTGCCCGGCTCTACCCTGAAAATCTACCTGCTGCGCTGTCCCGAATTGTATGACCGGCCGGGCGTCTATACCGGCGGACCGGATGAACACCTGCGCTTCATCGCGCTGTCGCGCGCCGCCATCGAAATGTGCCAGGCCATGGCCTTTGCGCCGGATATTTTCCATTGCCACGACTGGCACACGGCGCTGGTGCCGCTGTACCTGAAAACGCTGTATGCCTGGGACCAGTTGTTCGCGCGCACGCGCTCGGTTCTGACCATCCACAACATCGCGTTCCAGGGCGTCTTCGGCACCGACATCCTGCACGACATGGGCTTGCAGGACCACCGTGCCAGCCTGCACCGGGAAGACTTTGACCAGGGTCGCATCAACTTCATGAAAAGCGGAGTGCTCTACGCCGACCTGCTGACCACGGTCAGCCCGACCTACGCCCGGGAAATACTGAGCCCCGAGTACGGCATGGGACTGCAGGAACTTCTGCGTCAGCGGCGTGCCTCGCTGGTGGGGATTTTGAACGGCGTGGACTTCTCGGAGTGGAACCCGCGCAGCGACCCCCTGATCCCTTACACCTACAATGCCCGCAGCACCGCCGGCAAGAAGCAGGTCAAGCAGGCCTTGTTGCAGGAACTCAGCCTGACTGACAGTGCGGACCTGCCGCTGATCGGCATGGTTTCGCGACTGACCTATCAGAAGGGCCTCGACCTGGTTCAGCAAGTGGTGCCGCGCATGCTCGAGCAGCGCCGCTTCGCACTGGTCGTGCTGGGCAGCGGCGAGACGCGCTACGAGCAGTTTTTTCACTGGCTGCAACAGCAGTTCCCCGACCGGGTCTGCTTCTGGCGCGGCTTCAACAACCGGCTGGCGCACTGGATCGAAGCCGGCAGTGACCTGTTCCTGATGCCCTCACTGTTCGAACCGTGTGGCCTGAACCAGATGTACAGCCTGCGTTACGGCACGCCGCCGATCGTGCGGCGAACCGGCGGCCTGGCCGACTCGGTGCAGTTGTTCGACCCGGCCACTGGCAAAGGCACAGGCATCGTATTCGACCACTACGACGCTGCCGCCCTGCACTGGGCCATCGACTTCGGGCTGCAGTTGTACCAGGACAAGCGCAGCTGGCGTAAGCTGATGCAGAATGGCATGGCCATGGACTATTCCTGGAAACGCCAGGGTCAGGTTTATGTCGATGTATTCCATCAGCTGACCGCGCACTGAACCGCTCAGCCTCTCCCCAGGAAAACACGCATGAATATCATCTTCATCGAACCCTCCTTCCCTTACAACCAGCGGGAATTCGTGCGGGGCCTGCACCAGGCCGGCGCCACCGTCATCGGCATCGGCGAGCGGCCGCAGGAGCACCTGGCCGACGACGTCAAGGGCTGGCTGAGTCACTACGTTCAGGTCAAGTCCGTGGTCCACGAGCCTTCCCTGCTCCGTGCTGTGCAACAGATCCAGGGCCGGGTCTACGTCGACCGCCTGGAGGCGACCGTGGAAGCCCATATCATGGCCGCCGCCAAGGCCCGCGAGGCAGCCGGCATTCCCGGGACGTCGGTGCGCACCGCCTACCTCTGCCGGGACAAGCCCGCCATGAAAGAGGCGCTGCGCGAGGCCGGCATTCCCTGCGCCCAGTCCACGCGAGCGGGCGAGCCCCAGGAGGCGCGGGATTTTGCCGCGCAGGTCGGCTACCCGTTGATCATCAAACCGCCGGCCGGAGCAGGCGCCTCGGGCACCTGGAAGGTGCGTGACGGCAAGGAACTCGAGCGGGTCATCTGGGAATGCGGACTGGCCGATGGCGCGGAGGTGGCGATCGAAGAGTTCATCGAGGGCCACGAGGGTTATCTCGACACCCTGACCATCGACGGCGAGGTGGTGCACGAATTCATAACGCACTACTACCCCAATGTCCTGGAAGCCATGCGTGAACGCTGGATATCACCGCAGATGGTCACTACCAACCGCATCGAGGCATCGGGCTACCGTGAAGTCCGCGAGATGGCCCGCAACGTCATTCGCATCCTGGACATCGGCACCTCCGCCACCCACATGGAGTGGTTTGCCGGCCCCAAGGGACTCAAATTTTCCGAGATTGGCTGCCGCCCGCCTGGCGTCGGCCAGTGGGATGTGTACAACGCGGCCAACGACTTCGACCTCTATGTCGAATGGGCCTCGGCCCTGGCGCATGGCCGGCCACAGCGCGCGCCGTCGCGGCGCTTCGCCGCCGGCATGATCGCCCTGCGGCCCTCCTGCGACGGGCGCATCACCGGTTATTCGGGCCTGGACGATATCCAGCAGCGCTATGGTGACTGCATCGTCGCGGCACACCTGCCGCCGGCGGGTAGCCCCACCCAGCCCGTCGAGGGCGGTTACATGGCCAATGCGTGGATGCGCGTGCGGCATCCGGATTACGACGCCCTGCGCCAAATCATGAACACCATTGGTGAAACGGTGAAAGTCCATGCCGCCTGAAAACAACGATGCCTTCGCGCAATTGCAGGAGCAATTGCAGTCGATCTGGACCTCCGTAAGCGACAACGACTCGTTCTCGCATACTTCGCTGATCGTGCCGTCGCTGAGCGTCGATCAGGAGGAACTCAGCAAGGTGCAGGGGGCTTCGTTCTACGAGGAGCGCCTCCTGTTCGCCCTGATCCGCTTGCGTAACCCGAACGCCCGTTTGATTTACGTGACCAGCCAGCCGGTGCATCCGGACGTGGTGGACTACTACCTGCAGTTGCTGGTCGGCGTGCCGGCCGCGCATGCCAAGCGCCGGCTGCAGATGCTGTGCCTGTACGACGACAGCCCGCGCGCCCTGACCGAAAAAGTGCTGGAACGCCCCCGGGTGCTCAAACGCCTGCGCGAGTGGATCGCCGAGCACAGTCCGGCCTATCTGACCTGCTACAACACCACGATGCTGGAGCGGCGCCTGGCGCTCGAACTCGGAATCCCGCTCAACGGGGTCGACCCGGTGTTGCTGCCGCTGGGCACCAAATCGGGCAGCCGGCAGATCTTTGCCGCCGCGAAAGTGCCCCACCCGGCGGGCTTCGAGGATCTCCACACCGAGGACGACATCGTCGAAGCACTGTGCCGGCTGGCTGAACAGCGGCCGACCATCCGTCGCGCCGTAGTCAAGATCAACGAGGGATTTTCCGGCGAGGGTAACGGTGTCTTCAACTACCCCGAGCGCAAGACCGATCCGGTCGCTGTCCGGCAGTCGCTGCAGGCTTTGGAATGGTCCTCAAATCAAGAGAATATCAAGTCATTTCTTCGTAAATACAGACAGATGGGCGGCATTGTTGAGGAAATGATTGATGCTGAAGAAGTACGCTCGCCCAGTGTACAGATGCGCATCCACCCGGACGGAACGCCCGCCCTCGTGTCCAGCCACGAGCAGGTCTTGGGCGGCAAAACCGGGCAGGTATACCTTGGCTGTCGATTCCCGGCCCGCGAAGACTACCGGCTGATGATTCAGGATCACGCCTTGCGCATCGGGCAAGTGCTGAGCCGACGGGGGGTCATCGGCCGCTTCGGCATCGACTTTCTCCTGACTCGCTCCGCCGAACAGGATTGGCAGGTCCACGCATTGGAGATCAACTTGCGCATGGGCGGCACCACCCCGCCTTTCCACGCGCTCGAATTCCTGACTTCGGGAACGCTCAACGCCGAAACCGGCATCTTCTGCGCCCCCACCGGTCAGGAGAAGTTCTACAGCGCGACCGACAACCTCAAATCACCTGCCTACCGCGGCCTGCTGCCGGAGGACCTGTTCGACATCATCATCCGCAACAAGATCCAGTATCAGCCGGACAGCGGCACCGGCGTGCTGTTTTACATGATCGGCGCACTGTCCCAGTACGGCAAACTCGGTATGACCTGCATCGGCAACAGCCCCGCAGAGGCGGACGAACTGTTTCGGCGCACGGTGGCCCTGCTGGACAGGGAGACCGACACGGGCGAACACGCCCACGGTGAGCTGGAGCCCTTGTTCGACAACCCGGTTTACATGGAATAGCCGGGCAGGAAACACCCGCGAACTATTGTGGCAGCACGGTATTGTCGAAACCGTTGTCCACGACATCGGCTCCCTGACCGGGACCCACCACGTTCTGGCTGCTTCCTTCGCCCAAAACGATATCGGCGTTGTTCGCAGGAGTTTCCAACCCGCTGTTCGACACGATCGTCCATGCGGTTGCCTCAGCGGCGTTACGTGACCCTAAATAAACCGCCAGTCCTGCTTCCGAGTGAATCTGGAAGGCGTTACCGCTGACCACGGCGCCCGATACCCCAAGGGCCTGGATTCCCGTTACTCCGGGATCGTTGCCCGACAGGATAAACTGATTGTCGGAGAGGACGACGCCAACACTTGGCGTTTCCGGCTCACGCGTCATCCAGACACCGAATCCGGAACACCAGCCGCCTTGTGACACATCGAATACATTGGAATGAACATCGAGTCGAATGGACCCCTCCTGGGGCCTCCAGTTGGTGACATTAATCCCTACCGCGGAGCCGTGGCAGGACGACGGGGTCTCCGTAGGCACGCTGGAAAAGTGATTACCGTCCACAATTACCGTCGCATTCGAATTCGAAACAAACAAGCCGCTGTGGTTTCCGTCCAGGATATTCCGAAAGATGCCCGCCTGCGCACCCCCTTCCATGCTGAAGCCAATGCCTGTCCCGAATTGCGAGATCCGGCTCCGGTTGACCCTCAAGGTGCCGAGCAGCAGATTTCTGCAATCCGGGCTGGCGCCGTCCCTCGCCCACGCCGAGACACCCGAGGTGAAATCCGGCGCATCGGCCGAGCCCCTTGCTGGCCCGTCGAGAGTAACGCGGTCGACGGTAGCGTAGATGACATCGGTCACACAGGAAGTCTCGTCACCCGTCCCGCCGGTGAATTTGAGAAAAGAGCCCAGCCAGCCGCTGCCGTCGA
>JAHEFT010000108.1 GCA_024640025.1 Chromatiales bacterium
TTCCGCAATGATTAGAGACATTTGTGGGAGCCATATAAAAAACCCGGTCGATTGACCGGGCTTTTGAATCTGGAGCGGGAAACGAGACTCGAACTCGCGACCCCAACCTTGGCAAGGTTGTGCTCTACCAACTGAGCTATTCCCGCAGAGGGTGGGTATTGTAAGGGAAACACCATCAGAGTCAACACCATAAAAACTTTTTTGTGGCACAATACCGCCTCTTTAGAAACAGGCGAGGGCTTATGGCCAAAGAAGACGTAATAGAAATGGACGGTATCGTGATGGAAACGCTGCCCAATACCATGTTCAGGGTGGAACTGGAAAACGGCCACGTGGTGACCGCACACATTTCCGGCCGCATGCGCAAGCACTACATCCGCATTCTCACGGGAGACAAGGTAAAAGTCGAATTGACACCCTACGATCTCTCAAAAGGAAGAATTACCTACCGCACCAAGTAACCCGAACACTGGTGGCCCGGGGTGTCTTACCCTGCGGATGCCGGTAAAGCCTTCGACCTCCTGCCTTTCCGGGCAGTTACCTCGAGAACCAGCTTCTCTTCGCCGGCTTTTGCGTCTTTTTCGCCGGGAGCAAATACGTCGACTTTCCCGCCTTTGGCCAGCTTGCCGAACAGCAGCGCATCGGCCAGCGGCCGCTTGATCTGCTCCTGGATCAGGCGCTTCATCGGCCGGGCGCCCATTTTCGGATCGAACCCCTGTTCGGACAACCATTCGCGCGCCGCCTTGCTCACCGCTATTTCGACGCCTTTGAGGGCAAGCTGCTCTTCGAGTTCGAGGATAAACTTGTCGACCACCATCAGGATGACCGGCATATCCAGGGCCTTGAAATTGATGATGGCGTCCAGGCGGTTGCGGAATTCAGGGGCAAAAGCCTTGCGGATCACCTCGATCGCATCGCTGGTGTTGTCCTGTTCGGTGAAACCGATCGAGCGCCGGGCGCTTTGCGCGGCACCCGCGTTGGTCGTCATCACCAGGATCACGTTGCGGAAATCCGCATGGCGGCCGTTGGTGTCGGTCAGTGTCCCGTGATCCATGACCTGTAACAGGATGTTGAAAACATCCGGATGGGCCTTTTCGATTTCGTCCAGCAGCAACACCGCGTGCGGATTGCGGGTGACGGCTTCGGTCAGGAGACCGCCCTGGTCGAACCCGACATATCCGGGAGGCGCTCCCACCAGGCGGGAAACCGAATGGGCTTCCATGTACTCGGACATGTCGAAGCGAATCAACTCGATACCCATGGTCATGGCCAACTGGCGGGTCACTTCGGTCTTGCCTACGCCGGTCGGGCCCGCGAACAGGAAGGAGCCGATCGGCTTTTCTTCCTCTCCAAGCCCGGCCCGCGACATCTTTATTGCAGATGACAGTGCATCAATGGCCTCATTCTGACCAAACACCACCAGCTTCAAATCACGTTCGAGGTTCTTGAGTGCATTGCGGTCCGATACCGAAACCTGCTTGGCCGGTATCCTCGCCATGTGGGCGATGATCTGCTCTATATCACCTTCATTGAGTTTGGTTTTACGCTTGTCTTCCGGCAACAGGCGCTGGCGTGCTCCCGCCTCATCAATCACGTCGATGGCCTTGTCCGGCAGATGCCTGTCGTTGATGTGCCGGGCTGAAAGCTCTGCGGCTGCCACCAACGCCTTGTCGGTGTAGGTGACGTGGTGATGGTCCTCGAACCGGCTCTTCAGTCCGCGCAATATTTCTATCGTATCCGCAACGCTCGGCTCCTCGATATCGATTTTCTGGAAGCGACGCGCCAGGGCCCGGTCTTTTTCGAAAACACCGCGGAATTCCTGGAACGTGGTCGAACCGATGCAGCGTAGTTCTCCAGATGCGAGCACCGGCTTGATCAGGTTCGACGCGTCCATGACGCCGCCCGATGCCGCACCGGCCCCGATGATGGTATGTATTTCGTCGATGAAGAGAATGGCGTCCGGGATATTCTGCAATTCCTTGATGACGGCCTTCAGGCGCTTTTCGAAATCGCCACGGTACTTGGTGCCGGCCAGCAGGGAACCGAGATCCAGGGCATAAATGGTCGAGTCCAGCAGGATATCCGGCACTTCCTTGTGAACGATACGGCGCGCCAGTCCCTCTGCCATTGCCGTTTTTCCGACGCCCGCTTCACCCACCAGCAAGGGATTGTTCTTGCGCCGCCGGCATAGGACCTGGACGGTCCTCTGGATTTCATTTTCCCGCCCGATCAGAGGGTCAATCAGGTCATCCCGTGCACGCTGGTTGAGGTCGGTGGCAAACTGCTCCAGCGCACTGGCTTTCTTTTCGGCGTCGCCCTGCTCGGCCTCAAGGGTAGAGGTATCCGCTGCGCCGGCGGCGTCACCTTCCGGTTTACTGAGCCCGTGGGAAATGTAATCGACGACATCCAGGCGGCTGACGTCATGCCGGTTCAGCAGGTAATTGGCGTAGGAGTCTTTTTCACTGAAGATGGCCACCAGGGCATTGGCGCCCGTGACCTCTTCCTTGCCAGCCGACTGCACATGGTAAAGCGCGCGCTGCAGCACTCTCTGGAAACCGATGGTGGGTTGGGTATCACGGGTATCTTCATCGCCCAGGATCGGCACCGTATCTTCAAGCACCTTGCGGATTTCCTTTTCAAGCGAGGTGAGGTCGGCACCGCAGGCGCTGAGAATGCTGAGCGCGGAAGCATTATCGAGCAGCGCGAGCAGCATGTGTTCCACGGTGAGAAACTCGTGGCGGTTTTCACGCGCTTCCTGGTAGGCCTGGCTGATCGAGAGTTCGAGTTCCTTGCTAAACATTGGCGTGCTTCCCCTGCTCTGCTGTAATCAGTAGACCGCTCATTCCGGCGGAATGTTTCAGGCTTTCTCCATCGTGCACTTGAGCGGATGCTCACTTTGCCGTGAGCATTCGTTAACCAGCGCGACTTTCGTTTCGGCAATTTCAAACGTAAATACGCCGCACACACCTTTGCCCTTGGTGTGAACGTGCAGCATGACCTGGGTTGCCCTGTCGTGGTTCATTCCGAAAAACGACCTGAGTATTTCGATTACAAAATCCATGGGGGTGTAATCGTCATTCAACAGGATAACCCGGTACATCGGCGGAAGCTTGATTTCCGGCCGGGCTTCCTCCAGTGCTAGACCCTGGTCTTTGTGTGATTCCAGTTCCTGTCCCATGGCGCGATTCTATCCCAGATGATTTAATTCGGGTAGTGCTTCCCGATAAGTTGAAGTGACTCCCCGGTCTTTTTACCGGGCGCAGCCGTCCCCATCTAGGAAACCATGGAAGTGACTCAAGACAGGCAGGGATTGATCATGATCGCCATGTCGGGCGGTGTGGATTCCTCCGTTTCCGCCCTGCTGCTGCGCGACATGGGCAAGCCCATTGCCGGCATGTTCATGAAAAACTGGGAAGAGGACGACCGGTTCGGCACTTGTCCGGCGGAAGAAGACGCGGCAGACGCGCAGGCCGTGGCAGATGCCATTGGCATGTCGCTGTATCGCCGGAATTTCGCCGCCGAATACTGGGACTGCGTCTTCGAGGAATTTTTGGCGGAATACCGCGCCGGAAGGACGCCCAATCCGGATATCCTGTGCAACCGGGAAATCAAGTTCAAGACTTTTTTGGAGCATGCAGTGGACCTGGGCGCTGATTTCATCGCCACCGGGCACTATGTACGGAGTGACCGCAAGGATGGTGTCTACCGGCTTCTGAGAGGCAGGGACAACAACAAGGACCAGAGTTACTTCCTGTACACCATCGGGCAGGAGCAACTGGCCCGCACGCGTTTCCCGGTGGGTGAACTCCTGAAGCCAGAGGTCCGCGCCGTGGCTGAAAAAGCGGGCCTGCCCGTGCATGCCAAGAAGGACAGCACGGGAATCTGCTTTATTGGTGAACGCAATTTCAAGGATTTCCTGGCGGAGTATATTCCGCCATCGCCCGGCGAGATCAGAACACCCGAAGAACAGGTGATCGGGGAGCACGCCGGCCTGATGTACTACACGCTGGGGCAACGGCAGGGCCTTGGAATCGGGGGGTTGCGAGGTTTCAGCGACGACCCCTGGTACGTCCTGCACAAGGACCAGGAAAACAACGTCCTTTATGCCGGCCAGGGTCACGACCACCCCTGGCTGTTTTCCCGCATGATCAGGGCGGAACAGCTCAGCTGGGTCTCCGGTGAACCTCCGCTTGCCGGTGCGAAGCTGACCGCGAAAATCCGTTATCGCCAGGCGGACCAGCAATGCGTTGTTGCGGAGATCTCCACAACCGGGCTGGTGCTGGAATTCAGCCAGCCGCAAAGAGCCGCGACGGCAGGCCAGTCGGTCGTGTTGTACGATGGCGAAAGCTGCCTGGGTGGCGGCGTGATCTCCTGGGCGGACACACTCCCGGCAATCCGTGCCGGGGAGCAATTGGAAAAGGTGAACGAATGAAGGAAAGAACCCTTGCCCTGGCAGGCTTGTTCCAGGCAACCGAACTGGTCCGGCAGGCAGCAAATCATGGAACCTGGTCAGGTTATGCCGCCAGTTCGAGCTTGCATAGCCTGTTTCAGCTGGAGTCGGACTCGACCGCCGATATCTACGGCGGAATCGCCAAGGTACGGTTGGGCACGGAAACCATGCTGGCTGTCTTGCAGGGCGACGAGCGCTACACCGACACGCTTCGCTATGCAGTAGGCCTGCTGCAGATCGAAAAGAAATTCCGGCGCGCCGGCACGTTGCAGGAGGAAGTCGGGCGGCGTTTGCAGGATATTTCCGGGCTCGGGCCGGAACTCGAACAGCACCAACGCGAGGACCTCCAGGCGCATGATATTGCGGCTTTGTATGCCGAAACGATCAGCCAGATTTCGCCGCGCATCGTCGTGAACGGCAAACCCCAGTACCTCAAGAACGAGCGCACCGTTGACTGGATACGAACACTCCTCCTCGCAGGCCTGCGCTCGGCCATCCTCTGGAACCAGATGGGCGGCGGCCGGTTTGAATTGATGTTCGGGCGCAAGAAGATCATCAGCGAGGCCGAATCCCTGTTAATGAGCTGACCGGATAATCGGTGTACCAAGGGAAGAAATTGAACCCGTTCACAATTCATACTGTGAAGCCTTGTCGAATTGCGCGATAATTAGAGGTTCACCAAACCACCCAGTCGAATAACGGAGAACAGCATGGGAGATTCATTCTCAACCGCCTCCAGCCTAACGGTCAACGGTCAGGATTACCGCTACTACAGCCTGGAAAAACTCGCACAGCAGCATGATATTTCCCGGCTTCCATTCAGCCTCAAGATTTTGCTCGAAAATCTGCTCCGCCACGAAAACGGCGTGGATGTAACGCGCAGCGACATCGAAGCGCTTTGCAACTGGGATCCAAAAGCCGAGCCCAGCACCGAGATCGCCTTTACGCCTGCTCGTGTGGTTCTGCAGGATTTTACCGGTGTGCCGGCGGTTGTAGATCTTGCTGCGATGCGGGATGCCATGACGGCGCTGGGCGGCAAAGCGAACCAGATCAACCCCCTTTCGCCTGCGGAACTGGTGATTGATCATTCTGTCCAGGTCGACAGTTACGGCAAAGCCGAGTCACTCGACCTGAACAACCGGATTGAGTTCCAACGCAACAACGAACGCTACAGCTTCCTGCGCTGGGGTCAGTCGGCCTTCAGCAATTTCCGGGTAGTCCCGCCGAATACCGGCATCGTGCACCAGGTCAACCTGGAACACCTGGCACGGGTTGTGTTCGGGGAGAACGGCGTCGCTTATCCCGACACGGTCGTGGGGACTGATTCCCACACGACCATGATCAACGGCATCGGCGTTCTGGGCTGGGGAGTCGGCGGAATCGAGGCTGAGGCCGCAATGCTCGGCCAGGCCATCACCATGTTGATTCCGCAGGTGGTCGGATTCAAACTGACCGGCAAGTTGCCGGAAGGCGCCACCGCCACCGACCTGGTCCTGACCATCGTTGAAATGCTTCGCAAGCTCGGCGTCGTCGGCAAATTCGTCGAGTTCTTCGGTGAAGGGCTGGAGATGCTGCCATTGGCCGACCGCGCCACGATCGCCAACATGGCGCCCGAGTATGGCGCCACTTGCGGCATTTTCCCGGTCGACACCGAGAGCCTGCGCTACCTGACCCTGTCCGGGCGTTCTGATGAACAGGTCGCCCTGGTCGAGGCCTATATGAAGGCCCAGGGCATGTTCCACACCGCTGACCAGCCGGACGCCGAATACAGCGCCGTCCTGGAACTGGACATGGCGACAGTCCTGCCCAGCCTGGCAGGGCCAAAACGCCCGCAGGACCGCGTATTGCTGAGCGAAGCCGGCAACAACTACCGGGAGCATATGAACGAACACCACGAGGCTCGCATCAGTGCCGCTGAAGCCCGCTTCGAGGGCGAAGGCGGCGGTACGGCTATCGGGAATGAAGAAAGCATCAGGCACCCGGTTTGCCGCGTGAATTATGCCGGCAATGATTTCGATCTCAGGGACGGCGCGGTCGTCATTGCAGCCATTACCTCCTGCACCAATACCTCGAATCCCGCGGTCATGCTGGGAGCAGGCCTGGTGGCGCGCAACGCGGTAGCCAAAGGCATGCAGGTCAAGCCCTGGGTCAAAACTTCCCTCGGGCCCGGTTCGCGCGTGGTGACCGATTATTTCATCAAGGCCGGCCTGATGGACGACCTGGAAGCGCTCGGCTTTAACGTCGTGGGTTATGGTTGCACGACCTGTATCGGCAATTCTGGCCCACTGCCCGAACCGATCGAGGCCGCCATACGGGAACACGACCTGGTCGCCGTATCGGTGCTATCCGGCAACCGGAATTTCGAGGGTCGCGTTCACGCGCATGTGAAAATGAATTACCTGGCTTCGCCTCCCCTGGTGGTGGCGTACGCGCTGGCGGGCCGGATGGATATTGACCTGACCAGTGAACCGTTGGGTAAAGACCGGGACGGGAACCCCGTATTCCTGAAGGATATCTGGCCGACCAGTTTCGAAATCCAGGAAATCGTCGCCAACAACGTCACCTCCGAGATGTTCCGCAACAGTTACTCCAGCGTATTCAAGGGAGACGAGCGCTGGAATAGCATCGATTCGCCGCAAGGCGAGAAGTTCGACTGGCAGGATGATTCCACTTACGTGCAGAATCCTCCCTATTTCCGCGGCATGACGCTGGACCTGCCCGAAGCCCCTGTCATCACCGGCGCCCGCTGCCTGGCGAAACTGGGTGATTCAATCACCACGGACCATATCTCCCCGGCAGGCGCCATCAAGGAAGATTCACCGGCCGGTGAATACCTGAAAAACCACGGTGTGCAAAAAGCGGACTTCAACTCCTACGGCTCACGCCGCGGCAACCACGAAGTGATGATGC
>JAHEFT010000031.1 GCA_024640025.1 Chromatiales bacterium
AAATGTTGGCGTGGGGCAGCATGCGCCGGGCCGAGGCGCTTGCGGCCGCGCGGGATGCCGCCTCGCAGGCGCTCGCAATCGTCCCGGAATCTTCGACTGCACTCGCTGTACTTGGAGTTGCCGAGTTCAAAGACGGAAACCGCGAAACCGGCCGGGCGCTGCTGAAAAAAGCTTATGAACTCAACCCGAACGATGTCATCGCAAGCCGTTTTTACGCCATCGCTCTGGACCTGTATTCACCTGAACAAAAAGAAATATTACAGCGCCTGGTTCGGGTGGATCCGCTCAATGAGGAGAATTGGTGGTTTTTAGCGTTTGCGCAGCAAACTGCGGACGAGGGCCTAGCCATCGTCGCACAATACAACGCGGTTAATCAGCCCTCTCCGTCCATGCAGAGCGTGAAAGCGTGGTTTTTTCAGAAGAATGGTAAATGGGCCGAGGTGATCAGGATATTTCGCTCGGGTGAGCTCTCCGAAACACGGGATCCGGAAGGAGCAATTAATTTAGGCAGCTACTATCTCTGGTTCGATATGCGGAAGGAGGCGAAGTACTGGTTCGATCGGGCGGTCGAGATCGATCCGGACCATCCGGCAACGCGCGCGGGGCCACTCTTTCTCAATTGCAACCCTCCGCAGGATAACGAAGAAGAGTGTGCCCGGCTGGCCCGGCAGGCGCTACGCCTCGATAATCGTATGCACCTCCACACTATCGCCCTTGATGTGCTCATGGAATACGCGGCGAGGACAGGCCGGCACGACAGGGTGCTCCAGATACTCAAAAATAAGTATCCCCACCTGTTTGATGATCCGCCCCATGGCCTCGACAAATCGCGGCATCTGGTATTCGATGAATCCCAATACGGATTGATGATGGCCACTTTCTTCACCGCATGGGCATTGCTGCAAAGCGGTGATACGCAGCGCGGCGCGCCCCTGATGCGCGAATTTCTGATTGAACGGGAGCGTTCTGACGCAAAAGAGTTGGACTCAGAAGTGTCTGTCAGTCCGGAGTCCATTGCCGGGTCACTGGCGCTGGGAGAAAACGAGATCGCGCTGGACAAGCTGAGGAAATTCACGCGGTCAAAATCTAAATGGTGGTTCGCCTATAAGATGCGAGTATGGCTCCGCGACAGCAGTTTGTTTGCACCGATACGAAACGAACCTGAGGTCATCGAGTTACTCAGGATATACGATGATCATTTCGCCGAGCAGCGACGCCTGGTGCAAGGAATGGACAATGGACCGGCGGGGTAGTAGTTCTGCTTCTGGCCGAACTCGGAACAAATCGCCCCAGAAATCCGATGCTGTATAGGTTCCGCTGATCGCCTGAAAGCGGAACTTCACTTCAGAGGGTTAACAATTTCCGAGATCGACCCGAAGGCGAACTTTGAAATGATTCATCCGGTCGCGGTGAAAACCGAAGTAATCCTCACTGGTTTCATCCCTTTGTGGGATATGAATAGCACTAGTCAGTTTGACGTTAATATCGAAATCTTGCGAGTTGGCTGCACAGAATCGAATCGGTCAACCATCCTGGTTTCGCTTGTGCGGATTTCGAGAGGCGACAGCTTTACTAATGACTCCATACGTTTCAGCTATTTTTTGTTTCCGGCCGCTTGTTGAACTGAACGGCCTTTTATATCTTAGCTCCTCTTCTGGCCGAACTGAGATTAAGTCTGTCCTGAAACCGCAACCCTAGGCGGAAGTGCTGCACCGACCCCATGAAGGTGCAGATGACCATTGTCAATGGTCATCTGCACAATTCAAGTTTTAAGCCCGCTTGTCAATCGGTACGTAATCAACCTCGGTCTGGCCCTGGTAAATCTGCCTTGGCCGGGTGATACGATGGGTAGGATCATCCATCAACTCTTTCCACTGGCCGATCCAGCCGGGTAAACGCCCCAGGGCAAACATGACCGTAAACATGTTGACCGGTATTCCGATCGCACGGTAAATAATCCCGCTGTAAAAATCGACATTGGGGTAAAGTTTGCGCTCAACGAAGTAATCGTCTGATAAAGCGATTTCCTCCAGCTGCTTCGCCAGGTCCAGGATAGGATCCTGAACGCCGAGCTTGGTGAGGACATTGTCGCAGGCCTTTTTGATCACCGTGGCCCGGGGATCGAAATTCTTGTAAACCCGATGGCCGAACCCCATGATGCGGAATCCGGAATCCTTGTCCTTGGCCATATCGATGAATTTGCCAATGTTGCCGCCGTCTGCACGGATCATTTCGAGCATTTCGATGACTTTCTGATTGGCGCCGCCATGCAGGGGTCCCCACAGGGCCAAAATACCGGCTGCGACCGATGCAAAAAGGCTGGCATGACTGCTGGCAACGGTACGCACGGTTGCGGTGCTGCAATTCTGCTCATGGTCAGCGTGCAGAATCAGCAGCAGGTTCAGGGCATCAACCACCACGGGATCCGGCTCATAGTCGGTGGCAGGCACGGCAAACATCATGCGCATGAAATTTGCGCAATAGGAAAGGTCATCTTTTGGATAGATGAAGGGTTGGCCCACGGATTTCTTGTAGGAGAAAGCAGCCAGCGTTCGAATCTTGGAAATCAGCCGGGCGGCATTCGCGTCAAACGCGCCGGTTCCATCCGTTGCAGATTCTTCGGGGTAATAACCGGACAAGGAAGCGACCATGGCCGAAAGAATAGCCATGGGGTGGGCCTGCCCCGAAAAACTCGAAAAGAAATGCTTCATGTCTTCGTGCAGCAAGGCGTGGTGATTCAATTTGCCGGTGAACGCATCCAGCTCAGTCTGGTTGGGCAGCTTGCCGTAAATGATGAGATAGGCGACCTCGACAAACGACGCCTGGCTAGCCAGCTGTTCGATGGGGATGCCGCGGTAGCGGAGAATTCCTTTTTCTCCATCCAGAAAGGTAATACTGCTTTCGCAGGATCCGGTGTTGCCGTAACCCGGGTCCATTGTGATGTAGCCGGTCTTTGATCTGAGTTTGCTGATGTCCACGGCTTTTTCATTTTCTGAGCCGCTTAGCACCGGCAGTTCGATGATTTGATCACCAGGTAAATGTAAAACTGCATTTTGTGACATAACTAAAGTCCTCTTTCCGAATCCGGGAAATTTCATGGGACGGACTTCCCAAGTAGGACAATAATTAACAAATATCCGGAGGGCTGATGCCGATTTGGATCAAGCATTTGCGTGTTAGATAAAATTAATTTCTAGTTCAGTTTCGATCCGGCATCAGCAGCGGTTCGAGCACTATCCACACCTGGTCGACGATCATCGGCTGCGCCTGGGCTGTCGGGTGAATGCCGTCGGCCTGCATCAGCCCCTCCTGCAGCGCGATGTCCTGTAACAGGAAAGGCAGTAGCGTTATTCCATATTGTTCGGTCAGGATCATGTACATGTCGTTGAACTTTTCAGTGTAGGTCCGGCCATAGTTCGGAGGGATCATCATTTCTGAAAGGATGACCGAAGCGCCGGCAGACTGGCTTTGTTCGATCATCGATGACAGGTTGGCGCTGGTGACTTCGATGGGCAGGCCGCGCAGACCATCGTTGCCGCCCAGTTCCAGGATCACGATGGCCGGTTGGTGCTTGTCCAGCAAGCGTGGAAGGCGCGCCAAACCACCCTGGGTCGTGTCGCCGGCAATGCTGGAGTTGAAAACACGGTAAGCGTAACCATTATGAATGAGACGCTCCTGCAGCAAACTTGGCCAGGACTGGCTTACTTCCATGCCATAAGCCGCGCTCAGGCTGTCGCCAAGGATGATGATGACGGGCCCGCTTTCCAGATCAGGCGGCACACGCTCATCCGCAGATGCAGAGAATGACAGTGTGCCGACAATGATGAACAGAACATAAAACTTGAGACGCATGAATACCTCTGAAATCAAAAAATCCAAATCTGCACTGAAGGCGCTGCAGCTAAGCAAACAGGTTAGCAGCCCCGAGGGCACACTGACCATCCTCGATCACGTCAGCCTGGACGTCCGTCACGGCGAATCAATCGCCATTGTCGGGGCGTCCGGTGCCGGCAAGTCTACCCTGCTGGGACTGCTGGCGGGGCTGGATGTTCCCAGCGAGGGGAAAATCTGGCTGGATGATGTCGAAATCACGGAAATGGATGAAGACGGCCGAGCCGCGCTGCGGGCCAACAACGTGGGTTTCGTGTTCCAGTCCTTTCACCTGGTTTCCTCGTTGACGGCACTGGAAAACGTCATGCTGCCGCTGGAATTGGCCGGAGCGGCGCACGCTGCCGAGGCTGCCCTCGAGGCGATCCGTACCGTGGGGCTGGAACGCCGCAAGGGCCACTACCCCCACCAATTGTCCGGTGGCGAGAAGCAGCGGGTGGCTATCGCCCGGGCTTTCGTGGTTGAGCCAACCGTATTGTTTGCCGATGAACCCACCGGCAATCTCGACAACCGTACCGGCGACACCGTTATTGACCTGCTATTCCGGTTGAACAGCGAGACACAGACAACACTGGTCCTGGTCACCCATGACCTCAACCTGGCCGCACGCTGCGATCGTGTTCTGCACATGGAAGCGGGCCGGATAGAAAAAGACTCTCCCGGCGCAACGAAAGATCGGGCAGACTCCGGCCGGGACAGGACCATTGATTAGCAGTCCCGCCACGACAGCGCACCTGGCGCTCAAACTTCTCGCTCGCGACTGGCGTGCCGGTGAACTGACTGTTCTTCTCGTCGCCCTGCTGGTCGCGGTCACCGCCCTTACCGGCGTAGCGTTTTTGACCGACCGTGTCGGCCAGGCCGTGGAATTGCGGGCTGTGGAGTCCCTGGCGGCAGATTTGCAGTTGTCTTCAACCGTGCCTGTCACGCCTGAATACGCTGATATTGCCCATCAGGACGGCCTGGTTACCGCCAGCATCACCAGTATGCCCAGCGTGGTTTTCGCCGGTGAATCCAATACCCTGGCAGCCGTGCGCGCCGTGACACCAGGCTACCCGCTGCGCGGTAAACTGAAGACATCGGATATGCTTCTCGGCGAAATCCGGGTTACGGACGACATTCCGGGCCCGGGTGAGGCGTGGGCTTCTCCCCGCCTGATGGCGCGACTGGGAACGGGCACCGGAACCGAACTCGAAGTGGGTGGCGCTGTATTGAGGTTGACCCGTGTACTGGATTTCAGGCCCGATGAGGGATGGAGCTTTGTCGACCTGGCCCCCACCCTGCTGATAAATGAAGTTGACCTTGAAGCCACCCAGTTGATTCAACCGGGCAGTCGCGTGACTTACCGCATGTTATTGGCAGGTGAACGTAATGACGTCGACAACTTCAAGGCCTCGATTGAAGAAAAACTTTCCGACAACGAGAAGCTGGTCGATATAAAGGATACGAACCCCCAGATTCGTTCCTCGATGGAACGGGCCGGACGATTCCTGAACCTGGCTTCACTGGTTTCCGTCCTCCTCGCTGCCGTAGCCGTCGCCATGGCTGCCCGCCGTTATTCCCATCGGCACCGGGACCGCATTGCCCTGATGAAATGTATGGGCGCCAGCCAGTCGCTTATTTTTCGCAGCAGCGTCCTGCAGCTGCTCATGCTCGCCATCGCCGGCAGTTTCATTGGCACCGTGCTTGGCTTCCTGACCCAAATGGGGTTGGCCTGGCTAATGCGCGACATGATCGGACATGTTTTACCCGCTCCGGGTTTGCAACCGGCGTTTCTCGGCCTGATAACTGCCCTCAGTATCCTGGCCGGGTTCGCCCTGCCTGACCTTGCCCAGATGGGAAAAACTCCGCCACTGCGTGTATTGAGGCAGGACATCGATCCGCCCCCCCTGCGGTATGGCGTCAGTTGGCTGGCGGGGGTTCTTGCCGTGCTGTTGTTGCTGCTGTGGATCATGCGCGACACCCAATTGGTTTTGACGATTTTCGCCGGCACCGCGCTGACGTTCCTGGCGTTGGGAATAGCCGGTTGGCTGCTGGTAAAATCACTGCAGGGTTTTCGCGGGGCAGCCGGCGTGGCCTGGCGCTACGGCCTGGCCAATCTAGCCCGGCGCGGCCGGGAGAGCGTCGTGCAGATCGTCGCTTTCGGGCTTGGCCTGATGGTTTTGCTGCTTCTTTCCACGGTACGTACAGAGCTGATGGATAACTGGCGGCAAAGCTTGCCCGAGAATGCGCCTAACCAGTTCCTGATCAACATCCAGCCACACGAGGTCGATGCGATGACGGCCTTCCTCGAAGAACAGCAACTGGACATTCCCAACTTTGTACCCCTGGTCAGGGCCCGCATGACCCGTATCAACGGTGCAGACGTCACCCAGATGACTTTCGAGGATCCCCAGGGCGAACGCTGGGCCAGGAGGGATTCGAATCTCAGCTGGGCTGCTGAACTGCAGGCGGATAACCGCGTCGTCGGCGGCGCCATCTGGAAAGCCGGTTTCAAAGGCCGGGAGGTTTCTGTTGAGCAGGATTTCGGACGTGAACTGGGACTCGAGCTAGGCGATGAACTCGGCTTCGATATCGCAGGCGAATCCGTCACTGCCACGGTCACCAGTTTCCGCACGGTGGAGTGGGACTCTTTCAGCCCGAATTTTTTCATGGTGTTTTCTCCCGGAGTGCTGGAGCCCTACCCTGCAACCTACATCACCAGCCTCTATGTCGATGAGGCCGAGCGAAGCACCATTCTGGACCTGATGAGAAACTTTCCCAGCGTAACTGCGATAGACCTCGACGCTATCCTGGGCCAGGTGCGTGACGTGATGGACAAGGCAGCGCTGGCGGTTCAGGCGGTGTTCCTCTTCACCCTGCTGGCCGGGCTGACGGTTCTCTGGGCGGCTGTGCAGGCGACCCGGGATGAGCGCAGATACGAGAGTGCCATGCTGCGGACCTTCGGCGCATCCAAAAGACGCGTGCTGAGCGGCGTCGCCACCGAATTTGTCGCCATCGGCCTGCTTGCGGGAGTGCTTGCCTCGGTGGGCGCGTCCCTTGCCGGTTACCTGCTGGCAACCAGGCTGTTTGAACTGGATTACCACTTCAGCATGGTGCTTTGGCTGGCCGGTCCGCTGGCCGGCGTGCTGTTCGTCGGTGTCAGTGGCATGGCTGCAACCTGGCGGGTGATCACGCATCCCCCGATCAGCGTGCTGAGGAGCGCCTGAACCAGCGGGAACCGGTCCTGCCGGTGATCAATACCGGCCATGAGAGCACCAGTGCCTGCGAATAGTTTGTATAAGAGACCATTTTCCGATACATTCTCCCGATGAGGGCAGCCCTGACCGGTCAGCCCTCGTTCTTTTTACCGATAGGCTACCCATGAATATCAAACAACTGATTACATTGCTGTTGCTGCTTACGCTCAGCACCTCGGTACATGCCCAACGCTTCAACAAGAAAAAGGTTAACGATACTCATCGGGAACAGACCTGGGAGGCTTCCCTGCTCCTGCAGAACCAGACCAGCTTCAGCGAAGATTACGAAGGAGGCTCCTCCATCGACATCGACAGCTCGCTGGGTTTCGGATTCGGTATCGGTTGGAACTGGACAGAACACATAAACCTGTCCTATCGGTTTTCCCTGAACAAGCCGGACTATGTCGCCACTATCGTGCCGGACGATCCCGATGTGGCGCCGCAGGTCGTCAACTACCAAATGTCCAATTACTCCAACCAGTTCAATTTCACCTACAACTTTCTGCGCGGCCCGCTCACTCCCTTCGTGCAAGCCGGCGTTGGCTGGACCAAGCTGGACTCAAACATTCCCGAGGGGCCGCCGGAAGTCGATTGCTGGTGGGATCCGTGGTGGGGTTATATCTGCTTCGATACCTGGAGTTCCTACAAAACCAGCAAGTTCACCTACAGCCTTGGCCTGGGTGTGCGCTGGGACATCAATGGCGCGATTTTCCTGCGTGGTTCGTATAACCGGGAATTCATTAGCCTGAAAAACGGCAACACGAACCTGGACACCTTGACGGTCGAAGGCGGAGTCATGTGGTAAGGCCTCCAGCCTGTGCAAACGCTCGCTTTTCCAGCAAGACACGCTTTTCATCATCAGAAAGGAATGCCATCTCCAGGGCGTTGACCTGGGATTGACGGGCCATTTGCCGGGTCATACCGGCCAGCGGCGCGGCTGTTTCGTATTCGTGACATAAGTCGATTCCACTGATGGCCGGGTCGTCCGTGTTCAGGTTGGCGAGCAATCCCCGTTCAAATATTCGCTTTACCGGGTGATTTCCGTACCCGTCGACCGTCCCGGTATGGAGATTCGATGTAATGCACACTTCCAGTCCGATGCGGTGTTCGGCCAGGTATTCCACCAGCGCGGGATCCCGCAGCGAGTGAATACCGTGGCCGATGCGCGAGGCGCCCAGTTCCCTGATGGCGGCCCAGACACTTTCCGGACCGTCGGCCTCACCGGCATGCACCGTCACGTCCAGGCCCGCGTCGCGTGCGCGCCGAAAATGGTCCCGGAACAGGCCCGCCGGAAATTTTACTTCATCACCGGCAAGATCGATCGCCACCAGGTGATCACGGTGCGCCAGCAGGGCGTCAAGCTCACGGTGGCAGGTTTCGGTGTCGTAGGTGCGACTCATGATTCCGATCATCTGTGCGCGGACCCCGGTATCGCGTTCCGCTGCTCTGATCCCATCGGCAACCGCCTCGACCACGCAGGCAGGATCCAGATCGTGTGTTTCGCTCATGAACCACGGACTGAAACGCAATTCGATATAGTCAATGCCTTCGCGCCTGGCGTCCTCGACGTTTTCATAGGCAACCCTCCTGCACGCGTCCAGGTCGTGCAGCACGGCCGTCAGGTAACGAAATCGCCCGATAAAATCCATCAGGCTGTTCACCTTTCCATCCACAACCACGTGAGGGCGAAGTGATTCCACATCCTGCGCGGGCAGTTCGATGCCCTGCTGATCGGCCAGTTCAATCACCGTCTCCAGCCGAATGCTGCCATCGAGGTGGCGATGCAGGTCAATCAGCGGAAGTCCGAAATCGATATATCGATCGTCGTTCATTTCAAATTATCCTGGCTCATTGGAAAGGAATCACGCGAACATATATTCTGTCATGAATTCAAAAACTGGATGCAACCGTTCATCATGGCCAATTACTTCAACAGTATTCTCGAAACGATTGGCAACACGCCGGTCGTCAGGATCAACCGACTGGCACCGCCGGGAGTCGATCTTTTTGTAAAAGTAGAGTCTTTCAACCCGATGGCTTCGGTCAAGGACCGGATGGCACTCAGTGTCATACAGCAAGCGGAACGCGACGGCGTTCTCAAACCGGGACAGACGGTCATAGAGGCCACCAGCGGCAACACGGGAATCGGACTCGCTATGGTCTGCGCGGCCAAGGGCTATCCACTGGTTCTGACCATGGCCGAGAGCTTCAGCATCGAACGCCGAAAAATACTCCGCTTTCTCGGCGCAAAAGTGGTTCTGACACCGGCCGAACTTAAAGGCAGCGGGATGCTGGCCAAGGCCGTGGAACTCGCTGAAGCCCATGACTGGTTCCTTGTTCGGCAATTTGAAAACGAGGCCAATGCGGAGGCCCACACACTGACCACGGCACTTGAAATTCTCGATGTTTTCCGTGCCCGTCATCTTGATTACTTCGTCACCGGATACGGTACGGGCGGAACATTGAAGGGAACGGCGCGTGTGCTCAAACAAAAGAGCCCCAAGACCAGGATCGTTGTTTGTGAACCCGACAATTCCCAGTTGCTGGGCAGCGGCATCCCGCAGGCCAGGGATGCCGATGGCGCACCATCTGAAAGCCACCCCAATTTTCGCCCCCACCTGATGCAGGGCTGGACGCCGGATTTCATCCCCAAGCTGGCAGAAGACGCGGTGGCCATGAAATTGATCGACCAGATCATGCCCATTGACGGCGCCCATGCCCTGGAAATGGCAAAGGAACTCGCCCGCAAGGAAGGCATTTTCTGTGGTACTTCAGGCGGTGCCACATTCTCCGGGGCGATGAAAGTGGCGGCATCCGCGCCACCCAACACCACCATTTTATGCATGCTGCCCGACACCGGTGAGCGTTACCTGTCGACCCCGCTATTTGAAGGCATCCCGGAACAGATGACGGATGAAGAAATGGAGATATCCCGTTCCACACCCGGTTATCGATTCGATGTGAAGCCAGCACCTGCTGCGGCGGCGGTTACCGTTGAGGCACCCGCACTTTCAGAATCAGCCGGGAAATTTGTCGACAGTGCGGTGAATGACACAGAAAACCCGGTTGTCCTTTTTGCCCTCGAGTGGTGTGAGTTTTGCTGGGCCATCCGGAAACTGTTTGCCGAACTGGACATTCCTTACACATCAATCGATCTGGATTCCGTGGCTTTCCAGGAGGGAAACCGGGGCGGACAGATACGCGCTGTTCTGAATGCACGTCTCGGTACGAACAGCATTCCGCAGATCTTCATCGGCGGCGAACACCTTGGCGGCGCCACCGATACTTTCGAAGCTTATAAAACGGGGACGCTGCAGGAACTCCTGTCACGGGTCGGAATAAACCCCGGCAGTCTGGGTGATAGGGATCCCTACGAGCTATTGCCCAACTGGCTACACAAGCGTTGACCCGTCTGCTGTCGGTCCCTAATTCAACCCCCGGATTTCGAGCAGCGGTTCGATCGATGGATCCTTTCCACGAAACTGCCGGTACAGAACGTCTGCGTCGCGGATACCGCCCGCCTGGTAGATGTTTTCTTTCAGGCGCGCCGCCAGTCCCGGATCAAAAATATCACCCGTTTCCGTGAAGGCGGTGAATCCGTCAGCATCCAGGATCTCGGACCAGAGGTAGGCATAATAGCCCGCAGAGTATCCGCCGGCGAAAATATGCCCGAAATACGGACTGCGGTAGCGGGTCTCGATTTCAGTCGGCTTGCCATAGGCCGCCATGGTTTCGTCCTCAAACTTCCTGGCGTCTTCCACGGCCGCGGCTTCATTCGGCGTCAGATTATGCCAGCTGAAATCCAGTAGTGAAGCCGCGATGTACTCGGTAGTTTTGAAGCCCTGGTTATGGGTGGAGGCAGCGCGAATCTTTTCTACCAGTTCCGGCGGAATGACTTCACCGGTTTCGTTGTTCCTGGCGTAAACAGCCAGCACTTCCGGCTGCGAGGCATAGTGCTCCATGAACTGGGACGGGAACTCGGTATAGTCCCTGGGGCTGCCGCCGGTGCCGGCAAAACGCGGATAGCGAACCTGGGTGAGCAGGCCGTGCAGGGCATGGCCGAACTCGTGAAACAGGGTTTCGACCTGGTCGTAGCTCAGCAAAGTGTCCTCGCCTTCCGCCGGCACGGCAATGTTCAGGTTATTGGTGACAATCGGCCGGATGTTTTTGCCGCCAACATTGGATGTCTGCCGGTAACTGCTCATCCAGGCGCCGCCGCGTTTGGAGTCCCGGGCGTAGTAGTCCGTCATGTACACACCGAGAAACGAGCCATCTGCGTCATAGACCGCAAACGGTCGAACGACATCGTTCCAGACCGGTACATCCGTCAACGGTTCAAACGTTACGCCGAACAGCTTATTGGCGACATGAAACGCCCCCTCGCGAACATTGTTCAACTCGAAATAGGGTTTTACCTGTGACTCGTCAATAGCATATTTTTTGGTGCGGAGCTTCTCTGCGAAATACCACCAGTCATGGCCTTCGATGATGAAATCATTTCCTTCGTCCTGGACAATGATCTGCATTTCCGCCAGTTCTTCATTGGCCCGTTCAAGTCCCGGTTTCCAGACTTCCAGCAGGAATTCTTCTGCTTTTTGCGGCGTTTTTGCCATGCGTGTTTCCAACTGGTAGGCCGAATGGTTTTCATAACCCAGCAATTGAGCACGCTCGGCACGCAAGCGGGAAATCTCGGCCAATTCGTCACGGCTGTCGTTGTCACCGCCCTGCCCGGCGCGGGCCCGGTACGCGTCGTACATTTGCCGGCGCAATTCCCGGTTATCGGCATACGTCATGAAGCCCTCGTAGGTTCCCCGGTCCAGTCCGAATATCCAGCTGTCAGGCCGACCCTTTCCTTCAGCCTTCAATTTCGCCGACCCGACCATGTTTCCGGGCAGGCCGGCAAGGTCAGCCTCGTCGGTGATCACCAGTTCAAACGCATTGGTTTCCTTCAGCAGGTTCTGGGCGAAAATCGTGTTCAGTTCCGAAATTCGCGCGTTGATATCTTTCATGCGAGCCTTGGCGTTATCATCGAGCGCAGCGCCCTGGCGAATGAAGTCCCGGTGGGTCAGTTCCAACAGGCGCATAGCCTGTTCATCGAGGCCAAATGTTTCCCGCGCTTCATAGACCGCATTGACGCGATCAAAAATTTTCCTGTCGAGATAAATTGCATCCTGTTCACGGGTCAGCACGGGGCTGATCTCCACTTCCAGGGCCTGCAGGGCGTCATTGGTATCCGTATTGTTGATGTTGCTGAACACGAGGTTCACCGCCGTCAGCGAAGAACCGGCAAATTCAAGCGCTTCAATGGTATTTTCAAAAGTCGGCGGCTCAGGATTGTCACGAAGGGCTGCAACGTCCGCTCTCAATTCGGCAATTCCCGCATCAAATGCGGGCTTAAAATGCTCATCCCGAATCTCTGCGAAGGGCGGAATACCGTACGGTGTATCCCAATCCGTGAAAAACGGGTTGCCTTCATCGATAACGGTACTTTCTTCCACCAGCAACTCAACCGGTGAGTCGGTCGCGCTGATTTCAAGGGGTTCTTCGGCTTTTTCGGAACAGCCGGACAGGTAGAGGGCAAAGCCAAAGACCAAAAAGCCTCTGAGTAACCATTTCTGACTCGAAAACATGCTAATTCCCGCTGGTTTGATCACCCGGGTAAATTAACATTTTTGAATTCTCACTGGGTGTGACAAGGGTCACGATTACCTGAGAAATTGTGAGTTCAGTGGTCAATAACGTGCATTTGCCAGAGGTCTTTGCGCTCAATTTGCAGGAAAGGTTTCATGGCAAGACACCCTGTCTTTCCGATGCTTTCTTCGAGGAAGTGCAGCTCTTCGAATTTTTCCCGGGTCCGCTCACCCACCGGAAGCTCCAGTCCGTTTTCGCGGGCGATCAACGCCGCCTTGGCGCGAATGGCCAGCTCGGTGTAGACACGCAGGTAACACAGCATGTCGACCAGCACAGGGCCCTCGAATTTACCCCTCAGGTCTTCGAGAAACCGCCCTATTTTTGACTCGGAAAACTGCCCTGAATCGATCATTTCGATCAGATCAGCGTCGGCGTCGAAATCCAGCTCCAGCCACTCGTGCAGTGACCGTGAACTCCGCTGGAACACCAGTTGCAGCAGGGGCGGCAATATGAACAGGGTGCCGATGGTTTGTAAAACCGGCGCCACCAGGAAGTGATTGAACACCGAATGCAGGAAAATCGCGACAGCGAGGCCAGGCAGGTAAAAAAGCGGATTGATTTTCATCTGCCTTTCCGTCAGCGTCTGCGACATGATCGCGAAAATCGCCACGACCCCTCCGTGCATGATGGCGGTGCCGAACCCGCGTACAATCCAGACACCGAAACTGGCGGTTGAATATATCTGCAGGTACTGGAAGTTCTCAACCAGCGCAAAGCCGGCGCCCACCGCAAATCCCATGATCGCGGAATCCACCAGGAAGCCGATCCGGTTCGACCGGAACAGGTAGATGATGGCCAGCGCCTTCAGACTTTCTTCGACCAGAGGTGATACGTATCTTGAATAAGGCTTGATGGGCATACCGAGCAAATCCAGCAATCCACCATTGATGAACATGGCGACAAGCGCCGTCAGCCCGCCGAGTCCAATGACCAAAAGTACGGCTTTCAGGCTGACCAGCTTGTAGCTGTCCATGTAAACCAGGACGACCAGAAAAATCACTACCGGCAAAAGCCCCACCGGCGCACGGACCAGGATATCTGTTGACATACTTAAAGAATCTTAAGCGAAATCATCCACTCCCGGTCATATTTTTTGCCATCCGTGTAACCCTGAGCATAACCAAATGAGAGCACCATCGGCAAACGGTGCACGATGGTAAAGTGAAGATCGACCTGGGCGCCGAAATTGAAATAGTCTCCCTTGTACTGCCTCTCGCCAATATCGGTGACCAACCCCCCCGCAAACAGCGCCGTCCGCATCCATGCGAGGTAGAAACTTGGGGTTCCGGCTTCTTTAAAGGTAACAGGTGGGAGATTCCATTCGACGACTGACTTGGCGAAGTTCTGTCCGCTTATCTGATCGATATCAAAACCGGGAAAACTGTTGAAATTCCGATAGCGCTTCACTTCCCCGTCATCTACATAATTGTTACCAAAGCCGCCGAAATACCAGTTTGCCAGTGAATTGTCCCGGCTCCCGTCTGCTACTCCACCGGAGTTATAGAACCAGATCGAAGAATGCTTCCAGGGCAAGGCAAAACCGAAATCGAACCCGCCACGAATTTTTGGCACGAACTCACTCTGCGCATAATCCGCGTATCCAACGGCGTTCCAGCGCACACCCTTTTCATGGTCAACGGACCCGAGCGATTTTCTCGTATTGGAATAGCTCAATTCCGCCTGCAGGGACGCCAGTTTCGCAAAAGAGGTAGGGACGTTCTGGTTGTTCGGCAGTGTATCCAGGCCCGTATAGTAGGCCGCACCTACACTGAGATCCATACGCCTCGGCAAATCGAAAATAAGCGGTTTATCGTACGTCGTTATAAATGCGTCGCCTTTACGTGCACGTTTTGTTGGCCCGAACAGGTCATAGAAATCCGCCACATTGTGCCAGTATCGAAATGTCCAGTTAAATTTCCGGTACTCGATATCGGCATGCAAGCGCTCGGATGATTCCAGCGAGCTATCCAGGCTATAGGATATCGTGCCCTTGAGTCCGTTCAGACTGGCCGGGTCAAGAAAATTCATGTGGTAACCCAGCGCTACAGTGTCCCGGTATCCTTCGATTACCGGATAACCGGATGTAATGCCCAGCGAATGCAACGGGCTGTATTTGCCCTGGTGAGTCACCAGGTCATCCAGCGGGATATCCGCGGGCGAACCGACTGCCCAGTCCTTGAGCACGGGATTTTTTTTCACCAGTTCATTTCCGAGAAACCGGATAGCGCTCAGGTCCTCCAGCGGCACGGGATCAATGATCGTGGGCTTGAAGCCCTGTCCGGTGTATTCGAAAACCAGCAAGCGCCCGTCCTGCATCGGAACCGGCTTGAAGAAACCGGTCTCCGCGTTGCTGACCGCCTCGATATCACCGGTTGCGATCTCGTAGCGGAAAATGTTGGAAATTCCGGTGTAATAGGAACTGCCGAACAGGTATCGACCGTCAGGCGAAAATACGAATCCTTCCGGGATCACGTGCCCAAAATCGAATTCCAGGACGGCACTAGAATCACCGTTCAAGAGGTTACCGGTGCTGAAAACCCGCAGATATTGATTGCCGTTGATTTCCGCCATCGTTGCGGAAAGCATGCGACCGTCCGGTGAGACATCAATATCGGAAGGCACCTGGCCATATGGCCAGGTATAGACATCTTCCCATTTATCGTAAGGTGCAGGGATCCTGACCAGGGTAACCAGTCCGTTCTGGTGCCTCAAGCCCCACAACGACCGGTTTTCATGATCAAACGCGAGGTCACCGATCCGCGCATCCTTGAGCAGCAGTTTCGGTTTGCCTCCATCCAGGCTGACTGACATCAGGTCCCGAAAGTCATTGTTATCATTCGTGTAGTAAGCAGTTCGGGACTGTTCATCGTAGGCCAGCGACGTTACCCGGAACAACATTGGCCCCTTGATGTCCGTGATCCGCCGGGTGGTTCTGTCGTCCAGCGAAAACTCACCGATATGAGCCACCACGCCCGGAAATCGATAGGCAGCAACCAGGCTGTTGGTGGTCTGATCGATAAAAGTCCGGGAAATCGAGCCCAGACCCCGCTTTGTCAACGGTTCAGTCGGTGTCAGCGGATGTTGCCGAACGGCTTCCAGGTTACGCTCCTGGAATTCGTGCTCAAAAGCAATCCACTCGTCCCAGGCATCTTCCAGATTCAGACCGAAAACGTGTTCGAACTGCTTGGCGTAATAACGCTTGCTGTTCTCTCCACGGCTTAACCATTCGATGGCCTGCTCCGGGGAATACTGATAAGCCAGGTAATTAAAAAAGCGCGTGCCATAGAGATAGGCATTCACACCGACCTGGAAATCCACGATGGTGCCCTCTGAAACCAGCCCCAGATTGCTGTAAAAATGAGCGTCATCGCGGACCATTGAGCGGAATACCATTTCATCGTAAGCACCCATGGCCCGCCCGACACCACCCGCCATCCAGGTTTCGAGAAAGACGGCACTGCCCTCGGTGTACCAGCGTGGTACGACCGCACGGGGAGTGGTGAGGTAAAAATACAATATCGACTCAGGATGTTCCTGCCGGGGAGCCGGTTTGCCGAGGAAAAAATGTCTCCACTTCCTGTCCGTCTCGTTCCAGACATCACTCGTGGCCACGTGGACCAGTTCGTGATTCATCATCATGTAAACTCGCTCGATAGCGGGAATTGTTTCAAAAATACCGTTTAACGGCGCGATATCGAGACGGACCATGTTGGATGGAACCGCTCCGGCAGATGCGTTACCCGTGTCATGGAAGTCGGTCAACAGCACCGTCGTTTTTTGCCAGGGCTCCCAATCCAGAATATATCGCTGGAACTCCATGGAATTCTGAAAACTACGGCCGACATGCGGCACGAGATAGGTTTGCAGGGGATCCAGGTACAGGAGTCTGAGCTCATCGGTTTCCAGAACATCAAAGACAAAGGAATCAGCGCGCAGGGCACTGATTGAACATGCCGATGTAATGAAACAAAGTGCAATGAAAACCCGTATGCGGCTACTCAAGACAGTCTCTCCCCACCGGTATTTGCCTGAGAAGGTCTGATTATACGTGCCGAAGCGCTGCTCAAGGCAACAAAAAGCCGCCTGTACAAACAGGCGGCTTTTTGTCAAATCATTGTTATCGCTGGCGAAGCGACTCAAACAACTCCGGATTACTCATTGCCTCCAACAGTCTTTGATCGCTCAATGCTGAGACCAACTGATCGTTCCTTAACGCCGCGGTCACCTGCGGATCACTCAACGCCCGGGCCATCAGCGGGTCACTCATTGCCTGTGCAAACAGCGGGTTGCTCATCGCCTGCGCAAACAGCGGGTTACTCATCGCCTGCGCAAACAGCGGGTTACTCATCGCCTGCGTAAACAGCGGGTTACTGATCGCCTGGGCAAACAACGGGTCACTCATCGCCTGGACAAACAGCGGGTTGCTGATCGCCTGGGCAAACAGTGGGTCACTCAACGCCCGGGCCATCAACGGGTCACTGATCGCCTGGGCAAACAGCGGGTCACTCATCGCCTGGGCCAGCTGCGGGTCGCTCAAGGCCTGGGCCAACTGCGGATCACGCAACGCCTCGGCCAACCGCTGGTCACTCATTGCCTGGGCCAGCAGCGGGTCATTTATAGCCCGGGCCAACAGCGGGTTACTGATCGCCTCGGCCAGCAACGGGTTACTCATCGCCTCGGCAAACAGCGGGTTGCTGATCGCCTCAGCAAACAGCGGGTTACTCATCGCCTCGGCAAACAGCGGGTTACTGATCGCCTCGGCAAACAGCGGGCTACTGATCGCTTCTGCAAACAGTGGGTTGCTCATCGCTTCTGCAAACAGCGGGTTGCTGATTGCCTGGGCAAACAGCGGGTCAGTCAACGCCGAAACGACCGCTTCATTCTCCAAAGCCTTAATAAAGGCCTGGTTGGTCCGTAGCATTTCAAATTCATCCGTTTGCATGATTTGAGCGAGCGTTTCGTCTCCCAGGACAACATCGCTACTGTCCATCTGGTCAGCCCGGTAACGCTCAGCGGGTACGATGGTGCCCGCAGACTTCTCCACGTCCGGCGGATACCCATTGCCCAACATATAAACGGCACCGGCGGCCACGGCCAACGTGCCTATCAGTAAATACACCTTTGTACTACCTGACTGTCTGAAGTTCATCTTGCTCTCCTCGTTAATCACTACTACTGAAACTTCTGCAATCACAGCAATGCTGATTAGCAGCTTTAACAGTAACTACTCCGGGCCCGCCAAATAGTTGGTGGGCCGCCCTAAAATATTTATTACGATTCAGAATCATCCTTCGCAGAATGACCATCGTCGTGTGAAAAATCAATGGTAATCAATTCCGCAGCAACCACTTTTTCAGGGCTGCTTCCGCGAAGGAATACCGTGAATTGCTGCCGTCCCTGGCTTTCGACACGCAAAGTCCCCCCGGAAATCGTGACTGTTTCAACGACTGTGTCCGAACTTCCGGGCGTCTCCGCAAAACCTCCAAACGAGAGGCCGGTCCGGTCCAGACCGACGACGATCTCCTCCCGATTCGTGGAATCCAGATCAAAATTCAGAACATAAAATCCGTTTTTCTCACTGAGCGAGACCGTGCCGGAGAAACCGTCACTTGAAAACTGCAGGTTATTCTCCAGCAGGTTCATTCCCCCACCCTGCCCCATGACCATGGTTCCGACCATACCCGTGGTGTCTGACAGGGTATTGTGACCAGGCAACATCTCGTAAAAGCCAACTGTTAGCAGCAGTCCGGCCGCGAAAGCCAGGCCGGCTGTCACCGGTTGAAACGATGCCATCAGGTTTGACAGGGAAAACCCCGATGAAAAGCGCGGCGGTGCCAGCTGGTTGAGAATACGATCCGAAAGACCCGGTGGCGGCATTTGTTCCGGGACATTGTCCAACAGGTTGCTCAACTTCAGCAGTTCCGTTCTCATCGCGCGCGCTTCGGATGAAGTTTCGAGAATATCATCCAGTTGCTGCTGTTCCGCCGGGGTCAGCTCGCCATCGATATCGGCGTTGATCAGATTTAAGATTTGTTCATCAAGCATGTCAGCATACCCCTTCAATATACGCCCCGGGCCAGCAGTGTTTCTTTCATCACCTGCCGGGCTGAGTAAAGTCGTGACTTAACCGTTTTTTCAGGAATTTCCAGAATCTCGCTAATTTGCCGATAACTGCAATCCGAAAAATGACGCAGTACAACCACGGTGCGATAGTCGTCTGTCAGTTCCATCAACCCGTCCTGAATTTGCCGGTACAGATCGCCAGCTTCAGCTGTCGCTTCCGGGCTGCTGGTTCCGGCAACCTCTGTATCATCCAGTGGCTGCTGGTTTCTGACGCGCTTGAGCTGATTGATGGCTTCATTGACTGCAATTCGATATATCCAGCTGAAAAATTTATATTTGGGGTCGTATTGACCCAGGTGCTCGAAGGCCTTCATGAACACCACCTGTGTTGCATCGGCGGCATCGTCCGGATTACCGAGAATCCGGTACGCGGCATTATAGATGGGCCTTTCGTACTGCCCCACCAATTCCTCGAGCGCTTTCCGGTCACCACGCAGACATCTCTCGACGAGGGCCTGGTCCCGGTTATTACTGTTCATAATTACGGTCCAGCGGGAAAAAAGTTGGAAAATAAATTGAAAATAAATTCATAGGGTCTTTATTACGAAAAGCTTGTCGAATCCCGAATAGCGAAATATGTCTGCTATATGCTTGTTTACATTGATTAATTCCAAACCAGTCTCACCCGTCATCAAGCGCTTGTGGGTTCTGAGTAAAACGCCCAGTCCTGCACTGGAAATGTATTCCAGTTGCGACATGTCGATGACGCAGCGGTCACTTACGGTATCCAGAAACTCTTGCGCCCTTTCTGCCTGGGCGGCGTCCAGACGGCCGCTGACTGCCACCTCTCCACTGGTATTCAAACCAATTTCAAACATCCGTTTTCTTACTCCGCTGCAACCGTATTGGTGAATGTAATTTTGCTCGTCCGATCATGGTATTGATAGTGAATTGAGTCCGCCATTTTCAGGACAAGGTAGAGACCGAGTCCACCCGGGCTCCGTTCCGCGAGCGGTGCATCGATATCGACATCCGCAGCCAGAGTGGGATCGAATCTCTCGACATCAAAATCCGTCAGGCTGACCTCAATGCCGCTGTCTTTGACCTGCATTTCGATCAGGATGTCCTGGTCTGTCTCAGTGTTATAACTCACCATGTTAACGAACAACTCCTCCAGCGACAGGTCCACTTTCATTCGCAATGACTCGTCGATATCGTTGGCCGCAAAAAAATTCTCGGTATCCTGCACGATTTCCTGGATCTGATCGAAGCTTCGGCTGTATCTTTTTTGCATTAATCCTCTCCTGGAAGACGCTTCAACAGGACCAGTGTTATATCGTCCTGTTGAGAAACACCTTCACCATGTTCATAGGCTGCGTTCAGAATCTGTTTACTCAATTCAGCCATCGGCAAGCGATGATGATACTGCAGGAGCCGGGCCACGCGCTCCTCTCCGAACTGTACACCCTGCTTGCTTTCATATTCATAAATCCCATCAGACAGTAAGACCAGCACGTCACCAGGGTCCATGTTCAAAACCTGTGGCTTGTCGCAATACTCCAGTTCCAAAATCCCAACTGGAAAACTGGTCGGGCGGTGCCATTCACAACTTTCGTCCGCCGCCCGGAAATGCAGTATGGGACCCTGTCCTCCGGAATGAAACCGTATTTCATGTGTTTTAGGCGCCAGGAATCCCATGAAAGCAGTGATAAAGCGATCGTCGGGCAGGTCTTCTGCGAGTTGGTTGTTGACATGGCGGTAGGCCTCGTCGAGACTGGCGCCGCAACGAAACGCTACCCGCAACATGGCTTGCATCTGGGTTGCCGACAGGGCGGGGCCAAAGCCATGGCCCGTTGCATCTCCCAACAGGATGAAAAGTTCATCCCCCAGGATCACCAGGTCGAACAGGTCGCCGCCCGCCTGGCCGGTCGGCACGAAACGGCCGTGGAGATCGTATCCGGGGACCCGTGGCATTTCAGTCGGCAGCGTGCTCATCTGAATTTCCCGGGCAAGCGTGACTTCCTCGTCGAGCCGCTCTTTCAGCATCAGCGCTTCGGTCAGTTGCGCGCGTTGCAGGGCGACAGCGCATTGTGCCGCGAGCGTGGATGCCAACAGTTCATCGCTTTCGTCGAAAACCCCGGCATGTTTGTTGAGCAATTGCAGCACACCTACCGGTTGCATTTCCCACCCCAGCAGGGGAACGTTCAGAACTGATCGCGTTTTGTAGCCTGTTAACTGGTCGACGGTTTTGCTGAAACGCGGATCGGAGTAGGCGTTGGCCACGTTAATGATTTCACGGCTGGACAGGCACTGCCCTACCAGCCCCTCTCCGGCCGGCAAGCGCGGGGCCGGCTTTACCTCGGGAATCCTCATGGTGAGATCCTGGCGGGCTGCATCATACAACCACAACGAACCCTTGTCCGCCGAAAGAACAGACTCGCCGGCTTCAACCACCTCGGCCAGCATATTCATCAGGTTGAATGGCTGCGCCAGTTGCTGGGTTACGTCGAGAATGCGCGCCAGTGCATCCTGGCTAAGCCGCGGCGGCGCTACCGCCAGTGAATCCGTCAACCCGTGCTCCCCCGAATCCGATTAAAGAAGCTTAATGTAACAGAGATCGGGGAACAGGAAACGGCAGTAATTGATTTTGACTATCAGGTATATATTTATAATCGATTTTACTTATATAAAATCCGGAATTAAGCTAGCTGCATCAACCAATGGAGATAAGCAAATGCACCAGGCAATAGACATGACCGTACCTGACGTCACTTTCAAAACCCGAGTACGGGACGAGACCGTGGAAGGCCCTAACCCATTCCGCTGGCAGGATCTCACGTCCAAGGAAATTTTCGACGGCAAGAAGGTTGTTGTTTTTGCGCTCCCGGGCGCATTCACGCCGACCTGCTCCAGCACGCACTTGCCAGGATTCGAGGCGCACTATGACGAATTCAAGAAGCTTGGTGTCGACGAAGTTTACTGCCTGAGTGTCAACGACGCCTTCACCATGTTTCAGTGGGGCCGGCACCAGTGTGTCGAAAAAGTAAAACTGCTTCCGGATGGCAGTGGAGAATTTTCCCGCCTGATGGGTATGCTGGTCCGTAAAGACAATCTTGGCTTTGGCGAACGTTCCTGGCGTTACTCGATGCTGGTCGAAGACGGCAAGGTAAAAGCCCTGTTTTCAGAAGCAGGCAAGTGCGATAACTGTCCGTCAGATCCGTTCGAGGTAAGCGATGCGGACACGATGTTGAAATTTTTGAAATCGTAACGGAACTGCCAGGGTCTTATATACTCCTATGATTAGGAATGTTGCTACTTGTGGAGGATAAATCACCAATGAACAAGACATTAATCTTATCGGCCCTGGTCGCCACGATGACGCTGTCAACAGCCTCGCTAATCGCCAAGGAAGAGTCGCCGCAAATCTCTCTGGACGGCCTGGAATTGGTGGAGAAAGACTCCCGCGGTGAGATATACGCTGACCCGATGGTCGACTGGAGTGTGTACACCCGGATCCTGCTCGACCCGGCCAGCGTTTCATTTCGCAGGAACTGGCAAAGAGACCAGAACAGGATGCAGCCTTTTAAAATCAAAACCGCCGACATGGAGAAGATCAAGTCGGACCTATCTGAATTGTTCAACGAGGTGTTTACCAGTGAACTGACCGAAAAAGGTGGCTACGAATTGGCTGTTGCGAGTGATGAAAACGTGATGAGAATCACACCACAAATCGTTGACCTGGACGTATACGCCCCGGACACAATGACCCCCGGTATCCAGAAGTCATATACCCGGGAGGCCGGAAGAATGACTCTTAAACTGGAAATTTACGATTCGGTGACCGGCGACCTGCTTGCGGCGGCGAGTGATCGCAGAGAAGCACCTGACCGTGGCTACATGCAATGGACTACCAGCGCCTCCAACCGGGCTGATGCCCGGCGGATGTTGCAACATTGGGCAAAAGACCTGCGCGTCAGACTTGATGAGGCTCGCGAAATTTCCGAATAAACCGGTCATTCGGATTCAAAAAAGCTGAGAAACACCCTGCACTAGCCGGCCAATCCGGTAATCGGGCGGGATGTAGCTTGAAGCATTCAAAAATTCCGCCCGGGCGCTGATACCCGGGCCGAATATGGAAAAACCAGGAATAGTCCTGGGTCAGCTCCGGCGCCTTAACCTTCCGCCGCAGCCTTACGTTCCTTGTAGGTGCGAACTGCTGTGTTAAAGCGCTCTGCCACCCGCGTCTCCATTTCAACGGAGTAGTTGTAGGAAGACACGATGGCCGCGTTGTTTCCGGGGGTATTGTCCGGGTTTTCTTCGGCCGCACTCAGGCAATCGCGAAAAACCACGATTTCAGACTGGAACTGCGCAATGGCCTTTTTCGCAGCCACGAGATCGTCGTAAGATGCATCCTCGGGAATAGCGTTCGGAGATGCGGGCAGAACACATTTCTGCGCTTCCGCCGGAAGTACTTCTTCCAACTCGGCCGCATCCTGGGCCTGCACGTTGCTGAACAGCACGGCTGCTGCAACCAAGATAAAGATTCGCTTCACTGTAAAACTCCTAGAATTGCCGAGTGGGGATTATACAATGTCACTGGCCATGGTTGACAATGCTTAACCCTGGAATAACTCTTATGATTCATTATCAGGGGTAGATTGTTTTGAATATGGATACCTGGGCGGGAGTCGCCCAAGCCATTCTCGATGGCTTCAACAGGCATTACACGCTGTTCCGCCAGTACAGCCGCGAAGGCAAGGAATGTTTTGCCCGGGCCGACTGGGCACGGGCCGCCAAGGTGAGCAGGGAACGCATCCAGGGCTATGAAAGACGGGTCCAGGAAACGGTGGATAGAATCCAGCGCGAATTTCCCTCGGTGGCGAACAACAACGAACTCTGGCCACGGATCAAGATCGTTTTCATCGGAAAACTGATGGATCATTTGCAGTCTGAATGCGCTGAAACATTCTATAATTCAGTAGCATGTAAGGTTCTTCATAGAGATTACTACAATAGTGAATATATTTTCTGGCGGCCTGCCATCAGTGTTCAATACCTGCGTGGGTCACAGCCAACCTATCGCAGCTATTACCCCGAGAGTGACGGCCTGCGCCGCAGTTTCCTGGAAATTCTGACCAGCTTTCGCCTGGCGGTACCTTTTGAAAATCTGCGGCGTGATCTGAGATACCTGGAACGGGCCCTGCTGGACCACCGATCGCAGGGATGGAAAGCACAGCCCAATTTCCAGATCCAGGTACTAGGCACACCCTTTTATCGCAACAAGGGGGCATATATCGTTGGAAGGCTGATTAACGGAGACACCAAAGAGCCTTTCGTGATCCCGATTCTGCGCAACAGGGAGGAAACGATCACGGTCGATGCCCTGTTGATGCAGCAGAAAGATGTCGCCGTCCTGTTCAGTTTTTCCCGCGCCTACTTCCTGGTCGATATGGAAGTTCCCTCCGCTTACGTTTCGTTTCTTCTTTCCATCATGCCGCAGAAGTCGGCGGTAGACCTGTATGCCATGCTGGGTCTGCAGAAACAGGCGAAAACCATCTTTTACCGGGAACTGCAACATCACCTGAGACATTCCAGGGACGATTTCCAGGTTGCGCCCGGCGTTCGCGGTATGGTGATGCTCGTCTTCACTTTGCCCTCCATGCCCTTTGTGTTCAAACTGATCAAGGACCGCTTCGACCCCCCCAAGACTGTTTCACGCCAGCAAGTAATGGAGAAATACCTGCTGGTCAAGAATCACGACCGGGTCGGTCGCCTGGCCGATACGCTGGAGTACTCGAATGTAGCCATACCCATAAAACGCATCGAGCCGGCTTTACTGGACCAACTGAAGGAAGAGGCCGCCAGCAGCGTGGAAATCGACGGCGACATGCTGGTGATCAGGCACATCTACATTGAACGGCGAATGGAACCTCTGGACAGGTACCTTGCGCAGGCCTCGAAACAGGAACGAAAGCACGCCATAATGGAGTACGGCAACGCCATCCGTGACCTGGCGGGCGCCGATATATTCCCGGGCGACATGCTCAAAAAGAATTTCGGAGTCACGCGCCACAACCGGGTCGTTTTTTACGATTACGACGAAATTTGCTACATCACGGAATGCAATTTCCGCAGGATACCGCCTCCACGCGACTTCGATGACGTCATGTCAGACACCCCCTGGTATTCCGTGGAGGAAAGAGACGTGTTTCCCGAAACGTTCGGCCCGTTCTTTTTTGCCGATCAGAAAGACATGGCCCAATTCAAAAAAAACCATGCGGAACTGATGACGGCCGCCTGGTGGCGGCAGATTAAGGATGATATTGAAGATGGCAGGCAGGCTGACATTTTCCCCTACCGCCAAAACCGGCGGTTCAAACACCGATACGGTTAGATTTTCCCGATCCAGTCAACAACCGCCCTCGCCCAGTTTTCACCGTCTTCCTCCTGGATGAAGTGCCGTCCTTTCAGTGTCCGGTGTGGCTGATCCCGGGTGCCGGGAACCAGTTTCAGGAACGGCTTTTCGCCGCCCTGCATGATGGGATCGGCGTCTGAAAAACACATCAAGGCAGGTTTTTCCCAGCGCATAAGCGCCTTCCAGGCGCGACGGTTATCCTCCGACGCCGGATCATCCGGCCTGGTGGGCACGAGCACCGGAAACTGGCGTGCGCCCTCCTTGTACTCGTCCGCAGGAAACGGCGCGCGGTACGCTTCGACTTCCTCTTCAGTCAGGCCACCATGCCCGAACAGGTTAACGATGGATCCGATATCGAAAACCGGATCCTCCTGGCTGAATTTGCGCCAACGGTGAAACGCCTCGTTGACCGGGTGGTCGCCGGTGGGCAGTCCTGTGTTGGACAGGGAAAACCGCGCGAAGATCTCCGGGTTCTCAGCGACCAGGCGCAGTCCGATCAACCCGCCCCAGTCCTGCGCCAGCAGGGTAATATCCGTTACACCCACGGACTTGATCCAGTCCGCCATCCATCTGACATGCCGGGTGTAGGTGTAGTCCGTCCGCAGGGTAAGTTTGTCGGAGCGCCCGAAACCGACCATGTCAGGAGCCAGAACCCTGCATCCGGCAGAGCTCAGGACAGGAATCATCTTGCGGTAGAGATAGCACCAGGTTGGCTCGCCGTGCAGGCAAAGCACTACCGGCCCATCGGAGGGGCCTTCATCCACGTAGTGGACCCGGAGCGGGCCCAGATCCGGGTCCCGGATTTCCACGTAGTGAGGCTGAAAGTTAAAACCGGGCAGGTTATTGAAACGGTCGTCAGGGGTGCGCAGAACGGACATATTTCCTCCAGATACGAAAGCCCAGTAAGCCGGCCAGTATCAAGGCATAGACCAGAGACTCCAGTGTATCGAGTTTGACCTGCCAATAGAAATGCCACACGCCCAGGATAGCGATGATGTAGACCAGCCGATGCAGCTTCTGCCAGCGACGGCCCAACCGTCTCATCATTCCGTTGGTCGAGGTCGCTGCCAGCGGTATCAGCAACAAAAAAGCAATGAATCCTATCGTGATGAAAGGGCGTTCGACGACATCTTCAAGAATTACCGCCAGGTCAAAGCGCTGGTCCAGACCTGCATAGGTCAGGAAATGCATCAGGACATAGAAAAAGGCGAACAGTCCGAACATGCGCCGGAAACGAATCAGCCAGTTCCAACCGGTTAACTGCCGTAATGGAGTCACGGCCAACGTTATCAGAAGAAAAATAAGGCCCCAGATACCAAACCGGTGGATCAACTCCTCAACCGGGTTGGCACCCAGGCTCAAACCAGCAACACCAAAAGTTTCCATGGCCAGCTTTGCCAGGGGCACCAGGCATATGAAAAACAGCAGGGCCTTGCCGCCGCGTATCCACCCTGCGGTCATCAATAATTCTTTCGCAGGTCCAGGCCGGCGTAGAGTTCCGCTACTTCATCGGCATAGCCGTTGAACATCAGGGTCGGCTGCTTCTCGGCGAACAAGCCGCTTCCAATCCGGCGTTCACGCGCCTGGCTCCAGCGGGG
>JAHEFT010000032.1 GCA_024640025.1 Chromatiales bacterium
CGGTAGTGCTTCCGACCTGTGTCGAACACCTGGTCGCCTGCATCGCCATCCACAAGCTGGGCGGCTGCCCGATGCCGGTCAACGTCCGCACCCCCGCGGCGGAGCGTGATGCCCTGATAGAACTCGGTCAGCCGGTTGCCATCATCGGCGACGCGCGTGAACTGGGCGGCATCAGCCGGGCTGCGATGGCGGAACTGCTGGATTCCGACAGCCCATGGTCCGTTGAGCCGCTGCCGGACTGCATTCCCCAACCGGCCAAGGCCGTCGCCTCCGGCGGTTCCACCGGCAAACCCAAGCTGATCGTCTCACCGGGTGCATTTGCTTATCCGTACCGCGGCCACCCCCTGGCGCCACTGCTCAGGCTGGAGGACAACGACCTGATGTACTCTCCCGGGCCGCTCTACCACAATGCACCCCTGCTATTCTCGCTGATCAATCTGTTCCAGGGCGGAAGAGTCCTGCTCAACGAACGGTTCCGCGATGATCGTTCCCTGGACCTGATCGAGCGCTACCAGCCGACTGTCCTGAACCTCGTGCCCACGATGATGCAACGCATGCTTCGAACAGAAAACATAACGCAGCGTGATTTCTCCGCAGTACGCCTGCTTTGGCACCTGGCGGCCCCGTGCCCGGCCTGGGCCAAGGAAGCCTGGATCGACCTGCTCGGTCCTGAGCGAGTCTGTGAACTCTGGGCGGCTACCGAAATTACCGGCGCCACTTCGCTGGATGGCCGGGAGTGGCTGGAGCACCGTGGCAGTGTGGGCACGGGCTTTTTGACCGAGATCCGGATCCAGGACGAGAACGGCGACCCTTGCCCGAATGGCGAGGTAGGCGAAATCTGGACACGCTTCGCCGGCGGGCCGCCCCAGTATCGCTACCTGGGCGCCGAGCCGCTGCCGGAAGACGCGGACGGTTTTTCCTGGGTCGGCGACCTGGGTTACCTGGACGACGAAGGCTACCTGTATCTCTCCGACCGCCGGGTGGACATGATCATCAGCGGCGGCGCTAATATTTATCCGGCCGAGGTCGAAGCTGTCCTGACCTCCCACCCGGGTGTCCGTGACGCTGCCGTGATTGGACTGGCCGATGAAGACCTGGGACGCCGGGTACATGCCATTATCGAACCGGTCGACCCGCAGCGCCCGCCGGCTGAACAGGAACTGGACCTGCTGTGCTGCCAACAGCTGAGTCGTTACAAGACCCCGCGCAGCTATGAATTTCTCGAGCATCTGCCACGCAACCAGGCCGGAAAGATTCGCCGTTCGGCGCTGCGTGACGAGCGTGAGGCCGCCCAGGTCTGATCTGGAAGAAAACAGTCTGAATACGATTGCGTTCATAACTGTGCTCGTGAGCAGGTATGAAGCGAAGACAGGGATTGTTGAAAACCATCCTGGTTTTCACCCTGCAGGCGCCTGCGGCGACCAAATTCGTTCCTGACGAATTTGTCGAACCCTGTCGCTTCGCGACAGAGAATTCTCACCCTGCTCCCCAACAAATAAAAAACCCCGCAGAAGCGGGGTTTTCTATTTGGCGGAGAGAGAGGGATTCGAACCCTCGATGGGCTTTTAACCCATACTCCCTTAGCAGGGGAGCGCCTTCAGCCACTCGGCCATCTCTCCGGAACCGGATATTTTATACGGTTGGGCGAAAACCTGAAACAGGTAATTCTCCGGCAGGGCCGGCTTCTGCAGGGTCCGTTACTTGGTCAGTGGTCTTCTGCGGTGTTGCCGGCTCCGTCGGCGCGTTCTTTCAGAATCCGCTGATAAATTTCTTCGCGGTGTACCTGCACCTCGGGCGGGGCCTCGATGCCGATACGTATCTGGTTCCCTTTTACACCTAAAACTGTGACGGTGACGTTATCACCGATGACAAGTTTTTCTCCAATTCTTCTTGTCAGAATGAGCATATGAACCTTCCTTTGGTTTCGGACACATCATGTATCCGCGCTATTCTTGTCTTCTACGCTTATGCCAAAACCATCGCGAGACGATTAAACTGCAACCAGCAGCCTGCTCAGGCGGCTATTGCACCAATTCCCTTCGTTGCGGCACAACAGGGATCAACTGTTTTCCGTGACCCAATTCTGTACCGCTTTGAGCGCCCCGTCCAGATTTTCCGGTTGGGACCCGCCGGCTTGGGCGAAATCCGGGCGTCCACCGCCCTTACCGCCGACTTGTTGTGCGATGAAGTTTACCAGATTGCCCGCCTGAATCCGAGAAAGCAAATCTTTACTGATTCCTGCGGCCAATCTGACCTTGCCATCTCCGGCGCTTCCAATGACGACCACCGAGGTTCCCAGGCGGTCTTTCAACCGGTCTACCGTGTCCCGGAGGGCCTTGGGGTCGACGTCGTCAAGCCGCGCAGACAACACCTTGATGCCGTTGATCTCAATTGCCGAGCCGGCGAGTTCGTCACCGCTGGCGCTGGCCATTTTCGATTTTAATTCCTCGACTTCTTTTTCCAGCGCCCGGCTGCGATCCAGGACCTGGCGAAGCCGGTCCTCCATGGCATCCGGTGCAATTTTCAAGACACCGGCCAGGTCCTTCAGCTGGGAATCCATGATCTGGATGCGCTGCACGGCAGCCTCTCCGGCCACCGCCACGATACGGCGGATACCTGCGGCGATGGCGGATTCCTCCACGATTTTGAACTGACCGATATCGCCAACCCGTTTAACGTGGGTGCCGCCACACAATTCCACCGAGAAATCGCCAAAGCGCAGGACCCGCACCCGGTCGCCGTATTTTTCGCCGAACAATGCCGTGGCTCCGGTCTCGAGTGCATCGTCAAAATCCATCACCTGCACGTCAGCATCCGGATTGACCCGGATTTCGCGGTTCACGATGCGCTCGATTTCCGCCAGCTGATCCGCAGTCACGGCACGCGGGTGCGTGAAGTCAAAGCGCAGATGATCCGGCGCCACCAGCGAACCTCGCTGCTCGACATGAGCGCCGAGTACTTGCTTCAGCGCCGCATGCATCAGGTGGGTGGCCGAGTGATGCAGTACGATGGCCTGGCGGCGGGCCTTGTCGACCTCGGTCGAAACTTCGTCCCCGGCCTGCAGCCGTCCCTTCCTGAGCTCACCGATGTGGCCGAAAAAGACACCGGCCAGCTTGATCGTGTCCTGGATTTCAAAGACGGCGTCACCACACCTGATCATGCCGGTGTCGCCGACCTGTCCGCCTGACTCAGCGTAAAAGGGTGTTTTATCCAACAGCAGCACGGCTTCGTCACCGGCTTTGACCTGCTCGACGGGTTCTCCGTCCACCAGGATGGCCGTGATGCGGGAATCCGTGGTCTCCAGCACTTCATAGCCCAGAAATTGCGTGGGCTTCTGATTCTTGATGGTTTCCGTCGAAATCTGCGCCTGCTGAGCAAACTTGCCTGACGATCGTCCGCGTTCCTGTTGCTTGGCCATCTCCTCGTTAAAACCGGAAACGTCCACTTCCAGCTTGTTTTCCCTGGCGATGTCCTGGGTCAGGTCCAGCGGAAACCCGTAGGTGTCGTACAGCAAAAAGGCCGTGGCGCCATCAATGACTGCGCCTTCCCCGCCGGCTGCTTTGGCCATTACCTCTTTAAGGATGCCCATGCCAGTGTCCAGCGTGCGGGAAAACCGCTCTTCTTCTTCCAGTAACGTGCTGCTGATCAACTCCGCTTTCTGGCGTAGCTCCGGGTAGGCGTCACCCATCTGTTGGGCCAGCGGCCCCACCATCCTGTGAAAGAAGGGCTGCTTGACTCCCAGCTTATAGCCATGACGGATTGCGCGGCGGATGATACGGCGCAGCACGTAGCCGCGGCCGTCACGCGAGGGCACTACGCCATCCGCAATCAGGAAGGCGCAGGCGCGGATGTGGTCGGCAATGACATTGAGGGAGACGTTTTCCGGGTCCTTGCAGTGGGTCAATTCTGCTGCCGCATGCGTCAACGCTTTGAACAGATCGATACGGTAATTGCTGTGCTGGTGCTGCAGAACTGCCGCCAGGCGTTCCAGGCCCATCCCCGTATCGACACAGGGCGCGGGCAAGGGATTCATCGCGCCATCGGCCGAGCGGTCAAACTGCATGAACACCAGGTTCCAGATCTCGATGTAGCGATCACCATCTTCGTCCGGGGACCCAGGCGGCCCGCCTTCGACACCCGGACCGTGATCATAGAAAATTTCCGTGCAGGGCCCGCAGGGGCCGGTGTCACCCATGGCCCAGAAATTGTCGCTCTCGAATTTAGCGCCGCCGGGTTTGTCACCGATACGAATGACCCGCTCTTTCGGCACGCCAATTTCGTTCACCCAGATATCATGCGCCTCGTCATCGGTCTCATAAACGGTCACCCAGAGCCGGTCGGGCTCAAGGCCGTATACCCCGGTCAACAGTTCCCAGGCATAGCGGATGGCGTCTTCCTTGAAGTAGTCGCCAAAACTGAAATTACCCAGCATTTCGAAAAACGTGTGGTGTCGGGCCGTGTAACCCACCTGGTCCAGGTCGTTGTGCTTGCCGCCTGCGCGAACGCAACGCTGGGAACTGGCCGCACGCGTGTAATTGCGCTTTTCGGCGCCCAGAAACACGTCCTTGAACTGCACCATGCCTGCGTTCGTGAACAGCAAAGTCGGGTCATTGGCGGGAACCAATGGACTGGAAGCTACGGTCTCATGTCCCCTGGCATTGAAAAATTCCAGGAATTCCCTGCGGATCTGGTTGGTTGATTTCACCATGATTCTTCTGGCCCCGCGCCCTTTCAAATGATTAATCAAAATGTGAGTGCGGAGTTTACCTAATCCAAGGTTGAATGAGTACGGTTAACGGCGTCCATCGCCTGCCCGTGGGTGAAACCGCGGCTGATCAGCCTGCGGTAGTACTTCTTCTTTGCGTCAAAATCCATGACCCCGGTGTTCTGGCGATCCAGCCATTGCACGGCGAGATCAGGCCACTCGTGGGACCGGGCATCCAGTTCCCGGGTAACCAGCGCATCGGACACACCCTTTTGCCCCAGCGCCGCCTGGATTTTCAATGGCCCCTGTAGCCGCTGAACGCGGAACCGGACGAAGGACTCGACGTAACGCTCGTCCGACAGCAGGTTTTCCTCCACCAGGGCATCCAGCAGCACCATGATTTCCGTCGCCTGCGGCCATTTTCGGCGAATCCGCTGTTCCAGCTCAAAAACGCTGTATTCACGCCTGCCCAGGAGTCGATAGGCAAATGCCCTCATCTCGTTCTGCGAGGGCTTATCCTTTTCGTCAGGGGCCAAAATATTACTCGGTGGCAGATTCTTCCTTCGCCGGTTTTGCGTGAAGCTCCGGCATCAATTCAGCCCGCACCTGCTGGTCGATCTTGGCGGCCATTTCGGGATTGTCGATGAGGAACTGCCGGACATTTTCCTTGCCCTGGCCAATCCGGTCACCCTGGTAGCTGTACCAGGCGCCCGCCTTGTCAACGAATCCATACTTCACGCCCAGCTCAATCAACTCCCCTTCCCGGGAAATGCCGTGGCCATAGAGGATTTCGAATTCTGCCTGCTTGAACGGCGGCGCCATCTTGTTCTTCACGACCTTGACCCGGGTCTGGTTACCAACCACTTCGTCACCCTGCTTGAGCGCGCCGATGCGGCGGATGTCCAGGCGGACGGAAGCATAGAATTTGAGTGCATTGCCGCCGGTAGTGGTTTCCGGGCTGCCGAACATCACGCCGATCTTCATGCGGATCTGGTTGATGAAGATCACCATGCAGTTGGAACGCTTGATGTTGCCGGTCAATTTACGCAGGGCCTGTGACATCAGCCTGGCTTGCAGGCCAACATGTGTATCACCCATATCGCCCTCGATTTCAGCCTTTGGCGTCAGGGCCGCAACAGAATCGACCACGACCATGTCGACTGCACCGGAGCGTACCAGCATGTCGGTAATTTCAAGCGCCTGCTCACCGGTATCGGGCTGCGACACCAGCAGGTCTTCCACGTTGACGCCGAGCTTCTCGGCATAACCCGGATCCAGGGCGTGTTCGGCATCGACAAATGCCGCCGTGCCGCCGGCTTTCTGGCACTCGGCGATGGCGTGCAGGGTCAGGGTGGTTTTACCGCTGGACTCGGGCCCGTAAATCTCGACCACCCGGCCCTTGGGCAACCCGCCAATACCCAGCGCCACGTCCAGCATCAGGGATCCGGTGGATACTGTCTGGATGCCTTCGGGGACCGTCGCATCCCCCATTCGCATGATGGCGCCCTTGCCGAACTGGCGCTCGATTTGCTGAAGTGCTGCCGATAAAGCCTGTTTTCTGTTGTCGTCCATGTTCCTCTCCGTGTTTTTATGCCGGCAATTATGACACAGCCCAAAGTGCTGAATCAGCCCAAATTGACCCGACGGGTTCAATTCCTACACAGGTCCTGAAAAATTGGCCCGTGACCCGGATCACCAGTGTCCTATCGAGCGGTATTCGACACCGCTCCCGACACTGACTGACTCGATCAACTCAAAGCCGTTCACCTGCCACTCGATTGCTACGGGATCCATTATTACCGGCCGTTTTCTCATTTTGCGATAAAGCGTGATATGAAATTCCCAGGGCTTTTGATCGTAGCCAATTCCAGCATCCAGCAATGCACTGACCAATGAGTTTTGAAATGCCTCGAGTGCGCCCGGCACCTCGTGAATACCCAGCCACAAAACACCGGCGCGCCTGAACTGGCCGATCCGGTCCATGCACAGCCGGCACGGCTTGAAGCTCAGCCCTTCCGCGACCGCCTGAATGGCCGGAATGACCTCCGGTTGTTGCATGCCGAGAAACGCGAGGGTCGCATGGAACTGGTGCGGCTTTGCCGCCCGGCCTGAACCGGCCAGGGACTTTTGCACACATTCGATCTGCTCCCGGATCGCCTGGTCCGGAACCAGGGCAAAAAACAGGCGGCGACTCTTGCTCACGTATCCAGACGACGGATCAGCCCGGCCAGCGCATGCGCCACCGACTGCCGGCGCACTGCGTCACGGTTCCCGTCGAATCGAAGCATTTCAGTATCCGACCGGCCCGGCAGTGACCAGCCAAACCACACTATTCCGACCGGTTTTTCCGGCGATCCGCCGTCCGGCCCTGCGATACCGGTAACCGCGATAGCAGCCTCTACGCCGGCATTCCTTCGCGCACCTGCCGCCATCTGCAGAGCTACCTCCCGGCTAACGGCACCAGCATCGAGAAGGGCTGCGGCGTCAACGCCGAGCATGTCTTGTTTGGCCGCATTGCTGTAGGTGACGTAACCGCATTCAAACCATTCGGAACTGCCGGCCCGGTCGGTGCAGCACTTGGCTATCCAGCCACCCGTACAGGACTCGGCACAGGCCATTTTCCAGCCCCGGGCAAGCAATTTGCCCGACGTCTTTTCCACCAGTTTTTTGAATTCGACATCGCCGGGAAATGCAATTTCTTTCACGGGCAGGCCCTCGATTTGTCGGAACGGATGAACATTACGTTACACTTCCCGGGATTTCTTCACCAGCCCCGCCGAAAACCCGAAAATAGACCCAAAAATGGCCGACCGGCCACTTCCGGTAACTCCGTATTGAGTTAAACTTCTTCGCTGCCATGGATTCCATTACTCAAATTGCGCTGGGCGCAGCCGTTGGAGAAGCCACGCTGGGTCACCGCGTCGGGCGCAAGGCGGCTGTATGGGGTGCGGTTTGCGGGACAATTCCCGATCTGGATGTACTGGTACCTTTTAGCGACCCGGTGGCTGCGTTCACCTATCACCGTTCATTTAGCCACTCGTTGATTCTACTGGCGTTTCTGACGCCCCTGGTGGTCTGGCTGATTCGGAAAATTCATACTACCGATGCATCCCACAGGTTAGGCTGGTATTTACTGGTCTACCTGGCCTTCGCCACCCATGTTTTGCTGGATTCCTGCACCATCTACGGAACACAGATTTTCTGGCCCATTGTTAACACGCCCATGACGTGGGGCTCTGTGTTCATCATTGATCCGGTCTATACCTTCTTACTCATGACTGGGTTGATGGCGGTCATACTCAGCCGGCACAATCCCCTGCGGGGCTATCGAATCAATGCCGGAACGCTGGTGCTCAGCACCCTGTATCTTGGCTGGAGTTTTGCAGCAAAGTTTCATGCGCAGAGTGTGGCGAAAGACGCGCTAACCGAACAGGGCATTGAATACCAGCGAATCGTTACGCTCGCCAGCCCATTCAACACCATTCTCTGGCGTTTTGTCGCCGTGGATTACTCAGGATATTACACAGGTTGGTATTCCCTGTTGGATGGTGACCGCGAAATCCGGTTTACCGCGCATCCTTCTGATCCGGGCTTGTTGGCGGGCATCGAAGATTATTGGCCGGTTTCGCGGCTGCAGTGGTTCACCAAAGGGTTTTACAGTGTGAGCCAGGAGGGAGATGAAATCATCATGTCGGACTTGCGCATGGGCATTGAGGGGGGCTATGTATTTCGTTTCAAAGTGGGTGAAGCCGGTAATCCGCACACGCACGAAACGGCCGTTGAAAACCGTGGCCAGACCCCGGATCTCTCCCTGGTTCCCGATTTGTGGAAGCGTCTTCGCGGTCAGCGGACGGGGCTGGGCTGCTGCACTTAGTGGCCTGCCAGAAAAAAAGAGAAACAGCAGTAATGGCGCTGAAGTATGACCAAGTAAGTAAAATATTTTCGGAATCAAAATTGGCAAGTACGATATAGTCACCCACAGCGTCCTACGTTACACTTTCTGTGATGTCATCATCTCCAGCCGTTTCAAAGCAACTTACCCATACACCCCTGATGCAACAGTACTTCAGCATCAAGTCGGAATTTCCGGATACCCTGCTGCTGTTCCGGATGGGTGATTTCTACGAGGTGTTTTTTGACGACGCCCGAAAAGCCGCAAACCTGCTGGATATCACGCTGACCACCCGGGGCGAGTCCGGTGGCGCTCCTATCCCGATGGCAGGTGTTCCCTACCATGCGCTGGACAACTACCTGGCGCGCCTCGTGCGGCTGGGTGAGTCGGCAGCGATTTGTGAGCAGGTCAGCGAGCCGACACCTGGAAAAGGCATCGTGGAGCGCAAAGTCGTGCGCGTGGTCACCCCGGGAACCATCACCGAAGAGGCCCTGCTGGAGTCGCGCCAGGAAAACCTGCTGGCGGCCCTGGCCGGAACCGGAGAGGAACGGGCGCTTGCCTGGTTGGAACTCGCCTCCGGGCGCTTCGTGGTTCGCCCGCTGGGTTCCCTGGAGGAAGTCGAGGCACAACTGGAGCGGCTGCGCCCCGCCGAATTACTGGTCGAGGAAGGCATGACGCTGCCTTTTGCCGGCACCGACCGGGTCCGGCAGCGCCCGCCCTGGAAGTTTGATGCACAGCAATCGGAGAAGATGCTGTGCGAGCAGTTCGAGACAACGGACCTGCGGGGTTTCGGCATCGAAGAAATACCCGAGGCCGTTACAGCAGCCGGCGTGCTGCTGGACTACCTGCAGGAAACCCAGCGCACCGCCCTGCCCCACCTGCGCAGTATTCAGCTCGAACAGAAAGACGAGTTCCTGCACCTCGACGCCGTCAGCCGGAGAAACCTGGAGATCGAAACCAGCCTGGGCGGCGACAAACGTGCCACCCTGGTCGGTGTCATCGATTCTTCAGTCACGGCAATGGGAGGGCGTCTCCTGCGCCGCTGGCTCGGCAGCCCTCTGCGCAACCGGGAGAGACTGGCGCGGAGGCATACCGCCATCGGGGCCTTGCTGGCGGGGCAACGGCACGAACTGTTCCGCGAAGTACTGCGCGGCATCGGCGACGTGGAGCGCATTCTGTCACGCATCGCACTGGCAACCGCCAGGCCGCGTGACCTGACCACCCTGCGCCATGCTTTGTCCGTGATGCCCCGGATTGCCGCGATGCTGCAGCAGGGAGATGCCGATTTGCAACAAGCCGTAGGTGAACTGCCCGTTTTTCCGGAACTACTGGATTTGCTCCAGCGCGCCATCATTGACGAGCCGCCGGTGCTGATCCGCGATGGCGGTGTGATTGCCCCGGGCTACGATCAAGAATTGGACGAGTTGCGCGGGCTGTCTGAAAACGCCAGTGAGTTCCTGATGCGCTATGAGAAAGGTCAGAAGGAACAAACCGGAATTCCCAGCTTAAAAGTCGGCTACAACCGGGTTCACGGTTACTACATCGAAATCACCCATACCCACCAGCACCTGGTGCCCCCCGAGTACACCAGAAAACAGACCCTGAAAGGCGCTGAACGCTATATCACCGAGGAATTGAAAACGTTCGAGGACCAGGTCCTCTCAAGCCGTGAACGCGCCCTGGCACGGGAGAAACACTGCTACAGCGAATTGCTGACCCTGTTGCTGGGCGAACTCGACCCGTTGCAGAACCTGTCGGCCAGGCTTTCACGCCTTGACGTGCTGTGCGCTTTTGCCGAGCGTGCCGCGAATCTGGACCTGGTGAAGCCTGAGCTGACCGGGCATGACGGCCTGGACATCAGGGGCGGCCGCCACCCGGTCGTGGAGCAGGTGCAGAAAGAACCGTTCACGCCCAACGATATCCGGCTGGATGAGCAGACCCGCATGCTGATCATCACCGGGCCCAACATGGGGGGTAAATCCACTTACATGCGCCAGACCGCTTTGATCATTCTGCTGGCGCATGCCGGATGCTGGGTTCCGGCGCAATCCGCCGTGATCGGCCCGATCGACCGGATTTTCACGCGCATCGGCGCCGGCGACGACCTGGCGCGCGGTCGCTCCACCTTCATGGTGGAAATGTCCGAAACGGCCAATATCCTGCACAACGCCACCGCGAACAGCCTTGTCCTGATGGACGAAGTCGGACGCGGCACCAGCACCTACGACGGGCTGGCGCTTGCCTGGGCCTGCGCCATGCACCTGGCCCGCCGGGTCGGCGCATACACGTTGTTTGCGACCCATTATTTCGAGTTGACCCGGCTGGCCGAGATGGAGCCTTCCGTGGCCAATGTTCACCTGCGGGCGGTCGAGCACAAGGACCGCATCGTATTTCTGCATTCGGTCCAGGACGGCCCGGCCAGCCAGAGCTACGGCCTGCAGGTTGCCGCCCTGGCCGGAATCCCGGTAAGCGTTCTGAAACAGGCGCGACAACACCTGGCGATGCTCGAGCGGCAACAGCATTCCGATGAACCGCAGATGGGGTTGTTTGACCAGGCGGCTTTCGCCGAGGCTGATGAACTTGATGAAGTTGACGGGGAGCTACGGCAGAAACTGGATCAAATTGATCCGGACACACTGACGCCACGCGAAGCGCTCGCCCTTCTCTATCAGCTTAAAGATCTATAGGAGCAGCCTCAGCCGCGATCTATGTGGGAGCCGGCCCTGCCGGCGATCGAGCTGTGTGCCGGACCAGAAGCTTCAACTCCGTGCTAAGAGTCGGGAATGACCTTGCCCTGTCCTGGACACGTTCAAGCCTTCCCTGGGCACTAATTGCGCGTTCCCGACGCGCAATTGTCCAGAACAGGGCAAGGCCACTCCCTCCTCTTGAACTTTGGGAGGCTGCTTTCCATCCTTTCCAGCAGAGTACATGAAGCTTAAGTTTGACTACCCAGGTGCAGGTGTGGAGCCGGGTGTCTGTGTCAGGTTAACACTGAGCTCAATCGCCGGCAGGGTCGGCTCCTACAGGTACAGCGTGGTTACCTGGGGGTCTTGGTGAAGCGGACGATTTCGCGGCGCTGGCGTTTGTCGGGGCGGCGCTGGCGGTCTGAATGTGCCTGATGATCCTGTTTGCGTTGCTCGGCCGCTGCTTCGCGCCTGGCGCGACTGTCGGCATCCTCTTCGTAACGCTCCAGGGCCAATGCGGCGGAAACGCGGCGGTCTCCGAGGTCAATTACGGTGATGCTGTATTCGTCATCACCGCGCCGCACAAGCAGTTGATCATCGATCGATACGGTTCGCCCGGGCTTGACCCGGGCGCCGTTGAGCTGGACTTTTCCGCCCTTGATGGCGTCGCGGGCGATCGCTCGGGTTTTGAAGAACCGTGCGGCCCAGAGCCATTTGTCTATGCGGACTTTGTCGTTCATCTGGAGGATCGCGGTTGAAGCCGCTCCAACGCCGCTCCTATGCTTCTAACAGTAGCTTGTTCACACGGGAGACGAAACCGGCCGGGTCTTCCAGGGAGGCGCCTTCAGACAGCAGGGCCTGCTCGAACAACACCAGCGCAAGATCCGCGAAATGCTGCTCATCCTGTTCGGCTTTCAACCGATCCACCAGCGGATGATCGGGGTTCAGTTCGAGCACCGGCCGGCTGTCCGGCACATCCTGTCCGGCCTGTTCCAGCAAACGCTGCAGGTGCAAGGCCATTTCCTGGTCACCGAGCACCAGGCAGGAAGCGGAATCCGTCAGGCGCTGACTGCTGCGCACTTCGCTGACCCGTTCGCCCAGTGAGTCGGTCACCTTCTTCAGCAGGTCCGCGTCGAGTTCATGAGCCTTTCCAGTTTCCTCGTCTTGCTTTGCCTTCGAGTCGTCCTTTCCAATCTCGCCCAGGTTGATATCGCCCTTGGCCACCGACTTGAAGTGCTTGCCGTCGAACTCGGTGAAATAAGCCATCATCCACTCATCCACGCGATCCGACATCAACAATACCTCGATGCCTTTCTTGCGGAACACCTCCAGGTGCGGGCTGTGGCTTGCAGCCCGGTGATTCTCGGCCGTGATGTAGTAGATCTCGTTCTGACCTTCCGGCATGCGTTCGATGTATCCCGCCAGGTCAACCACATGTTTGTTGCCATCGCCCATGGTGGAAGCGAAACGAAGCAGTGGAGCGATACGGTCACGGTTGCTGAAGTCCTCGACCACGCCTTCCTTGATGACCGCTCCGAATTCATCCCAGAATTTTTCGTACTGGTCAGGATCATCCTTTGCGATCCTGGCTATCAGGTCCAGGCTCCGGCGAATCACAGCCGAGCGGATCTTGGCGGAAAGCTCGTTCTCCTGCAGCAGTTCGCGCGAAACATTCAGCGGCAGGTCCGCTGAATCCACCACGCCGCGGACGAAACGCAGGTAATGGGGCAACAGTTGTTGCGCGGCATCCATGATGAAAACCCGGTTCACGTATAGCCGCAGCCCGCTGCGCTCATCGCGCTGCAGCATCATGTCCATAGGCGCAGACCCGGGAACGTACAGCAGCGTGGTGTAGCTCTGACTGCCTTCAACCTTGTTGTGTGCCCAGCACATGGCGTTGTCGAGATCATGGGTCAGGTACTGGTAGAACGACTGGTATTCCTCGTCGCTGATATCTGACTTCGGCAAGGTCCAGAGCGCAGAGGCCTTGTTGACGTCCTTCCATTCGAGCGCGTCATCCTCGCCTTTTTCCTGCATCCGGATCGGAAACCCGATGTGGTCGGAATAGCGGCTGATCAGCGACTTGATGGTCCAGGCGCTGAGAAAATTCTTTTCCGCTTCCTTGAAGTGCAGGATTACTTCGGTTCCGTGTGCTTCTCTGTCGATGTTTTCCAGTGAATACTCCCCTCCACCGTCCGACTCCCAGCGCACACCGGAATCGCTTGCCTCCCCTGCCTTGCGGGTATTCACCGTGACCTTGTCCGCGACGATGAAGGAGGAGTAGAAGCCAACACCAAACTGGCCGATCAGGTGTGCGTCCAGCTTTTCATCACCGCTCAACCGGTCCAGAAACGCCTTGGTGCCGGACTTTGCAATGGTGCCGATATTTTCCATCACATCTTCACGGCCCATGCCGATACCGTTGTCGCGAACGGTCAGCGTTCCGGCTTCCTCATCCGCCTCGATTTCAATTCGCAAGTCGCCATCTCCTTCGTAAACGGCATCATCACTGATGGCCATGAACCGCAGGCGGTCAAGCGCGTCGGAAGCGTTGGAAACGAGTTCCCTGAGAAAAATCTCCTTGTTGGAGTACAGGGAGTGAATCATCAGTTGCAGAACCTGGCGGGTTTCCGCCTGGAACGCATGGGTCTCTATGGTGGCTGTTTCGCTCATTTTGCTAATCAATGGTAGTTAAGATGGGAAACTAGATGAGGGTGACTGACTCAGAATCAAGTCGCATTTGCATAGCGAAAGAGCGCCCCGTAAAAACAAAAACCCGCCGGGTGGCGGGTTTTTTGTTTTGGCTGAAGAAAGCTCAGCTCAACTTCTCTTTAATACGTGCTGCCTTGCCTTCGCGATCACGCAAGTAGTAAAGCTTGGCACGGCGTACGTCACCCTTTCGCTTTACCGTGATCGAATCGATCAGCGGGCTGTGCGTCTGGAATACACGTTCAACGCCGGTGCCGTGTGAAATTTTACGCACGGTGAACGCTGAGTTGAGTCCCCGGTTACGGATCGCGATGCAGACACCTTCAAACGCCTGCAGGCGCTCACGATCACCTTCTTTAACTTTAACACTGACCACGATAGTGTCACCCGGTGAAAATTCGGGATGGCCATGGTTCAGCTGTTCCGCATTGATTTCGTCGATGATGTTCGTCATTTTCCCAATCCTTAATCAAATCTCTATCCGTGCTCGTCGATAAATTCGGCGAGCAGTGCTTCCGATTCTTTGTCCAGAGCCAGTCTTTCCAACAGCTCCGGCCTTCTCAGCCAGGTCCGTCCCAGCGACTCCTTTCTTCTCCACCGCTCAATGGCGCGGTGATCACCGGATAATAACACCGGTGGTACAGCCAGGCCCTCAACTTCTTCAGGCCGCGTATAGTGCTGGCAATCCAGTACGCCGTCCATGAACGAATCCTGTTGTGCCGATTGCTCGTCTCCCAGCACACCGGGCAGTAAACGTATCACGGCATCAATCAGTACCGCCGCGGCCAATTCACCGCCACTGAGGACGTAATCGCCTATCGACCACTCCTCGTCGATTTCCAGCTCAATCAGCCTTTCATCGACACCCTCGTAGCGTCCGCAAACGAGGATCAATTCTTCTCTGCCGGCCAGTTCGCGCACTGCATCCTGGTCCAGGGGGCGGCCTTGCGGGCTGAGCAGACTGGCCACGGGCCTTTGTTTCCCATCCCGTGCTACTCGCTCTTTCGCGGCCCGGATCGTGCTGAGCAGCGGTTCCACCGCCATCACCATCCCCGGTCCCCCGCCGTACGGGCGGTCATCCACCGTGCGGTGCCGGTCTTCGGCAAAATCCCTTGGGTTCAGCAGCTCCAGCGCCACCTGCCCCGAGCTGATGCCCCGCCCGGTCACACCCAGGCTAACCAGCGGCGTGAACTCTTCCGGAAAAAGCGTGACGACCTGGATCCTCACCGCTCAGAAATCCGGATCCCAGTCGACGACTACGACGCGATCGTCCAGGTTTACACTTATTACGTACTGGCCCTGAACGAACGGGATCAATCGTTCCCTGTCGCCATGCACCACCATTACGTCGTTCGCACCGGTAGCGAGCAGTCGCTCTATCGTTCCCAGTTCCGATCCATCAGCCAGTTGTACGGCGAGACCAACCAGGTCCGTCCAGTAATATTCGGTTTCCGGCAACTCCGGAAACTGGTCGCGATAGACCGCGATGCTGCGGCCAACCAGGCTTTCAGCCTGGTCGCGACTATTGACGTTTTCAAGCAGGGCAATCAGGTGTTTGCCGTGCTTTTTGCCCTGCTGAACCCCGGCTTCATCAAGGGACTCACCCAGCAGCCAGGGCTTATATTCAAATATTGATTCCCTGGGTTCAGTCAGCGAATGAATCCTGACCCAGCCCTTGAGACCCTGAGCGCCCGAAATGTGACCCATCTGAACGACTTTTCGTTCTTGGCCGGTTTCGCCGCTCATGACACCAACGCCAGGGAGATCAGGCTGCTGCTTTACGTGCCTCGGAGACCAGTGACTTGACGCGTTCCGTGACCTGGGCGCCTACGCCTGTCCAGTAATCGACCCGCTCCAGGTCAAGGCGAAGCCTCTCTTCCTGACCACGAGCCACCGGGTTGAAAAAGCCTACCCGCTCGATGTTACGGCCATCGCGAGACTTACGACTGTCCGCCACAATGATGTGGTAGAAAGGCTTCTTTTTCGCGCCACCGCGTGACAATCTGATTTTAACCATCTTTGTTGATTCCAGTTGAATCCCAGCAAACCGCGCATTTTACCCTTCTTTTCCCCAAAAGAAAACAACAATGCCCGGAAAAACCCTAAAGATAACCCTCCTGCCAGGGGCCGGTGACGGCCAGCGTGATACCCGGGCTGAAGATATTCAGAAACAGCCACTCGCCATCGCGGGAGAAAGTCACGCCGGCCCATTCGCTTTTGAGGGCCGTGTCAGCGAGATCGTGCCCGCCAAACTGCCCCCTGAGGTGTGGATTGATCTGGCAAAACCGGAAAAACTCGCCATCCCGAGTCAGGCCGGCAACGCTTTGAGCCTTCTTGTCGATGGGGCTGAGGCGGTCTTCACAAATCACCAGGCTGCCGCGCGGGCTGACTACCAGGTTATCCGGCCCGGAAAAGTAATCCTCGCTGGGCGACTCGAAGACCAACCAGATCTTCTCGCGTTCCGGGTGATACTCGAAGATATACCCCGCCGTCGCACGCCCCCCGAGTTTTGATGTGAAATACACCCTGCCCCCGTCAATGGCACAGCCCTCCAGAGCGACAAAACCGGAACCGCCGGCGGCAAGCCCCTGGCTGACCACGCCATCCCCGTTCGGATGTTCGGGCACCAGGCCAGCCGTCGGGTCGGGGATATCCACCCATTCCACATCCATCTCCTGGCCCAGGACCAGGTGGTCAGTCATATCCGGGTGATCGGCCACCCGCATCATCTGGAGGCGGCCACCCTGGGCTAACTGGCCGGGCACGTCGGGAATGAACCGGTAAAATCCCGCTTTGGGACCAGTGTCCTCGGTCATGTAGGCCATACCGGTAACGGGATCAATAACCACTGCCTCGTGAAGAAACTGCCCCATGGCCAGGATCGGCTCTGGCTTGGCGATTCCCTCGGCGGGAACCTCGAAAACGAAGCCATGCGGGCGACGGACGCCCTCGACATTCCAGTAACGCTGTCTGCGCGGGGGAGACAAATGCGCCATCTCGGGTGAAAACACCGACTCCTCGCAGCTCAGCCAACTGCCCCAGGGCGTAACACCTCCCGCACAATTGTAGAGGGTGCCCCCGAGGCTGACCCATGAATCGACCAGCTCTTCCTTGTCGGTGTCGAACACCAGCGTGGTGGTGCCGCCGGGCACGTGGTCATAGGCTTTGTCCGGATCGCCGATCGGGCCGGATGGGCCCTGCCGTTCGTGGTTGCGCACCAGGGTGACGAGGTGGCCTTGTTGCCGCACCACGCCCATACCGTCTGCCGACCCGGGAACTGCATAGCCGTCATGTAATTGCGTTCCAGCCCAGGACATGCTCTTGTAGCGAAAACCCTCCGGCAGCCTCAACAGCGGCAGGCCCGTGGTTTCGTCGTTCACAACACCCAGCGGGCCCATGGCTTCAGTAATGGCCGGCGGCTTGCCGGTCACGTGATAGCGGGCAAAGGCAAACAGCCCCAGTGAAATTCCCCCGGCTCCCAACAGGCTGGCCGAAAGAAATTGTCTTCGCGACGTCGTGCTCACCGCCTATCCCTCAGAAAGGCATCTTGCCACCGGGAAGCTTACCGCCCGGCATCTGGCCTCCCAGCTTGCCGACCTTGCGCATCATCCTGGCCATTCCACCCTTGCCCATTTTCTTCATCATGCGCGCCATTTGTGAATGTTGCTTGAGCAGGCGGTTCACGGCCTGGATCTGGGTCCCCGACCCCATTGCGATACGTTTCTTGCGCGAACCCCGGATCACGTCCGGAAAACGCCGTTCCTGGGGGGTCATGGAATTGATGATGGCTATCATCTGCCGGGTCTGAACGTCATTGACCTGCGACTTGACCTGATCTGGGATATTGCCCATCCCGGGAAGTTTGTCAACCAGTCCGCCGAGACCACCCATGTTCTGCATCTGTTCGAGCTGAGAGCGGAAATCCTCGAGGTCGAAGCCCTTTCCCCGGCGAATTTTTTTAACCAGCTTCTCGGCCTCCTGCTGGTCCACCTTGCGATGCACTTCCTCGACCAGCGACAACACATCGCCCATGCCGAGAATTCGTGAAGCCACGCGTTCCGGATGAAAAGGCTGAAGTGCGTCCGTTTTCTCGCCGGAGCCCAGGAACTTGACCGGTTTACCGGTGATGTGCCGCACCGACAGTGCCGCACCGCCACGAGCATCGCCATCCGTCTTGGTCAGCACAATTCCCGTCAGCGGGAGCGCTTCATTGAATGCCGCGGCCGTGTTGGCCGCATCCTGACCGGTCATGGCGTCGACCACAAAAAGGGTTTCATGCGGGCTGACCGCGGCGTGGATTTGACGGATTTCAGCCATCATCTCCTCGTCCACGTGCAGCCGTCCGGCGGTGTCGACCAACAGGACATCGCACATTTGGCGCCGGGCCTCTGACATTGCCTCCCGCGCTATCGCTTCCGGCTTCTGGCTGACCGTCGATGGCTGGAAAATCGCACCTACCTGGCCAGCAAGCGTCTTGAGTTGCTCGATGGCGGCAGGGCGATAGACGTCGCAACTGACGACCATCACGCGTTTCTTCTGCTGCTCGATCAGTAAACGCGCCAACTTTGCAGTGGTCGTGGTCTTGCCTGATCCCTGCAGGCCCGCCATGAGCACCACCACCGGCGGTTGGGCTTTCAAGTCGAGGGCTTCGTTTTCGACGCCCATGATCTGCACCAGTTCTTCGTGAACCAGTTTCACCATGGCCTGGCCCGGCGTCAGGCTTTTCAGGATTTCCTGGCCCAGTGCTTTTTCGCGGACCTCCTTGATAAACGTCTGCACCACCGGCAAGGCAACATCGGCTTCGAGCAACGCAATACGAACTTCCCGTAATGTGGCCTTGACGCCGTCTTCGGTGAGGCGTCCTTTGCCCCGTAGTTGCTGCACTGTGCGGGACAGGCGCTCAGTCAAATTTTCAAACATGAATTACTCCGAAAAAAGACCGGTTGCAAATCTAATGATGAGGATTGTGACCAGCCGCTGATTGATCAGGTATTATAGCCTCAGAATTGCTCGATTATCGGAACGAAATGAGTCACGACTTTCTTTTGATCCTGGCCGCAGCGTGTTACCTCATCGCTGCGATCCTGCTGTATGTGTCCATCAGGAAACGTTTGCAGGGCTGGCGCAACACCTCGTTTGCACTCGCGGTGCTTGGAACCCTGGCCCATGCTGCTGCTCAATACAGCCACTGGTTCGGGTACGCTGTGCCGGACGTAAGCCTGCCTTATCTGCTTTCGCTGTGCGCACTGGTTGTCATGCTGTTGCTGATTATTTCTACGCTGACACGTTCTGCGCTTTATGCCGCCGGGCTGGTTGCTTTGCCGATTGCCGCAGGCATCATGCTGCTCGAGTGGGTACTTCCCCATGGCAACTTGCCGTTGCATGAAGTGTCCGCCGGGATCGCTGCACACATGGTCAGCTCGGTTTTGGCCTTCGGCCTGCTCAGTATCGCCGGCGTCTACGCCTTTTTTGTTTTCTTTATCGATCATTTTCTCAGGCATCACCATCTCAACCCGGTGGTGCGGTCCCTGCCGCCGCTGGAGGTACTGGAAAGCCTGTTGTTCAAGACGATCTTTGCTGGTTTTGTCTTTCTGACCGTTTCGCTGGTGTCCGGGGTCATGTTCATCAACGATATTTTTGCTCAGCACCTGGTGCATAAAACCATCCTGTCCATCATGGCCTGGCTGGTGTTTGGCATTCTGTTATGGGGACGCTGGCGTTATGGCTGGCGCGGCAGCCTGGCGGTGCGGCTGACCCTGGCCGGCGTTATCCTTCTGATCCTGGCGTATTTTGGCACCAAGCTGGTACTGGAAATGATCCTGGGCAGAAGCTGGCAGTCCTGACCCATGGAAGAAATCGCTCTAAGCAAACTCTATATCCTTCTCGCCGTCCTGCTCCTGCTTTCCGGATTTTTCTCCGGTTCGGAAACGGGACTGATGGCGATCAACAAGTACCGCCTGCGCCACCTGGCCAACAAGGGTCACCGGGGTGCGAAGCTGGCGCAAAAGCTGCTCCACACGCCGGACCGTCTCATCGGCCTGATCCTGCTGGGAAACAACCTGGTCAATATCATGGCGGCCTCGATCGCAACGGTCATCGGCATCCGGCTTTTTGGCAGCAACGGTATCTGGATTGCCTCCCTGGCGCTCACGGTCGTCGTCCTGATTTTTTCAGAAGTGGCGCCGAAAACAGTGGCCGCCATACACCCGGAGCGGATCGCTTTTCCGGCATCCTATGTGCTCTTTGCCCTGCTCAAGGTGCTGTATCCATTCGTCTGGCTGATCAACGGGATGGCCAATCTGGTGCTCAAGCCCTTTAAGGTTCGAACCAACATCGACCTGATCGAGCACCTGAACCAGGAGGAACTCAGAACCCTGGTGAAAGAAGGCGGCAAGAGGATCCCGGATGACCATCAACGCATGCTGGTCAATATACTGGACCTCGAACAGGCTACCGTGGAGGACGTCATGATCCCGCGGCAGGAAATCGTAGGCATCGATCTCGAAGACGACTGGGACGAGGTCCTGCTGCAGCTGACCCAGACCATGTACACGCGGATGCCGGTGTATCGCGAGAATATCGACCACGTCGAGGGGCTCCTGCATATCCGCACCGTCATTTCCAAACTCACGCACGGCGCCCTGACCTTCGACGACCTGAAGCACGCCGTCCGGCGCCCTTATTTTATTCCGGAAGGTACGGCGCTCACCCAGCAATTGCTTGAATTCCAGCGCCGGGAACGAAGGATGGGGCTGGTCGTCGATGAATACGGAGACATCCAGGGACTGGTGACACTGGACGACATCCTGGAAGAAATCGTCGGTGAATATACAGCCGAGAGCCGCGCCAAATCGCGCGACATCCGCTTGCTGGACGACGGGAATTACGTGGTGGACGGGGCCGTGTCCCTGCGCGCGCTGAACCGCAACCTGGACTGGGGGCTGCCGGAAGAAGAAGCCAGCACCCTCAATGGACTGTTACTGGAGGAACTGGGTGAAATACCGTTCGGCCGGGCCAGCCTGAAAATCGGCCCGCACGTGATGACCATCATGGAGTTCCGGGGCAACGCCATTGGTAAAGTGTTGATCAAGCCAAGGCGCGTGCCCTGACCATCAACAACGACCAGGCCATTTTCAGGGCCATTGAAACAGCCACTGCCGTCAGCAGCATCGTTACGATATAAAGCCAGCCGCTGATGCTGAAAAATTCCGGGATCGGGAAAAAGTACAGGTAGCCCCTGGTGAAAAAGTAGAACGTGAAAACGTGCGTCAGAAAAAGGGTGTAGGCGAACGGTGACAGCCACGCCAGGCTGCGTGAAAGCCTTCCCGGATAGGCGACCAGTAAGCTCATGATTCCAACGCAACCGGCCACGCTGCAGACTTTCACGATGAAATCCAACCACAGAAAAAACTCCAGATGGTCCGGCCGGGCCAGCAACACGTAGACCGCACTCGCCAGACCGCCTGAAACAAGGAACAGCACGACCAGGGCCAGGTTCAGGTTCCGGTTTTTTATCACCAGGTCCTTTTGCCAATAGTTCAGCAGTAGCCCCACGTAAAAAGCGAACACGATATCGAAACGGAGAAACCAGAGCGGAAATACTTCAAAGAAAAAGGCGGATTTCAGGTAGATGCACTTGTACGCCATCCATACGATCACCGCCACGTTGAGATACTTGACGCGGGACGCGGCTAACAACAAGGGCAGCAGCAGGAAACAGGTGTAGAGGTCCTTCAGAAAATACAGCGGCTCATTGGCCGGTAAGCGGTAGAAAGCAAAAGTGGCCTGGAACCAGCCCAGCAGGTTGAAGGGATAAATCTGCAGATCCGGTCGCACGCTGGGGTCCTGGGACTGGCCGGGGTAAATGACCAGAATAATGAACAGCATGTTCGACCAGAACAACGGCCACACCAGCCTCCTGGCTTTTCTCCACAACAATCTGCCATACCCGTAGCGTTCCAGGCTGACCACCGCCAGGTAGCCTGATATCAAGCTGAGCAAGGGCACGCCACTTTTGGCCAGACCTGCCTTCAGATACACCATCAGCCAATTGTCGAAATTCAGCGTAGCGGCGCCGTTCACCCGGCTCATGTGGTCAATGACAAACAGGTGCGCCAGCGTAATGAAAAGAACCAAAAGGGGCCGGATCATCCGGATGCCCGAAGCGGTGTTGCGAGCAGGCTTGAAGCCCTGCTTCCATTCGATGGCCACGGCTCAGCCGAGCCGTTCCAGAGTTTCGGCTACGCTGCGCAGGGGAATGATCGACAAGCCAGCAAGCGGTTTCCGCGGCGCGTTCGCCGCCGGGATCATGGCCAGGTTGAAGCCGTGGCCTGCCGCCTCTTTCAGCCGCTGTTCGCCATCCGGCACGGGCCGGACTTCGCCGGAAAGGCCGATTTCCCCAAAACAGATCATTTTTGATTGCAGCGGCCGGTCACGAAAACTGGAATAGAGGGCCAGCAACATGGGCAGATCCGCACCGGTTTCGCTGACCCGCATACCACCGACCACGTTGATGAACACATCATGGTCAGCCAGCGCAACGCCGCCGTGCCGGTGCAGGACCGCCAGCATCATCGCCAGCCGGTTGTGTTCCAGGCCCAGGGATACCCTGCGCGGATTGTTGAGGTGGCTGGGGTCTACCAGGGCCTGCACCTCCAGAAGGATCGGGCGCGTGCCTTCACGAACGACGGTCACCGCACTGCCTGAAACCGGTTGATCGTGGCCGGAAAGAAAAATGGCTGAAGGATTCTTGACTTCCCTGAGTCCTTTACCGGTCATGGCAAACATGCCGAGTTCGTTCACCGCACCAAAACGGTTCTTGACCGCCCGGATGACCCGGAAACGGCTGCCGGCATCGCTTTCGAAATAGAGGACCGCATCCACCATGTGTTCCAGCACACGCGGACCGGCCAGCGCGCCCTCCTTGGTGACGTGACCAACCAGGATCACACAGCAATGGTGTTCCTTGGCCCAACGCACCAGTGCGGACGCCGATTCGCGAATCTGCGCCACCGAGCCGGGCGCTGACGCCAGCGCTTCGGTATAGACGGTCTGGATCGAGTCCACGACCATCAACCGGGGCTTTTCACTGCCAGCATGGCCAAGAATCTGTTCCACCGAGGTTTCTGTGAGGCAGCGGATGCCGTCCAGGGAAAGCTCCAGGCGCCTGGCCCGCATACCCAACTGCTCCAGCGATTCTTCACCGGTGATGTAGAGGCTCGGAAAACGACCGGCCAATGCGGCAACCAGCTGAATCAGCAAGGTTGATTTACCGATACCCGGATCGCCGCCCAGCAGAATGACGGAGCCCGGGACGATGCCACCGCCGAGAACACGATCGAGTTCGGCGACGCCGGTTGCCATCCGGTCAACGTGTGACTGGCCAATCGACGAGAGGTTTTTCACTTCGTTGCTGAGCTGTCCCGAAAACCCACTGAACCGGCCCCGCGGGGCCGTATCAGCGACGGTTTCCACCACGCAGTTCCATTCGCGGCACTCCGGACACTGGCCTGCCCACTTGCTGAGCTGCACGCCACATTCCTCGCACTGGAAAATATTCTTGTTCTTCGCCATTCCGTTTCCTTGGATTTATCACCGTTCTTGTATCAGATCGGGCCCGTGACCTCCAGCCCATATCACAATTGAGTGGTTTTTCTTACAATGGCGGGACGCCAACCGAATGCAGAGGACCCATGGACCGCCAGCAGGAACAACCACTGATCGGTGAATCACCGGTTTTTCTCGAAGTCCTCGAGCGCGTTTCCCGGGTCGCCCAGCTCAACCGCCCCGTGCTCGTGATCGGGGAACGCGGCACCGGCAAGGAACTGATCGCGGCCCGCATTCACTACCTTTCGCCGCGCTGGGACCGGCCCTTCGTGAAATTGAATTGCGCTGCACTGGCGGAATCACTGCTCGAAACCGAGCTGTTCGGCCACGAGGCGGGCTCGTTCACCGGCGCCACCCGGCGACGCCTGGGCCGCTTTGAGCTGGCCAATGAGGGCAGCCTGTTCCTGGACGAGTTGGCAGTCACGTCAGACCGGGTCCAGGAAAAAGTCCTGCGCGTGATCGAATACGGCGAACTGGAGCGTGTGGGTGGAAACGACACCATCCGCACCGATGTGCGTATTATCGGCGCCACCAATGAAGACCTGCCGGCGCTGGCGGAAGAAGGCAAATTCCGCGCCGACCTGCTGGACCGGCTGGCTTTTGACGTCATCACCCTGCCCCCCCTGAGAGAGCGCCGTGAGGACATTCTGCCCCTGGCATCCCATTTCGCGGTGAAAATGTCGGGTGAGCTGAAACTCGAACTGTTTGCCGGATTCAGTGAGTCCGCCCGCGACCTTCTGCTGGATTACGCCTGGCCGGGCAATGTCCGAGAATTAAAAAACGTGGTGGAGCGGGCCGTCTACACGTCACTGGGGGATGATGAACCGATTTCAGACATTAATTTCGACCCGTTCGATTCACCCTGGCGACCGGGGGGCGCAGTCGATGCAGATCCCGCCGGCGCTATGGGCAGTGCGCCGACAGAAGCCTATGACTTCAAGGACTATGTCCAGAATATGGAAATTGAACTGTTACAGGCCGCCCTGAAACGCTGCCGGTTCAACCAGAAGAAGACCGCCGAATTCCTCGGCATGACCTACCACCAGTTGCGTGGTTACTTGCGAAAATATGAACTGACCGATACCGAAGAGGGGTGATTGCGCCCAGGCCTAGTCGTGGAGGTTGGCGTATGCATATTCCGGCGCATAGTTGACGAAGCGCAGCCACTGCCCCTGGAATGTCAGGGCAACCGTGTCGGTCGGACCATTCCGGTGTTTCCCTATGATGATTTCCGCCTTGCCCTTCTCGGGAGTGTCGTCGTGGTAAACCTCGTCGCGATAGATGAATACGATCAGGTCGGCGTCCTGTTCGATAGCGCCTGACTCCCGCAAATCGGCCATCACCGGACGCTTGTTGGGCCGTTGCTCCAGCTGGCGGTTAAGCTGCGACAGCGCGATGACCGGCAGGTGCAGTTCCTTTGCGATGGCTTTGAGCGAACGGGAAATTTCTGCAATTTCAGTGGCCCTGTTCTCTTTGGAGCCAGGCACCGACATCAACTGCAGGTAATCGACGACGATCATGCCGATGTTGTGTTCCCGCTTGAGTCTGCGGGCGCGCGCCCGAAGCTCGGACGGAGACAGGGACGGTGTCTCGTCGATGAAGATATGGCTTTTGTGCAGCAGGTTCATGGCCGAAGTCAGCTTGGGCCAGTCCAGTTCATCCAGGTTGCCGGTACGCAGGCGGGTCTGGTCGATCTGGCCCAGGGAAGAGAACAATCTCATCGTCAGCTGCAGGGCGGACATTTCCATGCTGAAAATGGCCACCGGTACGTCGTGCTTGATGGCGGCATTTTCGGCAATATTCATGGCCAGGGTCGTCTTGCCCATGGCCGGTCGCCCGGCGACGATGATCAGGTCCGAATCCTGCAAACCGGCGGTCAGCTTGTCGAAGTCCTTGAACCCTGTGGGTGTCCCGGTGATTTCGCCTTCGAATTCGTGCAGTTCCTGGATCTTCTCGATGGCTTCCTTGATCGTGTCCTGAACGGAAACGAAACCGGAACCGGTCCGCATGCCCTGGTCGGCGATAGCAAACACCTTGCGCTCAGCCGCTTCCAGCAAATCGCGGCTGTCGCGACCATCGGATGTGAATGCTTCTGAAGTGATTTCGGCGCCGACATCGATCAATTGGCGGAGAATGGATTTCTCGCGCACGATGTCGGCATACGCCTTTACATTTGCGGCGCTGGGCGTGTTGGAAGCCAGCTGGCTGATGTATCCGCCGCCATCGACCTGGTCAACCTTTCCGTGCGACTCGAACCACTCGGTGACGGTCACTGCATCACAGGGTTTCCCCTTGTTGCTCAACTCGTGAATCGCCCGGAAAATAAGACGGTGATCTTCCCGGTAGAAGTCCGTCTCGGTGATGACGTCGGCCACCAGGTCAAACGCCCGGGACGACAATAACAGCCCCCCAAGTACCGCCTGCTCTCCCTCAATTGAATGAGGTGGAACTTTCAGATTCTCGACGGTAGCGAGTTTGGGGGCTGGCATTCCTTGGGCTTATTCCGGGTTAACGGTTACCTTGATTTCGGTTTCAACGTCAGCGTGAAGATGAATCATCACCTGATGCTCGCCAGTATAGCGGATCGGGCCCTCGCCCATGATCACTTCGGCTTTCTCCAGTGCGATGCCCCGACCGGTGACTGCGTCGGCAATCTCGCGCGGGCCAATCGAGCCATACAATTTGCCTTCTTCACTGGCATTGGCGCTCAAAACGATCTCGAAACCTTCGAGCGCCTTGACCCTGTCGGAGGCAGTCGACAGTTTTTTCAGGGCAGCCTTTTCAAGCTCCTCGCGGCGCGCTTCAAATTCGGCGATGTTGGCCGGCGTTGCGCGCATGGCTTTTCCAGCCGGGACAAGGTAATTACGGCCGTAGCCCGGCTTGACGTTCACCTTGTCACCGAGATCACCCAGGTTGGTTACTTTTTCAATCAGTATCAATTCCATTTCAATTCTCCTGGTGGATCAGCAGATCAATGGTTGTCGGTATAAGGCAGGAGCGACAAAAAGCGCGCGTGCTTTATAGCCTTGGCAAGCTGACGCTGGTAACGCGCCTTGGTGCCGGTAATGCGGCTCGGTACGATTTTGCCCGACTCACCGATGTACTGCTTGAGCATATTGATATCCTTGTAATCGATATCGGTGATGCCTTCAGCCGTAAACTTACAAAATTTCCTGCGTCTGAATTGACGTGCCATGTTATTTCTCCTGTTCCTGATCAGGCGTCAGCGCTGTCAGCGTCTGCGGCCTTCTT
>JAHEFT010000033.1 GCA_024640025.1 Chromatiales bacterium
CATCGGGATGGACCGGCCGCTCAATTGCGCCGGAAGCTTCAAGTCAGAGGCCGCCGGCGTCAGCCTGCTGAGCGCCATGCATTCCGAAGACCCGACCGCCATCATCGGCCTGCCCCTGATCGCGGTATCGGAAGCGCTGCGAAAAGCCGGCTTTCAAGTTCCTTAGCTTTTGTCCTGCAAAATTATGACATCGAGTGCAGCCGGGCGCAGGGATGCGCGAGGTAGAGCAATACAGGGAGCGGTTGCCGAGGGAAACGAGACTCAATTTATGTGATAATGAGGGGTCACCATACTTAGCCGTACGGAGCCCGAAAATGAGTCAGTCCGAATACAGGAATTGGCGCGTCGAATATGATCTCGACCAGGTTTGCTGGTTGACCATAGACCGCGCCGGCGAGTCGACCAACAGCCTCTCCCAGGAAGTCATGACGGAACTGGAAGAAATCGTTACCCGGCTGGAAAAAAAACACCCGAAAGGCCTGGTTCTGCAATCCGGCAAAAAGAACTCATTCATTGTCGGCGCCGACGTGCGCGAATTCGAACAGGTCAAGAGCATTGAAGAAGCAGAGGGCTTCATACGGGACGTGCACCGCGTGTTCGACCGGATCGAAGCCCTGCCTTTTCCCACTGCTGTCCTGATCGACGGTTACTGCCTGGGCGGCGGCGTGGAACTGGCCCTGTGTTTTGATTACAGGATTGCTGCCAACAACGACTCGACCCGTCTCGGCTTTCCCGAAGTAAAGCTGGGTATCTACCCCGGTTTCGGCGGCAGCGCCCGCAGCACGCGGCAGATGGGCGGCTTTCAGGCCATGCAGATCATGCTCACCGGCCGTATGCTCAGGGCCTACCAGGCAAAAGGCCTGGGGCTGGTTGACCAACTGGTCGGCCCGCATGGCGGTCTGCGTTGGGCCGGCAGAAACGCCGTCCTCAAGGGACGGAAGAGCCGCCGCCCCGGCCTGGCCGCCAGGCTGAGTAATTTCGGACCGGTGCGCAAATTTCTCGCCGGCCAGATGCGGAAACAGACCGCAGCAAAGGCCAACCCTGCTCACTACCCCGCTCCGTTCGAATTGATCGACGCGTGGGAGGAATACGGTGACGATCCCCGGAAAATGCTCGACCAGGAGGCCAGGCGCGTTGCGAAACTGATCAATGGTGACACCTCGCGGGGCTTACGCCGCGTTTTCCGGCTGATGGAACAGCTCAAATCGCACGGCAAGAGTTCCGGTTTCAAGGCGCGCCGGGTTCACGTGATCGGCGCCGGTGTCATGGGCGGAGACATTGCGGCCTGGTGCGTGCTGCAGGGACTGGAAGTCACCCTGCAGGATCGTGAAATGAAATACATCGAACCGGCCCTGCAGAGGGCCAAAAAGCTCTTCATCAAGCGCCTCAGGACAGCAGACCGTATTGCCGGAGCCCAGAGCCGCCTGATCGCCGATGTCGAGGGCTCCGGCGCCGCCAGGGCGGATGTCATTATCGAGGCCATTTTTGAGAATCTCGAAGCCAAACAGGAACTGTTCAAGTCCCTGGAGAAAAAGGTCAAAGCAAGTGCGATCCTGGCCACCAATACCTCGGCCATCCCGTTGAAAGACATTGCCAGTGTCTTAAAAAAGCCCACCCGTCTGATCGGTCTGCATTTCTTCAACCCGGTCGCCAGGATGCCCCTGGTCGAAGTGGTGTATGACGAAAAAACCAGGCCGGCGGAAATTGAACGCGGCTCGGCGTTTTGCAACCAGATAAACCGGTTTCCCTTACCGGTTCGCAGCAGTCCGGGATTCCTGGTCAACCGCGTGCTGGGGCAATACATGCTCAAAGCCTTCCAGATTCATCGCGAGCGTAAGGTTCCCAAGGAAGCTCTGGACAAGGCTGCTGAAAGATTCGGCATGCCCATGGGACCGGTCGAACTGGCTGATACCGTCGGGCTTGACGTCGGGCTGGGTGTGATGAACACGCTGGCCAGCGAGGATGCCGCGGAGGATGCCGCCGTGCTCAAATCATTTGTCGACGCGGGTAAACTTGGCAAAAAAACCGGCGAAGGTTTTTACAAGTGGAAGAAGGGACGTGCTCAAAAAGACAGCAAGGCACTCGAAGGTGTCAATTTGGATTCCCTGGCTGAAGAACTCATGCAGCCTTATTTCGACGAGTGCCGTGCCTGCCTTGCGGATAAAATCGTTGAAGACCGGGATGCAGTCGACGCCGGAATGATTTTCGGCACCGGCTTCGCACCATTCCGGGGCGGACCGCTGAATTACCTGGACAGCATCGCAGCAGAAAACAGGGAGCAGGAAAATGAGTGATCAAATTCGCAGGATTGCAGTCATCGGCGGCAGCCGTATTCCCTTTTGCCGTTCCAACTCCATCTATTCCGAGAAAACCAACCTGGATATGCTCGCAGCCACGATCCAGGGCGTGGTGGACCGGTTCGGGCTTGACGGTAAACAACTGGATGAGGTCGTTGCCGGTGCAGTGACCAGCCACTCGAAGGACTGGAACCTGGCCCGCGAGGCCCTGCTGTCCACGACGTTGTCTCCGCTGACCCCTGGCATCACTCTGCAGCAGGCCTGCGGCACCAGCCTGCAATCCGCCCTGATGATCGGCGCAAAGATCGCCACCGGCCAGATCGAATGCGGCATCGCCGCCGGAACGGACACGACTTCAGACGCACCCATTTCCTTCGGCCGCAAATTCTCCCAGCGCCTGGTCAAAATGGGCGCAGCCCGCACGGCCAAGCAACGGCTGAAGGCCTTCAAAGGTTTCAGTCCGGCGGAACTCAAGCCCGTCCTGCCGGCGAATGGCGAACCGCGGACCGGGCTGTCGATGGGCGGGCACTGCGAACGGATGGCCCGCGAGTGGAAAATTCCGCGTAAAGAACAGGACCAGCTGGCCATGGAAAGCCACCAGAAAGCCGCACGCGCTTACGACGAAGGAGTTTTCGACGACCTGGTGATGCCCTGGGGCGGCGTGAGCAGGGACAACAACATCCGCGGTGACAGCACCATGGAGAAACTGGGCAGTCTTCGAACCGTTTTCTCGAAAGCGCCGGACGCCACTCTGACTGCCGGCAACAGCACGCCGCTGACCGACGGCGCCGCTGCCGTATTACTTGCGTCAGAAGAGTGGGCGAAGGCCAATGATTTGCAAGTCCAGGCCTATATCACGGCCAGTCGCACCTCCGCCGTGGATTTTGTCAACGACGAAGGACTGTTGATGGCGCCCACGGTCGCCGTTTCGGAGATGTTGCAAAGAACCGGTCTGAAGTTACAGGATTTTGACTACTACGAGATCCACGAGGCCTTTGCGGCGCAGGTACTGTGCACACTGGCTGCCTGGGAGTCGGAGACCTATTGCCGCGAACGTCTTGGCCTCGAAGCAGCGCTCGGATCCATTGACCGCAACAAGATGAATATACACGGCAGCAGCCTGGCGGTCGGTCATCCTTTCGCTGCAACGGGCGCCCGCATTGTGGGTAACCTGGCCCAGATTCTCGAACAGGCGGGGTCCGGCAGAGGCCTGATATCCATCTGCACCGCAGGCGGAATGGGCGTGGCCGCGATCATGGAAAGGGACTGATGCCCTGGACTAAAGACGCCTCGATGAAACACTTCATCGCCGCCATCGAAAATCCCTGGCTGGTGCCGTTTGACGGATCTCTAACCGAACCACCACGCAATTTCACCGCGCCCGCCGATACCGGCGGATGCAAGAAAAAGCTATCGGAAACAAGAAAGGCGATTCGCCCATTCCAGCGAAAATTATATGCCGCCAAACAGTTCAGCGTCCTGCTCGTCTTCCAGGCGCTGGACGCTGCCGGCAAGGATGGTGCGATTCGCGAAGTTTTTGAAGACCTGGATCCGGTCAATGTCAATGTTGCGGCATTCAAGCGCCCCACCGAAAGGGAATTGCGGCATGATTTCCTATGGCGTACCGCCAAGAAATTGCCGGAAAGGGGCGACATGGCCGTTTTCAACCGGAGTTACTACGAAGAAGTCCTGACCGTCCGCGTTCACCCGGAGTTTCTCGACGCGCAATACGCCGGCTCACCCCCAACCCCGGATGCCCTCTGGCCATTGCGTTACCAGGCTATCCGTGAACACGAACGGCACCTGGCTGCGGCGAACACGCTTATTCTGAAATTCTGGCTAAACGTTTCACCGGCGGAGCAGGCCCGGCGATTCCTGGAACGTCTCGACACCCCCGAAAAGCGATGGAAATTTTCGATGGGAGATATCCGGGAGTCCCGGTTCAGAGAAGCATACGATGAAGCCGTGCTTGATATGTTCAACGAGACGTCCCGTCCCTGGGCGCCCTGGTTCTGTGTGCCGGCAGATGACCCCTGGTACCTGCGCTGGCAGATTGCAGACATCATCCGGCAAGCCATGGCTGCGCTGCCCCTGTCTTATCCGCCGGTTGAGGAAATTCCTGCAGAGACCACGGCGGAGGTCAGATCGCTGCTGAATTCCCGAATGATCAGATAGCGCCTTGTCCAGCTAGCCGGTCGGCTGGGCCTTGAAGGGCATTTTCACCCCAACCCCGGTGGCCTCGGCGGTGTTTAGCATCAACATCGCCCGTGTCATCGGTCCGACTCCGCCCGGAACCGGGCTGATCCAGCCCGCCCTGGCGGCCGCCGATGAAAAATCGATGTCACCGACAATTTTTCCGCTGGGAAGCCGGTTGATTCCAACATCGACGACGATCGACCCTGGCCGGATCCACTCCGATTGGACGATACCGGGTTTGCCAATCGCGCTGATCAGGAGTTCAGCGCTGCGCACGTGCTCTTCCAGGTTGCGGGTGAACCGGTGACTGACGGTGACCGTCGAGCCGGTCAACAGAAGCTCCAGCGCCATCGGCCGCCCGACAATGTTTGACGCACCCACTACGACCGCATGCATGGAACGATTGGCAATGCCGTAGAAATGCAGCAGCGCCATCACGCCGCGGGGCGTGCACGGACGCAACCCGGGTTGGCGCAGGGCCAGCTTTCCTACGTTGAATGCATGAAAACCGTCAACGTCCTTGTCCGCATGAATGCGGTTGGTCACCGCCGGTTCATCGATATGCGGCGGCAACGGGAGTTGCACGAGGATGCCGTCGACATCAGGGGAGTCGTTGAGACGGTCGATCAGGGCCAAAAGCTCATCCTGTGATGTCTGTGCATCCAGGTCAAAGTCCTGCGCCCGTATTCCGGCCCGCTCACAGTCGCGGCGTTTCGCGCGCACGTAGATGGATGAAGCCGGGTCGCTGCCGACCAGCACGACCGCAAGACCGGGCCGGCGCCCGCCTTTGCCGACATGGGCTTCAATGGATTCGCGCACGCATTCTATGACCGCTGCGCTGACCTTGATGCCATCCAGGAGTTTTGCTGTCGATTCTTGTTGGATTGTTTTCATGATCGATAGTATTTTAGTTTAAACAACGAGGTAACCACCATGCGTGTACATGAATTTGTATTTCGTTCTTTACAAGGCGCCAGCATGCCGCTGGAACGCTGGACCGGACAACCCATTCTGCTGGTCAACACGGCATCCGAATGCGGTTTTACGCCGCAATACGAACGCTTGCAGGCCCTTTGGGAAGAATACCGTCATTCCGGCCTGGTCGTCCTCGGCGTTCCCTGCAACGATTTTGGCGCGCAGGAACCGGGAGACGAGGAGGCAATACTCAATTTTTGCACCAGCCAGTTCAACGTGACATTTCCGATGACGGAAAGACAGACCATCATCGGAAAGGACTCACACCCGCTGTTTCTCGCCATGCGGGAAGAATACACCAGCGACATTCTGCCCCGTTGGAATTTCTTCAAATACCTGTTCGCCCGTGACGGCGACCTGCTGCACCACTGGCCATCCGATATTCCGCCGGATGAACCCGGCTTCCGTCATGAAATCGAACGCAACCTGGGGTCCTGGACGTTATAAAAGGAGTCCTTATTTCTTTGCTTTTCTGCCGGTAAATTTTTTCAGGCGTTTGCGTTTTTCCATTTGCCGGCGGCTCAGAACATTCTTGCGATCCTTGTACGGGTTGTCGCTGTCCCGGAAGTCGATAAAAACCGGCGTGCCCTTCAGCTTGAAGTGCTTGATGAAGTGATTGGCCAGGTACCGCCGATAGGAATCTGGGACCGTATCGGTGCGGCTGCCATGGATAATGATCCGTGGCGGAAATTTGCCGCCTGAGTGAGCATATCGCAGTTTTGCGGTCCTGCCCTGCTTCATGGGCGGCTGGTGGGCTTCGAATGCCTTCTTCAGGACCCGTGTCAGCTCTGGTGTGCCGAGTTCCTTGCGAGCGCTGTTCCAGGCCCGCTGCACGGCCGTCATCAACTCCTGGATCCCTGACCCGTGGAGTGCGGAAATCGTTACCTGCTGTGCCCAGTTGACATAAGTAAGCTTTCGGTCAAGTTCCTCGCGCACCCGCTTGCGGTGATCCGTATCCAGACCATCCCACTTGTTCAGAGCAATGACCAGCGCCCTTCCCTGGGTCAGAACATGGCCAAGCAACGTGGTGTCCTGATCGGTCAGGCCCTCACGGGCGTCCAGCATCAGGACTGTCACGTGGGCCCGATCAATGGCCTGCAGCGCCTTGATGGTGCTGAATTTTTCCACGACTTCTGAAATCCGGGAGCGGCGGCGCACACCGGCGGTATCGATCAATTCATACTGCTGCCCGTCACGTTCAAGAAAAACGCTGATGCTGTCGCGGGTCGTCCCGGGCTGGTCAAAGGCGAGTACACGCTCTTCACCCAGCAAACGATTCACCAGCGTGGACTTGCCGACATTTGGCCGGCCCACGATGGCCAGGCGCATGCGGTCGCTGTCTTCTTCCTCGTCCGGTTCCGGTGCAGGCGGAAGATGCTCGTCGACAACCGACATCATGGATTCCAGCCCACGCCGGTGCGCGGCGGAAACCGGTAAAAGATCGCCCATCCCCAGGCTGGCGAAATCAGCCATGGCGGTGTCCTCATCGAGGCCGTCCACCTTGTTGGCGATCATGATCACCTGTTTTGAAGATCGCCTCAGGAGTCCCGCAATTTCCTGGTCTTCCGCCATCAGGCCGTCGCGCGCGCTGACGATAAACAGAACCAGGGTCGCTTCATCGATGGCCTGGTGAACCTGTTTCGCAGTCAGGTAATCGATCCCTTCAGCATTGGAGACCAGGCCGCCGGTGTCCACCAGCAGGCAGGGGGTTCCGCCCACCCTGGAAATGCCGTATTGACGGTCGCGGGTGACCCCGGGCATATCAGCCACCAGTGCATCACGGGTGCCCGTCAGAGCATTGAACAAAGTGGACTTGCCGACGTTCGGCCGTCCGACTATGGCGACAACGGGTAACAACTAACAGCCCCGGTCGAGGCTAGAGCGCCGCACCTGCACGGTAAGCAATGAGATCGCCCCCATGGGTGAGCACGTACAAAGTGGTGCCAACGGATAGTGGCGCGGCCGCGAAGCCTTTCTTGCCGGCACGCTCCCTGGCCACGAACGAGCCTATTTCGGTGTCCAGCCAGTGCAGATAGCCTTCCTTGTCACCGACCACCAGGTAGTCGCCGTAGAAGGCCGGGCGCGTCAGACCCCTGTTTCTCATCCGGTCCAGTTTCCACATCGTGGATCCGTTACGACGGTCCAGCAACCAGAGGTCGCCTCTTGAGTCACTCACCGCCAGGTTGGTGCGATCCACCTGGACACCCGTGGCCGAAGAAATCTCCTTGAACCACAATAGTCTTCCAGAGTCCGCCGCGAGCGAATCGACACGGTTTTTGTAACTGGAAACAATCAGGTCCGAGGCCACGATCACCATCTGGGTACCAACATCCGCAAGCCTTTCGAGCTCAGTCCGTCCGTCCTGCGAAACAATGGCCTGGTTCCATACCAGGCTGCCGTCTTCCAGTTTGAGGGTCGATACACTGCCGTCGTCGAACCCGACAAAAACCATCCCCCCCCTGACCAGCAAGTCGGCATTGCCGCGAAGGGTCAGTAGTGGAACGCTGTGGTCATAGACCCAGATACGGCGTCCGTTGATGGCGTCGAGACCAAAAACACGGCCGTCTATACACCGGACAACCACGACCCCATCGGCAGAAACGGGAGGGATAAGTACCTCGGAAGAAACCTGTGCATTCCACAGTTCTGCACCGCCATTGCGGTCATAGGCTATGACACGACCGTCGATTGTTCCCATGTAAATCTGGTCCGGGTCAAGTCCGGGACCACCGGAGAAAGGCTGTTCGGTCTTGAGTTGCCAATCCTTCCTGCCGGTTTCAGCATCGACTGCAACCAGTACTCCCTCATGATCTGCTGCAAAAAGCTTACCGGACGAGAAAACCGGGCCCATGCTGATGCCATGTTTGCCCATTCCGTCCCCGATGCTGGTCGACCAGACCTTTCCAACTTTAAGGGAGGGTTTGAATTTCACCAGTGGCGCCGGATCACCCGGCTCATCGTCACCCCAACTCTTGACCCAACTGCACCCCTGCAAAAACAGGATGGTCAACAGAAATACGACGAGGATTCGTTTCATGTGTCACTACCGGCTACGGGCACTTCGACCCCCATGGACTCGAGCTTCATCACCAATTTTGCCCGGTCGCCCATGCCTTCCTCAAGCAGCTCAAGAGATCGCAGGTAGGCATCCGCTGCTTCGTCCATCCGCTCCTGGCTAAAATAGATATCACCCCTGACCTCGGCAAACTGGGATTCAAAACCCGTTATGTCCTGGGCACCGTCGAGCACCTCCAGGGCGGCGGCCGGTTCACCCAGGTCAAGCAATACCCGCGCGAGGCGCTCGCGCGCAACCACTGTCAGCGCTTTCGGGTACCCGTTTTCGATCACGAATTCGAACAACCCGACCGCAAGATCAGGCTGATTAAGGGCGATACGGGCGCGGGCAAACGCCATGGCCGCCATCGAGGTATAAGCCGAATCGGGGTAGTCATCCTTCAGGTTCTGGAAATTGGCTACCGCCGCATCGAGTTGACCCGCGGAAAGCAGTTCGCCCATCACCTCGTATTCCATCGAGGCCTGCTGGCGGTTGTTGACCTGCCAGGTCTGCCATTGTTTGAATCCAAACAGGCCGCCAAATGCAATCACCAGGCCCATGACGATGGCACTGCCGTTTTCACTCAGCCATTTTTTGACAATCTCGCCCTGTTCGTGGGCGTTGTAGACTTCGACCATGATAATTTCTCAAAACGTAAACGGGTTAGTTTAACACGCAAAGGTAATTTCGGAACCAGATTTGCAAGTCTTCCAGGGCAACCATTTCCTGTCCTGAATCGCTTCTCAGGTGCTTGATGGTGACCTGCCCCTGGCTGAGCTCATCTTCACCCAGAACAAGGGCCAGAGGCGCTCCACTCCGGTCGGCGCGCTTGAACTGGGATTTGAAACTTCCACCGCCAAGATTCGATTGCACCCGGATACCTTCGACTTCTTTACGCAGCTTCTCTGCCAGCTGCAAACCGCCTGCCACCGTGCCTTCACCGGCCATGACCAGGTAAACATGCGGCGCAGCGCCGTCAGGCTCGGCCTGGCTTCTCATTAATTCAACCAGGCGCTCCTGGCCCATCGCGAATCCCACACCGGGCCATGGCTTACCGCCCTGAATCTCGACCAGCCCGTCATAGCGCCCCCCGGCGCAAACGGTGCCCTGTGCACCCAGGTTGTCCGTCATCCATTCGAACACCGTGTGGCTGTAATAATCGAGGCCACGGACCAGCCGGGGATTCACGGTGTATGCCACGCCAAAGCCATCCAGCAGGCGCTGGAAGCCCGAAAACTGGCGGCGCGACTCATCACCCAGATAATCATTCAATACCGGTGCGTCTTCCAGGATAGCCTGCACGGAGGGGTTTTTGCTGTCCAGGATTCTCAGCGGATTACGCTCCAGCCGGCGCACGCTGTCGTCATCCAGCCGATCTTTACGGACGGTCAGAAAAGCGTGGAGGTTTTCACGGTAATTGGCCCGCTCATCGGAGGTTCCCAGCGAATTAACCTCAAGGCGCAAATCGTGCAATCCGAGTTGTCGCCAGATTCGCTGGCACATGACGAGCAGTTCGGCATCGGCATCCGGGCCGGCGGCGCCGAAGACTTCGGCGCCCACCTGGTGAAACTGCCGGGTCCGGCCTTTTTGCGGACGCTCACGCCTGAACATCGGGCCCATGTACCAAAGCCTGACGGGGGCGGCGTACAGGAGGCCGTTCTGCAGGACCGCACGTACCACGCCCGCCGTTCCTTCCGGGCGCAGACTCAGGAGATCACCGTTGCGGTCCTCGAAGGTATACATCTCTTTTTCGACAACGTCCGTGGCGTCGCCGATGGCACGGGCAAATAGTTCGGTTTTTTCGACAATGGGAACCCGAATCTCGCTGAATCCGTAGCCGGCAAAGACATCCCGAACGGTCGATTCGAGCTTGTGCCAAAGGTGCATATCCGACGGAAGGACGTCGTGCATGCCCCGGATTGAATTGATGGTTGAACTCACTGCGAATGCAATGTGATGCGTGCAACATTACCGCGAGTGTGCGGCCCCAGGTCGACCGCGGTTCCATCCATGTTCAGGACCACGGCGGAAGCGCGGCCAATCATGACGTCAAAAGGTCCGGTACCGTCATACTCCCGGCTGCTTCCGCCGCGAATCAAATCCAGTTCCAGTTGCTTCCCGGAAGCGTCGGTGATTTCGACCCAGGTATCAGCCGAAGTCTGGATGGACAGGTGATGAACCAGGGAGTCTGCTTCCGGCTTGGTTGCGCCGGCGCCGCTGATTGCAGCCCAGGCCTGCTCGGCCGCGGAATCACTCGACAGCTCACTTCGCTTACCCAGCATCTCAACCGATGCGATGGATGCGTTCAGGTGTGTATTTGCCGGGCGGGATTCCGGCCTGGTGGACTGTCCGGAATCCGGTGTCACGGCAGTCGCAGACACCAGTTCCGAATCACCCTGGGAAAATCGGACGGCCTCGTGCGTGAACTGCCATGCCAGCGTGGCGATGAGTGCCGAGGCAACCACGTAGCTCGAGACTTTAAGCCATTTTTCGCCACTGCTGCGCCTGCTCCGGACAGTAAATACCGTTCGCACTTCGGGATCCGCACCCTTCATGTGCTCAATCTGGCCTTCCAGGCTCGAGGTGTCGACGCCCAGGAACCGGGCGTAATTGCGGATGTAACCGCGTAAATAAACCGAGGGAATTTCACCGGTCTCTCCAGACTCGATCGCCCTGATGACCGATGATTTGATTTTCGCTTGCGCCGCGGCGCGTTCGATGGTCAATCCCTGTTGTTCCCGCTCGAACCGCAGAACGTCTCCAGGTTCAAGGGGTATTAATTCTCTCTGGCTCGTCATGTCCTATCCTGACCGGCTATCCTGCCAGCCTGTATGGAGTCCGGGTAGCGCTTTTGCAGCTCTAACCAGTATTTGTTGGCCGATTTTTCATCGCCCAGTGCTTTCTCGATCTGGTAGCCGAGTACGAGACTTTCCTCATCCATCACGCCCAACGCCTCATAGCGCTGGAGAAATGCCCGTGCTTTCAGATACTGTCCCTGGAGGAAGCTGATCTCTGCCATCGGCAGAAGCGCAGAACCCTGCTGGTCGTCATACGCAAGCGATTGTCTCAAAAACGACTCAGCTTTGTCCAGATCGCCGCGATCGAGGGCGCAGGAACCAGCATTCGCCAGCGCAACTGCAGGCGTCTGGTAAAAGGGATCTGCAACGGCGGCAAGAAAATACTTGTCAGCGTCCTGGGGTTTTCCGTTGGCGCAAAGATAAGCGCCGTAGTTATTGTTGACGCTGCCATCTTCCGGGTCATAACGCAGCGCCAGGCGGTATTCCTCGCCCGCTTTCTCCGTTTCGCCAATCGTCTCATACAACACACCGAGCATGGTATGCGCCGGGGCGTAGGTCTTGTCATACCCGACTGCCCGCTTCAGCTTCTCGAGCGCAATTTCATACTGCCCGCGATCCATGTAATTCCGGCCCAGCGCCGTGTTGGTCTCGGCGGCTTTAAGCTTCGACTGATCGGATTTATCAGGCGTGGAAGTACAGGCCGCAAGAAAAAATACCGTCACCAGGATTAAAATTTTCAACACATCAGGCCCCTTGTCTCTGGTCGCGAAGCATCTGGCTCCTGCGCGTACGGTCAAGCACTTTACCTGCCAACTGACCGCAGGCCGCATCGATGTCATCGCCCCGGGTCTTCCTGACCGTGGCGATCAGACCTCCCGCCATGACGATCTCCTGAAACTCACGGATTCGCGATTCTGTTGAACAGCGGAAGCGGGTGCCGGGAAAGGGATTGAACGGAATCAGGTTCAACTTGCTGGGCAAACGTCGAAGCAGTTTGACGAGCTGCCGGGCGTGCTCCGGATGATCGTTCACACCATCGATCAGCGTATATTCAAAAGTAACGGTGCGCTTGTGCTTGTCCGAAACATAATCTGCGCAACTGCGCATCAGCTCCTTGATGGGATACTTCCGGTTCAGCGGCACCAGGGTCTCCCTCAGGCCATCTTCCGGCGCGTGCAGGGAAACAGCCAGCGCAACGTCTATCGTCTCCCTGAGCCTGTCAATTCCCGGAACCAGCCCCGCGGTGGACAAGGTCACCCGCTTGGCGGCGAATCCGAAACCCAGGTCGTTGCGCAGCAGCGACAGGGCCGGAATAACGGCGTCGAAGTTCAGCAACGGCTCGCCCATTCCCATCAACACTACATTGGTGATGCGCCGTGTGCCGTTGCGTTCATGACCCAGCGCCCTGGCAGCCAGCCAGACCTGCCCGATGATTTCGGAAGTCGACAGGTTCCGGTTGAAGCCCTGGGCGCCGGTGGCGCAAAACGTACAATTAAGGGCACAACCCACCTGCGAGGAAATACACAGCGTTCCGCGGCTGGTTTCGGGAATGAAAACCGTCTCCACGGCGTTGCCGCCGCCAAAACCAATCAGCCACTTGGTGGTTCCGTCCAGCGATACCTGTTCGTTCAGGATGCGCGGCGGGCTTACTTCGGCCAACTGGTGCAATCGCCGGCGCAAATCCACGCTCAGGTTGGTCATCTGATCGAAATCAGTGATCCCCTGGTGATAAATCCATTTAAGTAACTGCTGCGCCCGAAACGGCTTCTCTCCAATGGATTCGAAAAAAGTCCGCATCCGGACTTCGTCCAGATCAAAGAGATTGATGCGGGTTTCAGTAACAGTCATCCAGCTTCAGCGCGAATTGATCTCGTCCCCGTTGAAAAAACATGCGATTTCGACTGCGGCAGTCTCAGGTGCGTCAGAGCCATGCACCGCGTTGGCGTCGATACTCTGCGCGAAATCGGCGCGAATGGTTCCCGGCGCCGCGTCCTTTGGATTGGTCGCACCCATCAACTCACGATTCTTTGCTATGGCGCCCTCGCCTTCCAGGACCTGGATCATGACAGGACCGGAGGTCATGAATTGCACCAGGTCATTGAAAAACGGGCGTCCGCGGTGAACCGCGTAAAATTCTTCGGCGTCTGCGCGTGACAGGTGCTTCATGCGGGCAGCGACAATTTTCAAACCGGCACGTTCGAACCGGCTGTAGATCTCACCGATCACATTCTTGGCGACCGCATCAGGCTTTATTATGGATAAGGTTCTCTCGACTTGCACTTAAAAACTCCTGCTATGTTTATGATTTATATCATCTAGTTAACGATATAAGTTTCCTGAAAAATCCTTCTATATATCCCCTTAATTCTACGGGGAACTGCCCAATGGCGCAAACGGGCATTCCGCGATTCTTGACCCCCTATTCCCCCCAACCCTATGATTGCAGTCGCAGATGGAAATACTCTATTTTCTCATCCTGATCCTCACGGTCATCATCCTCGCTTACAAGCGAACCCCTCTGCTTTTATTCATGGCTATCATGGTCGGCCTGACCGTCACCTGGACCGAACTGCGTCATTTGTTCTATGTTCCGAGCTGGTTCCGTTTTTCCAACGGTATCGTGGCCGTGGTCCTGATCGGCTTTTCCATCACTCCCCTGCGGCGGCTTCTGATCAGCGACCGGCTCTACGGATTGTTCCGCAAAGCCCTTCCCCGGGTTTCGGAGACCGAACAGGAAGCCCTGGACGCCGGCACCACCTGGTGGGAAGCAGAATTATTCTCCGGCCGGCCGCGGTGGCGGAACCTGCTGAAAGTACCCGCGCCGTCCCTCACGCCGAGAGAGCAGTCCTTCATTGACGGGCCGGTCGAAGAGCTATGCCGCATGGCGCATGACTGGGACATCTGCGATTCCCACCGGCGCCTGCCTGAGCCGATCTGGAATTTCATCCGCGAAAACCGGATGTTTGGACTGATCATTCCAGAAAAATACGGGGGACTGGAATTTTCCGCCCAGGCCAACTCCGCCCTGGTGATGAAGCTCGCCAGCCGTAACCTGACCACGGCGATCACCGTGATGGTGCCCAATTCACTCGGGCCGGGCGAGTTGTTGCTCCATTACGGAACGGAAGAGCAGAAAGACCACTACCTTCCCCGACTCGCCCGCGGCGAGGACATCCCCTGTTTTGCACTGACGTCGCCATCAGCGGGTTCCGACGCCGCAAGCATGAGCGATGAGGGCATCGTGTGCGAAGGGCGCTACAACGGAAAAAACGTGCTCGGAATGCGCCTGAACTGGAACAAGCGCTACATCACGCTTGCGCCGGTGGCGACGCTTCTTGGCCTGGCCTTCAAGGCGCGGGACCCGGATGGTCTGTTGGGTAAAAAAGTTGAACTTGGCATCACCTGTGCGCTGATTCCCACCGATACACCGGGCATTGAGATCGGCAACCGCCATATGCCGGTGGGCGCGGTTTTCATGAATGGACCCACGCGGGGCAAAGACGTTTTTATCCCGATGGAATGGATTATCGGCGGGCAAAGCCGCATCGGGCAGGGCTGGCGCATGCTCATGCAAAGCCTGGCTGCCGGGCGTTCCATTTCCCTGCCCGCACTCGGGACCGCAGGTGGGAAGATGTCTGCATTGATGTCAGGCGCCTATGCCCGTATCCGCAAACAGTTCAATATCCCGATCGGGCAATTCGAGGGTATTGAAGAACCCCTGGCACGCATCGGCGGCCGTACCTACCGAATGGATTCGGCGCGTCTGCTGACCATGGTCGCGCTGGACGAGGGCGAAAGGCCCGGCGTTCTGTCTGCCATATTGAAGTACCAGCTCACCGAGGGCAATCGCCAGTGCATCAACGATGCAATGGATATTCATGGCGGCAAGGGCATCATCACCGGCCCCCGGAACTACCTGGCGCATGCTTACCAGGCCGTGCCCATCGCCATCACCGTGGAAGGGGCCAATATCCTGACACGTTCCCTGATCATTTTCGGCCAGGGCGCCATCCGGGCGCACCCCTGGCTACTCAAGGAAATGGAAGCAGCCCGCGATCCCAGGCCCGGGGCCCGCAAGAATTTCGACAAGGTCCTGTTCGCGCACGTGGGACACGTAATGAGCAACATGGTGCGGGCCTGGCTGCTGGGCCTCACCCGGGGCTTCGCCACCCGGGCTCCCGTCAAAGGCGCGTCGGCCCGTTACTTCCGCCAGGTGACACGAATGAGCGCGGCGTTCAGCTTCACATCGGACCTCGTGCTGGTCGTGCTTGGCGGACGGTTCAAAATCAAGGAAAAGCTCTCGGGCCGCCTGGCCGATGCCTTGATCCATCTGTACATGTGCTGCGCGATTCTCAAGCGATTCGAAGACGATGGGCGGCCGCAGGACGACCTGCCATTGCTGCAATGGGCGATGGACGACAGCCTGTATACGATCCAGGAAAGCCTCAAGGGAGTGCTGTCTAATTTTCCCGCCCCCGGTATCGGCACGATCGTGAAATGGATCATTTTCCCGCTGGGCATGACTTACTCGCCACCCTCCGACCGCACCGGCAAGCAAGTAGCCCGGTTGCTGCTGACGGAGAATGAGAGCCGCGACCGGCTGGTTTCCGGTGTTTATATTTCCGACCAGGACGATGCCAGCGGCCGCGTGCATACGGCGTTTCACCTGGCCCTGACATCGACCAACGCCGAAAACGCCATTCGCAACGCCCTCAATGAGCCGGTGACGTATGAAAACTACCAGACCCTGGTGCAGCGCGCCGTGGAAAGCGGAGTGATCACGGAGGAACAGGCCACCACTGTCAGGCTGGCCCAGGAAGCAGCCAGGGCGGTCATTGACGTGGATGAATTCACCCGGGCCGAGATCGAAGGAACCGAACCTCCCGGTTCCTGACCGGCCACCGGACGCTAGCCGGAAAGAAACGCCTTTATTTCCTCCTGCTGCCGCAGTCCGTCTTCATAGCCGATTCTCATCAACTCCCTGCAGTAAGCCGACTCGAACAACAGGTAGCTGGCCATGCGCCAGTCCCTGCCCCAGCCACCCAGCGCCTGCAACAGGGTTCGTACAGCGCGGGGAATTTCCGCCATGTGCTGGTGGGTGATTTCGCGTAAATCCCGGCTGGGCCTGATCACCAGGGAATCCATGAATTTCAGCCCTGATTCATTGCGCTGATCCTCCCCAAGCAATGCCAGTGTGCGGTTGATGCGACTCAGGCGATTCAGGTCGGCATTCAGCGTATCCATGAAAATGGTATCCAGCAGGTAGCCGCCGATTTCACCCAGAGACGGGTAAGGAACCCGTTTGACCGGCGACGGGTCGGGTTTTTCGTCGCGCGTGGAGATGACCAGGAGACGGTCTGCACCCAGGTGAATAGCCGGGCTGAGTGGCGCCAGCATCCGCATTCCCCCGTCACCGAAAAATTCGTTGCCGATCCGCTCGGCGGGAAAAAGCAGCGGCAGGGCGGCCGACGCCAACAGATGACTGACCTTGAGTTCGACCGGAACGCCAAAACGGCGGGCCCGCTCCCACGGCTTTACCTCCGGTACGGACTGGTAAAAACTGATCGCGGCGGCGCAAGTGTATCCGGACGCTGTAATGCACACTCCGCGCAGGGCATTCTGCTCAATGGCTTTGCCCACACCGTCTAACCTGAGTGTCTGTTCAAGAAATTCACGCAAGGGCTGGTTATCCAGCAGCGCCCTGGGGTGTGAAACCAGCCGCCCGCCCAGCGCCAGGGAAAAAGCCCACTGCAATCCCGTTTTCAGAACCGTCCAGGCATCGGTTCGGTAAACCCTCGAGCAAAACATCGTCGACCAGAAATGTTCCAGCCGGGAGATACCTGTCGTAAATTCATGGGCGTGACTCGCCAGCACGGCGGCGTTGATAGCGCCCGCCGAGGTTCCGCAAATCACCGGGAATGGATTCCTTCCGTTGCCATTGATTTTATCGATAGCCTTGAGAACCCCGACCTGGTACGAACCGCGGGCGCCTCCTCCGGGTAAAATCAGGGCCGCGCGTGGAATCGAATCAGTCACGTACCTGAATATACCGGCTTTTCGAGTGAATGGTATACTTCCCGCCTGACAGGGACTGCAATCTCAATTGACTGGACAAGGGACTATGAACAGTACAGTACTCTCAACGGAACAGGGAAGCGCCGGCCGGCACGCGCGCCTGCTGGAAGCAAGGACAGCCGTGAACGACATTCTGCTTGGCAAGGACAACCAGGTGGGGCTGGCCTTTTGTTGCCTCCTCGCCCGCGGTCATCTCCTCATTGAAGACGTTCCCGGTGTCGGAAAAACCACCCTGGCCCATGCACTCGCACGCGTTATTGGTTCTGATTACCAGAGAATCCAGTTCACCAGCGATCTGCTTCCTGCGGATATTCTCGGCGTTTCGATCTACAAGCGTGACAAGGATGAGTTCGAGTTTCATCCCGGCCCGATTTTTTCGCAGGTCATCCTGGTGGACGAAGTCAACCGCGCCACGCCCAAAACACAGAGCGCCCTGCTGGAAGGCATGGCGGAGGGCCAGGTCACCATCGAAAGCACGACGCACATTCTACCCAGTCCTTTTTTTGTCATGGCCACGCAGAACCCGCTGGACCTGGTCGGTACCTACCCGTTGCCCGATTCACAACTGGACCGGTTTCTGCTCAGCTTTTCCCTGGGCTACCCTGATCCGGCAGAGGAGCGCCGACTCCTGACCACCGAAGACCGGGCCCGTATGCTGGACCGCACGTCCGCCCTGCTGAACCCGGACGACATCCGGGCCCTGCAGGAAGACTGTGAAAAGGTTCACGTCAGTGAAAACCTTCTTGACTACATCCAGGCGCTTCTGCAGGAAACCCGTGACGACCGCTGGTTCGAAACCGGGCTCTCGCCCCGCGCGGGCCTGGCGCTGTTGCGAGCCAGCCGGTCGCTCGCCTTCCTGGAAAACCGGGACTTCGTCACGCCCGAGGACGTAAAAACCGTGTTTCCCGCATTGGCGCGGCACAGGCTCAGCCCGACTTCCGGTTTCAGCCAGTCCCCGGAAGAACAGATAAACGAACTCCTGGCCCAGGTCCCGATACCCTGACCGCGCATTCCACGGACGGAACATGACGCAAGCGAGTACCATCGCCAACGCAGAATCCGGTCTCGGACAGCGCTTCAATGACTGGGTGCTTGAACGGGTGCGGCAACGTCGTGGCCCGGCCGAACTGCCGCTGACCTTCGAATACCGCCACATCTACGTGATGCCGACCCGATTCGGCTTCTGGTTCGGGATGTTGCTGGCGCTGACGGCCATCGGCGGGTTGAATTTCAATAACAACATGACCCTGATGCTGGGGTTCCTGCTGGCCGCCGTCGCGCAGCTGACCACCCTGCTCGCTTACCGCAACGCTGTGGGTTTGCGGGTTGATGCCATTCGCGCCAAACCGGTATTCGCAGGGGAGCCCGCCTGTTTCAAAGTCCTGTTGAAAAATCCCGAGGACCGCAACCGCTTCGCCATCCAGGCCATTTCTCCGGAATCGGTCGATTGCATCGATTTGGCCGCTCAACATTCCGGGCAACTCTCGGTTTTACAAATGACGGACCGCAGGGGATGGCTTGCGATGGAACCGTTCCGGATCGAGAACCGCTTTCCGCTCGGCCTGTTTCGCGCCTGGTCAGTCGTCATTCCTACCGCGCGCTGCCTGGTTTATCCGAAACCGTCAACCCATCCGCCAGCCCTGCCCAAGACGGGCCGGGGCGACTACGGCACTGCGCACCAGGGGGAGGGCGAACACTTCCACGGGCTGCGGGAATTTCAACCCGGCGACCCCCTGCGGCGGATCGCCTGGCGGACCAGCGCCCGTCACCAGAAACTGTATTCCCGGGTAATGGAGTCTCCCAGTGAAGAAGCCTGCGAACTCAACTGGTACCTGATGGGGTCCGGCGACACTGAAGAGAAACTCTCCATCCTCGCAGCGTGGGTGCTGAGGGCCGAACATCGGCAAATCCCCTACAGCCTGGAAATGCCCAGCGACGCCCTGCCCGCAGATCTCGGCGAAGAACACCGGGACGCCTGCCTCAAGATACTGGCCCTGTACAAGTCATGAACGGCCCCGGAAAAAAAACCACGGTCTGGCTCATCGCGACACTGCTCCTGGCCATGTTGCCGCAGCTTGTCAGTATGCCGCCGGCCGTGCTGGTTGCGGCCCTGGCGCCACTGCTCTGGCGGATCGGGTCGGAGTTTAACGGCTGGAAGCCGCTGCCGCCGTGGATTCGTCACGGGGCCACTGCCCTGGGGCTGATTGCCCTGTTCATGTCCTATCACGACCTGTCCGGCAGACGGGCAGCCGTCAGCCTGCTCAGCGTCATGCTGGCGCTGAAAATGGTTGAATGTTACCGGATTCGCGATGCCCGCCTCGTGGTCTGCTTCAGCCTGTTTCTGTGCGCCACCCAATATCTTTTTTCCCAGGGCGTCCTGATGCCCTTCTATGGCGGAGCGACCACAATCCTGGCCATGGTGACGCTGACCCAGCTGCAACGGTCCGAGGCCTGGGCTCATGACACCGGCCCGCCGCCGGCAAAGACTTCGTTGCTGTCGGAGCTTGGATTCAGTTTTCGTCTGATGGCGTTTGCCGTGCCTGTGGGCCTGGCGTTTTTCATCTTCTTCCCGAGATTGGCGAGCCCGCTGTGGGGAATCCCCGACTCGACGCTGGATTCCAAGAGCGGGCTGTCCGACTCGATGTCGCCCGGAAGTATTCAAAACCTGTTCATGGACGACAGCCCGGCTTTCCGGGCCGAGTTTTTCGGTGCAGTTCCGGCCGCTTCACAACTGTATTGGCGGGGTCCGGTTTTCTGGCGGTTCGACGGTAAAACCTGGAAGGGCGGCTTCTACGGCAGAAACATCGATGCCGCTGAAATTCCCGATCCGGGAGAAAACGCCTGGGACTATACGATTCAGCTGGAACCCAACGAGAGAAACTGGCTGTTTGCGCTGGACTATCCGGCTTCGATACCGCCCGACTCCCGTCTGACCCTGGACTTTCAGCTTATCCGGCGCCAACCGGTCATCCAGTTGTTCAAGTACGGAATCATCTCGAACCCGGATTTTATGGACGCCCCCGAGCTGTCCAGTCCGATCCGCCTGCAGGCCCTGGATCTGCCGGATGAAAGCAATCCGCGGACACGCGAACTGGTCGAACGATGGCGGCAGGAAACGCCTGGTGATGCGGAATTCGTGCAGCGGGCGCTGCAATATTTCAACCAGGAGCCGTTTCATTACTCGCTCGAAGCCCCTTTACTGGGGGCCAATTCGGTGGACGAGTTTCTGTTCGATACGCGGACCGGCTATTGTGAGCACTACGCTTCTTCTTTCGCTGTCATGATGCGCATGGCGGGCATTCCCACCCGGGTGGTGACGGGTTACCAGGGCGGCTGGTACAGCGGCCTCGGTAATTACATCCTGGTGAGGCAATCCGACGCCCATGCCTGGACGGAAGTCTGGTTCAGCGGACGCGGTTGGACCCGGGTCGATCCAACGGCGGCAGTTTCCCCTCTGCGGGTCCAGCAAGGTTCTCTGGGCGCACTGAACGCGTCGCGCCACCTGTTCGATTATTCCTGGCTGCGGGGATTGCGCAACAGCGTGGACGTGGTGCAGCAACAGTGGAACGACTGGGTCATCGAATACGGGGCCAACCGCCAGGCACAGCTGTTCGCGCCGTTTGGGCTCGACCGTATGAGCCCTGCCATGCTGGTCAGCGCGCTGTTTATTGCCCTGGCCCTGTTCAGCGTCATCATTTTCCCGATCGTTCTGCGAATCAAGGGGCCCGGCCGCAAGGACCCCATCCAGCAAGCCTGGCGCACGTTCCTGCAGCGCCTGGAAAGAGCCGGGATTGCAACACTTCCCTCAGACGGCGCTATCGAGGTGGCTGCAACGGCTTCTCGCAGGCTACCCGGCGATTCAGAAACCATCTACCGGATTGCCCATCTTTACACGCGCAGCCGGTACGCACCGGTTGCGCCGCCATTTGGCGAATTGAATCAGGCCATCCACGAATTCCGACCGAAAAAAAAGTCGGCTTGATGTAAGATAAATGGTGAAGTTTGCGGTCCAATGAATGAGAACTTCTTCGAGAGGAAATTACAATGCGTCTTTTGATCATCGCGGCCTTCTTTCTGACCCTGTCCGCCTGCACCACGATCCCTGAACAGATCCAGGGCACTTACCAGGACATCTCACCCGCCAGGGTCGAATCTTCAGTTTTCGGGGCTGACGTGCGTTGGGGCGGCATCATCGTTGCCACCCATGTAGAAGCCGATAAATCCTGTATCGAAATCCTCTCACGTGAACTCGGCAAGTACCTGCGGCCGGAAACCAACGACAGCACGGCTGGACGTTTCATTGGCTGTCAACCCGGCTTTCTCGACCCCATGGTCTATGCCGCCGGCCGTGAAATTACCGTGACCGGCGCCATTCAAAGGATTGAAGTTAAAAAACTCGAGGAATTCGATTACCGCTATCCGGTGGTTGAGATCGATGACCTGGTCCTGTGGGAAAAACGCAAAGTCGTTATGCGCTATCGCGGCTTTAACGATCCGTTCTACGGTCCAATGTACGGCCCCTGGTACGGGCCTCCCGGATACTGGGGCGGCCCCTGGGGCGGCCCCTGGGGTGGTTATCCATGGTATCCGCGCCCGTATGGGAGCTATGGAACGGGATACATTGAACCGGTTGAGTTGCTGCCTGGACCCGCGGTCACTGAAACACCAAAGTAGCCGGTCGCCAGTTCACTGAAACGAGGAGGAAACCAATGACGGAATTCCGGGGATTTCCGAAGGATTTCTTTACTTTTTTTGATGAGTTGCAGGTCAACAATAACCGCGACTGGTTCAACGGGCAAAAAAGTCGCTACATCGAATCCGTGGTAAACCCGATCGGTGAATTCATCGTCTGCATGGCGCCGCGCCTGGCTGAAATTTCCCCTCATTACATTGCGGATCCCAAGCCGCATGGCGGATCGATGTTCCGGATATACCGCGACACCCGGTTCTCGAAAGACAAGAGTCCCTACAAGACTCACGCCGGAGTCCAGTTCCGCCACGAAGCGGGCAAGGACGCACACGCACCGGGCTTCTATGTTCACCTGGCCGCGGACGGACTTTTTTACGGCGGCGGAATCTGGCAGCCGCCAGGCCCGCAGTTGAGCGCCATTCGCGATTATATTGCCGACAATTCACGTTCCTGGGCGCGCATTTGCAATGCGACGAAGGTGAAGGAAGTCGGCGGTATAAAGGGGGACTCACTGAAGCGCCCGCCCCAGGGGTTTGATGCCCAGCACGTGCATATCGAGGATCTCAAGCGCAAGAGCTTCTACGTGATGACCGAAGTTCCGCCCAAACACGCGCGGAAACCCCGATTTATCGATGAGGTGACCGAGGGCTTCCGGCGGGCGGCGCCGCTGAACCGCTTCATCAACGGCGCACTCGACCTGCCTTTCTGACGCGCCGGACTGCTGGTGACCCTAACCGTCCTGATCGTTGCACTCATTGTTGGCACCTGGGCCGCATGGACCTTCAATCGCCTGATCCGGCTGCGAAACCAGGTCAAGGAAGCCTGGGCCGGCATCGATGTGCAACTGCAGCGGCGCTACGACCTGGTTCCCAACCTGGTGGCGACGGTAAAGGGCTACACAACACATGAATCCGGTGCGCTGGAGCGGGTGACCCGGTTACGCGGCAACCCGGAAATGAAACTTACAGACCGCGCAAATGAAGAATCCGGGCTGTCCCGCTCTCTCGGGCGCCTGTTCGCACTCGCAGAAGACTATCCGGACCTCAAGGCCAGCGAAGGATTTCAACAGCTACACAGCAGCCTGGTCGAGATTGAAGAACATCTGCAGTTCGCCCGGCGCTATTACAACGGCAGTGTGCGCGACAACAACAACCTGGTGGAGGGTTTTCCCTCGATGGTCATCGCCCGCTCATTCGGCTTCCTGACGGCCGCGTTCTTCGAGATCGAACTGGCCAGCCAGCGTGCCGTTCCGGAAATCGACCTGGGACCGGCATGAACCGGTTTCTCAACCTCCTGGCCCTCCTCGCTGCCTGCCTGCTCCCGTTGCTGGCAGGGGCCGATGAACGGATCCTGGAATACCGTTCCGATATCCAGGTGCGGGAAAACGGCCAGTTGACCGTAAGGGAGACCATCCGGGTGCAGGCCGAAGGCCGCGAAATCCAGCGGGGAATTTATCGCGATTTTCCCACCAGCTACACCGATCGATTCGGCAATCACGTGAAAGTGGATTTCATTCCACTATTCGTCAATCGAAATGGCCAGCCGGAAGCCTGGCACACGAAAAACCTGTCAAACGGCGTCCGGATTTATGCCGGCAGCGGAGAACGGATGCTGACCCCTGGCGTTCACGAATACCAACTGGAATTCGTGACCAACCGCCAACTGGGCTTTTTCGACGACCACGACGAGCTTTATTTCAACGCCATCGGTAACGGCTGGGTTTTCCCGATCGAACATGCAATCGTCACGGTGACCCTGCCATTCAGTGTTCCCGCCGGCCAGCTTGCCCTGGACGTCTACACCGGGTCGTACGGACTCACACAGAGCGACGCAACCGCAGAAATCATCAATGACCGGACCGTTCGCTTTGAGAGCACCCGGGCGCTCAGACCCAGGGAAGGCATGACCATTGCCGTGGCCTGGCCCAAAGGGTTGATTATGGAACCCGAACCGGGCAAGAAAATCGGCTGGTTCCTGCAAGATAACGCGGCCGCCATCGTTCTCCTGCTCGGCCTGTTGGCGGCCCTGGGGTGGTACCTCTGGGCCTGGCACAAGGTGGGCCGGGATCCGGACAAGGGTGTGATCATTCCCCGCTTCGAGCCGCCTGTGGGTTTGTCACCGGCAGCGACCCGCTACGTCAAGGATATGTCGTTTGACCGCGATGCCTTCACGGCAGCCGTTATCAGCCTTGCCGTCAAGGGACAACTGGCCATTGATGAAGACGACGAGGACTTCACTCTCAGGCGATTGCCCGGCGCGCCTGGCGTGCTTCTGACCCCGGGTGAGCGGTCTGTACTGGAGGCTTTGCTTCCGGGCAGAACCTCTGTGATCGCGATGGATAATGACAACTACAAGGAATTCCAGACCGCCAGTAAAGCGCTGAAAAAGGCATTGAAAAAAGAGTACCTGGGACGCCTTTTCCACTTGAATGGCGTGTACCTGGCGCCGCCTGTCCTGATTTCGGTTACAGCTGCGATCATTGCAGTGTTTTTCGATGGCGGTCCGCCGATCTGGATTTCTTACCTGGTGCTCACGATGGGCCTGCACGGCCTGTTTGTCTTCCTGATGCGGGCACCGACTCCGGCCGGCCGCAGGGTAATGGATGAAATCGAAGGCTTCAAAATGTACCTGGATACGGCTGAACAGGACCGGCTCGACCGCATGCGCTCGCCCGCCCTGACACCCGAGGTTTTCGAGGCTTTCCTGCCCTACGCTTACGCGCTGGGTGTTGAAAACAACTGGTGCAAGCGCTTTGCCCGCGAGATGCCCGAGGAAGTCCGCCGACAGGCCGGTTATCACCCCGCCTGGTACAGCGGACAGGTTCACGGCATGAATGCGCTCAGCCACCTGGGTGCCAGTTTCGGCGACTCCTTTTCATCTGCGGTTGCTTCGGCATCCTCTCCCCCGGGGTCTTCATCCGGCTCGGGTGGCGGTGGATTCTCAGGCGGTGGCGGAGGTGGCGGCGGTGGCGGCGGCTGGTAGGTCCCGCCTTTTTACTCGGGAAACGTCGCCAGCAGATCCGCAAACCTGGGCTGATCGCGGATGCTATCGAGATCTGAATCATGCAACAGCCATTCCCGGTTGAGGCTGCCTACTTTGAACTTGCAGTTCTCCAGGCAATCCATGGCTTTCTCTGTCATTCCGGCGAGGGCATAAAAGCAGGCTGCGTTGTAGTGAACGATGGAATCCATCGGCGCCTTGGCCATGGATGCCTCCATCCAACGCTCGCCCTCTTCCGTGTCCCCCAGTCTTAGCAGGGCAAAGGCGCCCATGTTCAGGGCCCTGTTGTCGTCCGGGTTGAGTTCGAGCACCGACCTGGCCCGCTCAATTCCTTTCCGCGCCGATTCCTTTTCACGCTGCGAGTCTCCCAGGCTGTGGTAAAGCTGGGATTGCAGCAATACGCTCTGGAAGTCATCGGGCCGGACGGACGCGGCGCGGATGAACAGCTTCAGCGCCCTTTCAATGTCACCCTCGTGCACCTTGCTGCGACCAAAAAAATACCAGGCATCGTAATTTTTCGGGTCGACCTCAATGGCTCGTTCAAATTCAGTATCAGCCTGTCCATAATCGCCGACCATGCAATGCGCAATACCGGCTGACACGTGGGACTCAGCCAGGTCCGGCGCCAATTCCAGGGCTTTCCTGCTGGTGCGCAGGGCTTCTTCGCGGTTTACGTTACTGGCGTTGAAATACAATTGCTCAAAACCATAGGTATAAGCCAATCCCGCCCAGGCGCGGCCGTATTCCGGATCCACCTCCAGCGCCCGCTCGAACATCTGCCGGGCATAAATCGTGTCCTGGATATTTTGCCTGGCAAAATAGCTCAGCCCGCGCAGCAAGAAATCATAGGCCTTGGTATCCACCTGTTGCGAACTGTCCGCTGTTCGTTTCAGCGTCACGCTGAGCGCATTGGCGATGGAATCGGCGATTTCCTCCTGGATTTCAAAAATGTCTTCCAGGTTCCGGTCATACTGCCGTGACCACAAGTGATAACCCTCTGACGTGTTGACCAGTTGAGCGGTTATCCGGAGCCGGTTTCCGGCTTTGCGGACACTGCCTTCCAGGACGGTCCGTACTTTGAGGCGCTTTCCAATTTCCGTGACATCGGCGCCTTTTCCACTGAACTGGAACGACATGGCGCGTGAGGCGACGTGCAGGTTCGCCACCTTGCACAACGCATTCAGGATTTCTTCCGCGATGCCTTCACAGAAATAGCCCTGGTCGCCATGTTCACTCATATCATCGAATGGAAGAACCGCAATGGAGGGCGGCGCACCGGCGTCCGGTTCGACGACTGCAGTTTCGGGAATCACTGCTACCTGTCCAGCCGGGTCTTTGTGAATGCCTTCAGGGGTGACTTCCAGAACCCAGGCCAGCACCAGCGCGATCGGAAAGCCCAGCAAAACAAGAACGATCAGCAGGGTCAGTGTCCAGGGCGGCAGGGTCAACGCTTCAAAAGTGACCTCGCCAATCTGCATCATGACCCAGCCGATGACCAGATAGGCTATCCCGACCCGGATAACCTTGCGATCCTTCAACTGGGTAAAAAAGCCTTTTTTTTGTTCTTCGGTCATTGAGTCTCCTGCACTCCAGTGTAGCAAATTCAGCCAAAACCGATAGGAAATACAGCGCTGGCAGGCGGGAGTTGATCAAACCCGCATTACTGTATATATTTATAGTTAATTC